>JAEEOY010000085.1 GCA_016284515.1 Kiritimatiellia bacterium | reverse complement strand
TCCCGATCGAGTTTTTGAAGGCGCTTCTGCCCGATCCCGCGACGCTCGGTCCGCGCACGAAGGGCAAGACGAACATCGGCTGCATTTTCCACGGAATGAAGGACGGCAAGCCGGTGGACTACTACGTCTACAACGTCTGCGACCACCAGGAGTGCTATGCCGAAGTCGGCTCTCAGGCGATCAGCTACACGACGGGCGTTCCCGCGATGATCGGCGCGAAGATGTTCCTCGAGGGCAAGTGGACGACGAAGGGCGTCCATACCTGCGAGGAGTTCGACCCGGATCCGTTCATGGCGGAGCTCAACAAGCAGGGCCTTCCCTGGAACGAGGACTTCAATCCCGTGAAAGTTCCGTGATTCCGCGATGGTAAAGTCCGGAATCACCAGGGAAGAGCTTATCGCGTGGGGAGGTTCCGACGTCTTCAACCAGGCGCTGGCCATCGTCAACGCCGGCGGCGTCACGGAGTACGAATACGACGAAGACAAGCTTGAGGTACGCGGTAAGATAGCGCAGCCGACTGGATGGGAGATGCCCCTCTCGTTCTCCCTGAAGCCGGGCGGACGCATCGAGTCGCACTGTCCGTGCGACACGAACCGCCGCTACGGAATGGTGTGTCCGCACGTCGTCGCGGTTGGGCTCGCGCTCAACGTCTCGGAGATGGACGAAGAGGAGGAGCTGCCACGACGGCAGCGCGGTGGAGCGGATTCTCCTTCCGAAGAGGAGCCGGCCGAAGAAGACTTCATCGAAGTCGAGGCCAGGCCGAAGTTCACTGCGTTCGTCCTGGGCTCGCGTGCGTCGCTTTCCATCGAGATCGACGCGCATTACGGCGAGATTGAGTTCCCCGCGTGCTCGGTGCAGAGTCCGACGACGGTGCGACTGCCGGATCCGGACGATCCGCTCGTCCGGCGCGTCAGGTCCATGAAGGCGGAGCGCGCCGCCGTCGCGGCTGTCGAGAAGTGGGGCTTCGAGCAGGGCTACAGGGAAGGGGACATGCGCCTCTATCTCGTCGATCCGCAGAAGGTGCTCGACTTCCTCGGCGCGGGGCTTCCGGCGCTCAGGCGCCGCGGATGGCGCGTGGACCTTGCGGACAAGCTGATGGAGCTTACGGACTCCATGCCGTCCGTCGTGCCCGTGGTGACGGTTCGCGACGCGCCAGGCGGCGCGTTCGACGTCTCGTACAAGTTCGACGCGATGGGCAGGGACGTCTCGCCCGTCGAGATTCAGGCAGCTCTGAACAGGGGCGACGGATACATCATGAAGGACGGAGAGGTCGTCCTTCTGGACAACACCGCGATCGAGGCGATGCACGCGGTCTTCCGCGACTGCGCGACTTCGCAGAACGGCGCGCCGGCGGGATGGTTCCGCGTCTCCGCGGTGCACGCCCCGTACGTCAAGGCGTCGCTCGATCTCCTCGACAGCGTCGATCTGGACGACGTGGAGGCGCGGAACTGGCGCGCTACTGCGGCGGTGCGCAACCGCGAGGGGAACGCGAAATTCGAGCCCGTAGACTTGGGTCCGCTGGAGAACGTTCTCCGTCCTTACCAGAAGCAGGGAGTCTACTGGATGAGCTTCCTTGAGAGGTCGGGGCTTGGCGGACTTCTTGCAGACGAGATGGGACTCGGCAAGACGCTTCAGACGCTTACATGGCTTTCGCTTGGCCGGAAGATGGCGGATGGCGAGCGCGGGACGGCTCTGATCGTGTGCCCCACCTCGCTCGTGCGCAACTGGGAGGCGGAGGCGAAGAAGTTCACGCCGTGGCTGAAGGTGCTCGTCGTGTCCGGTCCGGACCGTGCTGACGTCTTCGCGTCGATTCCGAAGGCCGACGTCGTGGTGACGTCCTACGCGCTTCTTCAGCGCGACTTCGAGGATGCGTACTACGGACGCCGCTTCTCCGCCGTCGTGCTCGACGAGGCGCAGCACATAAAGAACCGCCAGACGAAGAACGCGAAAGCGGTGAAGATGCTGGACGCCGAGCGGCGACTCGTCCTCACAGGCACGCCGGTCGAGAACTCCGTGGCGGACGTCTGGTCAATATTCGACTTCCTGATGCCTGACTATCTCGGCGACTACGAGACCTTCAAGTGCGGATACGAGGATCCGATAGCGGAAGGCGGCTCGGCGGGCGAGGAGGCGCAGGCGAGGCTCAAGCGAAAGCTTCATCCGTTCATTCTCAGGAGGCTCAAGAAGTCCGTCGCGAAGGACCTCCCGGACAAGATTGTGAAGGTCTCGTACTGTCCGATGGACGAAGACGCGCAGCGCGAGTACAACGACGCGCTCGCGAAGACGCGCCGCCTCGCCGGGGACATGATCCGCTCGAAGGGCCTTGCGAAGTCCAAGTTCGAGATCCTCGCGATGCTCATGAAGCTCAGGCAGATCGCCTCTCGCGCGAAGCTCGAGGCGTTTCTTGAGCAGCTCGAGAGCGCGATAGAGGGCGGGCACAAGATACTCGTCTTCTCGCAGTTCGTGAAGATGCTCAAGGCGATTTCGGAGGAGCTCGGGAAGCGCGGGGTGCCGTTCTGCTACCTCGACGGCTCCACGAAGGACCGCCTCGGGGAGTGCAACAGGTTCAACCGCACGCCGGAGATCCCCGTGTTCCTCATCTCGCTGATGGCGGGCGGCACGGGTCTCAACCTGACGGGCGCGGACATGGTGATCCACTACGATCCGTGGTGGAATCCGGCAGTCGAGGACCAGGCGACGGACCGTGCGCACCGCATCGGACAGAAGAAGACGGTCTACGTCATGAAGATGATCGCGTCCGGCTCGATCGAGGAGAAGGTCCTTGCGCTGCAGCGCAGGAAGCAGGCCGTGATTGCCGCAACGGTCTCCACGACGGACCAGGCGGTCATGGAGAAGCTCACGGCGGAAGACCTTGCGTCCCTTCTTTCGTGACGGCTAGCCATTGACATTCAGCACCTAATTGGCTAGAATATTCGGCAATAATTTCGGCTCGCTGTGGGCTGGAACGTCCGTAGTCATGAAAATACAAGTCACTTCGCTTGCGATTCTTGCGCTTCTTCTCTCCGGCGTAGCCCTTGGCATGCCCAGCGAGAAGGAGCTCGACGACGTAAAGCCCGTCGTAGAAGACCTGATGAAGCCGGATATGGACGCGATGAAGCTCGGCAAGAAGTCGCGGTCCGACGTCGCGAAGTCGGCGATGGAGCTGTGCGCGCAGGCGGAATCTCCCGCCGCGAAGATGATGCTCGCCCGCAACGCCTTCACGCTCTACATGCGCGACGCCGACTATGCTTCGGCCGAGGAGGCGCTTGACGCGCTCGTTGCCGCGGTTCCGGACATTCCGCCTTCAGCCCTCGCCGAGATACTCGAGAGGTCGCTCTACTTCGTCTCCATGAAGTCCGCGCCGTCGCTGCGCGCGCGCCTCAGGGATGCGAAGGACCGTGCCGCGGCGCAGTCGCAGATAGCGAAGCTTCAGTCGCAGCTTGAGAAGGATCCTGACGCCGACTCGGTGAACTTTCGCCTCGCCGCGGCGTATGTGGCGCTTGGCGACTGGCCGAAAGCGCTCCCGCACTTCGCGAAGTGCGGCGTCCCATCGATCGCGAAGGCCGCCGAGATGGAGCTCGCCCTTGAAAATGACGATGGCGCCGCGCCGGTTGCGGAAGCATGGTGGAACGCCGAGCCGTCGAAGAGGGACGCGAAGATCGTCCCCTCGTTCCATTACCACGCCGCGGCGCTCTACGAGAAGGCGCTTCCGGCGCTGAGCGGACTCCAGAAAGTCCAGGCCGAGCGCAGGATCCAGGAGGTTAAGGCAGTGGCGGAGCCGGAGCAGCCGGAGCCCCAGCATTCGTCCTCGCGCAGGACCGCCGCGGAGTCCGCGCGCTTCACGGGAGTCAAGCTCGTCGGCCACACCGTGAAGCAGAACAAGGGCGTGCTGTCCGAATTCACGCCGGGGTCATATGCGCTCATCGACGGCGACTTCATCCCGGGCGAGGCGCCTTTCGAGATCGTCGTCGAGTTCACAATGCCCGTGGGACCTGTCGAAAAGGCCTGCGTCTTCGGCAGCGTAGGGGGCAAGGTAAACGGTATTATGCCGTTCTTTATCATCAGGTCGACGTTGTATGCCTATATGTCGGCTTCCGGAGCTGCCTGGGACATATCTCCCGGAACACCGACCACCATCCAGCTCAAGCCCACTGAGACTTACCGCATCAAGTGCGCGTGGGACGGCAAGGAGTATACTTGGTCCGAGTGGCGCGGCGGCTGGGTCGTCGTCAAGCGGCTTCAGAACAAGACCCCCGTCTTCGGCGGTACGAAGCTGCAGCTTGGCACATGCCGCGGGCTTAGGCTTCCGTTCAACGGCACCATCGACCTCAACAAGTGCTACATCAAGGTCGGCGGCAAGCTGTGGTGGGAGGGCGTCAAGGGCGCCGGGCGGACCTCCCGCTGATCGCGGGGCTGGCGCGGCTTTTGTGCGGCGGTTGCTCCTGCGCGAGTCACGGTGCCCCGATTTTTGGTATAATCTCCACATATGAAAATCGTTGACTGCGACTATTTCGTCGTCGGCACGGGGATGGCCGGACTCATGAGCGCGCTTCACCTTGCGAGCTACGGCAAGGTCGTCGTCGTGTCGAAGGGACGGCTACAGGACTGCAACTCCAACTTCGCCCAGGGCGGGATATGCTGCGTGGCCGATCCTACGGACACGTTCGACCGCCATGCGCGCGACACGATGATCGCCGGCGCGTGGCTCGGAAGAAGCCAGGTCGTCCACGAGATATGCGAGCATGCGCCTGAGGGGATCCAGGACCTCATCGACTGCGGCGTGAAGTTCACGAAGAAGGGCGACGGCTCGTGGGACTTGACGCGCGAGGGCGGACACAGCGCGCGGCGCATCTTCCACGCCGGCGACATAACCGGCGAGAAGTGCGAGGCGGCCATGATTCGCCGCGTCAAGCGCGCGCCGGTAGACGTCAGGGAGAACACGGTCGTCATCGATCTCGTAATGACCAAGCGCATCGGCCTCAAGGGCCAGAACCGCTGCATCGGTGCCTACGTCCTCGACAAGCCGACGGGCGAGATATATGCCGTGCGCTCACCGAACACGATTCTCGCGACAGGCGGATGCGGCAAGGTCTATCTCTACACGTGCAATCCAGACTCCGCTACTGGCGACGGAATCGCCCTCGCGTGGCGCGCGGGCGCGAAGATCGAGAACATGGAGTTCATCCAGTTCCATCCTACGTGCCTGTTCCATCCGCAGGCCAGGCGCTTCCTCATATCCGAGGCCGTGCGCGGCGAAGGCGCAGTTCTAGTCGACAGGCACGGAAGGGAGTTCATGAAGAAGTACGATCCGCGCGGAAGCCTCGCGCCGCGCGACATCGTGGCGCGCTCGATCGACTCCGAGATGAAGCGCACGGGCGACGACTGCATGTACCTCGACATCAGGAAGAAAGGCCGCGCGTACCTGATGAACCGCTTCCCGAACATCTACCACAAGTGCATGGAGTTCGGCATCGACATGGCGAAGGACCTCATTCCGATCGTCCCCGCCGCGCACTACACATGCGGAGGCATCAAGGCGACGAGCGACGGCGTGACGTCGATCCCGGGGCTTTCGGCAATAGGCGAGTGCGCCTCGACCGGACTCCACGGGGCGAACCGCCTCGCGTCCAACTCGTTGATGGAGGCGCTCGTCTGCGCGCGCCTCTGCGCCGCGCGCCTCGCCGCGCATCCCGACAGGTGGGGCGCCGGCAGAAGGAAGAAAGCCCCGGCGATCCCGGCGTGGCGCATCGGGTCAGCCGTGCCGCCGGACGAGGCTGTGCTTGTCTCGCACATGTGGGACGAGATACGCCGCCTCATGTGGGACTACGTCGGCATCGTGCGCACGAACAAGCGCCTCGCGCGCGCCGCGCACCGCATCAAGACGCTCCGCAAGGAGATACGCGAATACTACTTCAGGTACCTCGTGACGCCCGACACGCTCGAGCTGAGGAACCTGGCTGTCTGCGCAGAGCTCATCGTGAAGTGCGCGCAGAAGCGGCACGAGAGCCGTGGGCTCCACTACACCCTCGACTATCCGCGCCAGTCCAAGCGCGTGAAGCAGACGGTCATAGAGGGATTCAAGTACTGACGGGGGAATACGAAGGGTATAGATACTGCAGATGAAGGATTCAGAAAAAAGACACGAACGCGTCGAGGCGGAGATATCCGTCCTTAGGGAGATCGCCTCCGCCGTCGCGCGCGAACGAAACGTCCGCCGCCTGCTCGAAGACGCACTTGAGATCCTCGAGAGAAGCATGGGGATGCTTCGCGGGACGTTTACGCTCCTCGAGGGCGACGAGCTAAAGATTGTGGCGTCGACGAGCGGACTCAACTCCGAGGAGCGCGCGCTCGGGCGCTACAGGCTCGGCGAGGGCATCACAGGACTTGTCGCCAAGACGGGCAGGGCCGAGGTCGTGTGCGACGTGAGGAAGGACAAGCGCTTCCTCAACCGCACGAAGTCCCGCGGCTCCGACGAGGCGCTTTCATTCGTGTGCGTTCCGCTCGTCCACCGCGGACAGATAATCGGCACGCTTTCGGCGGACCGCGCGATGACTGGCGAGACCACGGCGCTCGCCCGCGACGTGGAGCTCCTCGAGATAATCGCCAACCTCGTCGCGGAGGCGGCGTTCGTATGCCGCGAGGAGGATGCGGAGCGCGAGGCGCTCGTCAAGGAAAATCGGGTGCTCAGGGACATGGTTAAGGAGACCCCGGGACGCATCATCGGCAACTGCCCGGAGATGCGCGCCGTCTACGAGCAGATCCGACAGGTCGCGCCGAGCGGCGCGACGGTGCTCATACGCGGCGAAAGCGGAACGGGCAAGGAGCTCGTCGCCCAGGCGATACAGGGGCTTTCGCAGCGCAAGGACCGTCCGTTCGTCGTCCTCAACTGCGCGGCGCTTCCCGAGGCGCTGGTGGAGTCGGAGCTTTTCGGACACGAGAAGGGCGCGTTCACGGACGCGCGCGAGCGGCGAATCGGCCGCGCCGAAGCGGCGGACGGAGGAACGCTCTTCCTCGACGAGATAGGCGATCTGACGATACCCGTGCAGGTGAAGCTGCTCCGCTTCCTTCAGGAGCGCACCTTCTCGCGCGTCGGCTCGAACGAGACGTTGAGGAGCGACGTCAGGTTTATCGCCGCGACGAGCCGCAACCTCGAGGAGCTGATGGCCAAGAAGCTTTTCCGCGAGGACCTCTACTACCGACTCTCCGTGTTCCCGATTTCGCTTCCGAGGCTCGCCGACCGATCGGACGACGTGATACTCCTTGCGCAGAGCTTCCTCGCGAAGATGCGCATCAAGTACGAGAAGAACGTCACGCAGTTCTCCGTCCCCGCGCTCAACGCGCTCAAGGCGTATTCATGGCCCGGTAACGTGCGCGAGCTCGAGAACTGCGTCGAGAGGGCTGTCCTCACCGCGCGCGACGAGATCGTGCACACCTACAACCTCCCGGAGGCGCTTCAGGTCGACGAGTTCCGCGAAGACCCGTTCGGCGCCAGCACGTCGCTCACGCTCGACGAGCAGATCGCCGCTTTTGAGCGGCGCATCCTCGACGATGCGCTCGCGCGCCACGGCGGAAACCACGCCGAGGCAGCGAAGGAGCTCGGGCTCTCTCCGCGCATGATGAGCTACCGCCTCGCGCGCTCCGGCTCCAGCGCATACCGCGGCTCCGCGCGTCCGTCTGGCCGCGCGTAGGCGCGTGGTTGTCCGAAAGGTCGTTTTTATCTTGTTGGAAAAGTCGCGCGCCGGTGTGGCGCGCGCGTCGGGATTTTGGTAGAATTGCGGCATAAACCGAAAGGAGCACCGACTCATGAAGACAACAATCGCCGCACTAGTGTCCGCACTGTTCATCGCGCCGCTCGCCGTATCCGCGGCGGATGTGCCGCTGATCGACGGAGACGAACCGATGTTCGGATGGTCGTTCGGACGCGGAGAGGAGTTCCCCGGCGCGAAGGGATCGCTTGATGCGGCGGAGGACGTCGAGGCGCAGAGGCGTCCGGCGCTGAGGCTCGCGGCGGACTTCACCGGCGGCGGCGCGTACGTGCAGATGGGATGCAGGATCGATCCTGTGGACATCGACACCGTTTCCCTGTGGGTGAAGGGCCCGAAGGGCGCTGACGGCTTCACGCTGCGCCTCATCGACGGGACGGGGCAGTGCCATCAGCTTCCGCTTAAGATCGCCCCCTCGGGCG
The DNA here is from genome assembly GCA_016284515.1 of Kiritimatiellia bacterium. Lineage (GTDB taxonomy): Bacteria > Verrucomicrobiota > Kiritimatiellia > RFP12 > UBA1067 > UBA1067. The sequence goes on along the minus strand of JAEEOY010000085.1, from coordinate 4,893 downwards.
AATGGCAGCGCGTCGTCTTCCCCGTGCTGCGGTACTTCGACAGCGTCGGCACCTCGGACGCACTCGACTTCGTTGGGCGCTACGAGAAGTGGGGCGGCGCGAACGACTCGAAGTGGCATCAGCCGATAAAGGGCTTCTACATAATCGCCGGACGCCACGTGCTCGGCGAGCCGAAGAGGGGCGAGTTCCTCTTCTCCGGCGTGACGATCTTCTCGAAGGACTCCGCAAGGGCGTCTGCAAAACCGTACAGCGAGAATTTCGGCGGAAAGGGCGAGCTCGCGATGTCCCTCACGGAGGACGAGCTCATCGCGCACAAGGAATGCGCCTGGACGGGGTCCGAGTTCGCCGCGTGCGACGGACCGTGGAGTGTCTCTGCGACCGTGAAGAGCGCGCTCCATTCGCCCGACAACAGCTTCTGCGCGCGGCTGCACGTGGACTGCCTCGACGGAGCGGGCAAGCGCCTTTCGCGCTTCGACCTCGTCGACCAGTGCGGGGAGAAGAACTGGCGAAAGGTCACGCGCGAATTCGAGTTCCCGTCCGGCACCGTGAAGGCGCGCTTTGCGGCTGCGTACTACAAGACACACGGGACCTGCTCGTTCAAGGACGTCTCCGCGGCGCCTGTCGAGCGGAAGAAGGCAGACAAGATCGTCGACCGCATCCTCATCGACGGACGCAAGACCGTGGACGGAAAGAAGAAGACGAACGGGCACCTCTTCCTTCCGGACGAGACGATGGACTTCGAGATCTCGGTTCAGACGCTGAAGCCGCTTCCCGCAGATTCCCGCACGGCGCTCGTGAGCGTGCGCGACTACTGGGGCGCGGAGGCGCTTGCGCCGGCGGAGGTAAAGCTTGCGCGCGTTCGCGGATCCAACGGAGGCGTACGCTATGCGGGGACGTATTCGGTGCCGAAGACCGCCGTCGATGTCGGGAAGTATCACGAGCTGCACGTAAAGGTCGCGCCGAAGGGATTTGCGGAGGCGACGGAGCGCTCTGGCTTCGCGCGTCTGCCCGCGCCAGAGTCGAAGAAGTATCCGGCGAAGGACATTCCGTTCCAGATTCGCAACTGGGACAGCCGCATCCGCGAGTACTTCGAGCTTGCGGACAGAATCGGACACCGCAACATCGGGCTCTGGGGCGACAGCGGATGGAACTACGTCGAGTCGCTGGGCGACAACTGGTACACGGGCGGATTCGCCTGCGAGGTGGAGCGGAATGGATGGAAGAACACGACGCCCGAGAAGGTGTACAAGGAGACGTTCGACCTAGTCTCGAAGCACAAAGACGACAAGTTCTGGTTCATCTGCCAGGGCAACGAGCCGAACGAGAAGCCTGAGAAGGCGAAGGAGAAGGTCGAGGCCTACGAGCAGGTCTACAAGGCGGCGCATGCGGCGAAGCCGGACATCACCGTCGTCGCGACGTCCGTGCCCGCGCTCGACTGCTTTTTCAAGGAGGGCTTCGGCAAGTGGTGCGACGTCTACGACTTCCACGTCTACGAGACGTACGAGAACGTGCGCCAGGCCGTGCGCCGCTACAGGGAGATGGGCAGGAAGTACGGGTGCGAGAGGCCGGTGTGGTGCACGGAGCTCGGTCTCAACTCCCAGGGCCAGACGCGCTATGCCGTCGCGCAGGAGGTCGTGAAGAAGATCACCGCGTTCTTCGCCGAGGGCGGAGCGAGCGTCAGCTGGTTCACGATACAGTATCCGGACGGGGAAGGCAAGGCGCGCGGAACGGGCGGAGACTGCCACAACACGTTCGACTGCCAGTACTGCCTCTACAACCCGCGTCTGGACGCGATCATGTACTACACGATGATCAACAACGTGACCGTCAAGAAGGTCGTCGACGAGGTGCAGCACGAGGACGGCGTCCAGACGTATCTCTTCCGCGACGCCGAAGGCGACTCGTTCCTCGTCGTCTGGAAGGAGGGCGAGCGCGTTGACCGCGGCATATCGCTTCCGACCGCAAAGGACATCGTCCTGACGCGCGTCGACGGCTCGAAGGAGAAGATCGCCGCCGCCGGCGGAATGGTGACGCTCGGCATCTCGGGCGAACCCGTGATGCTTCGCTACCGCGATAGCGCGAAGAAGCTCTCGAAGAAGCACGCGCCCGCGTCGATTTCGGTCGATCCCAAGCAGAACGTCTCGATTCTCAAGGGCGCGAGCCGCAAGGTCGTCGTTGCGGGTCCGAACCTCCGCGCCGCCGATCTCCGCGCGAAGCTTCCTCCGCGCTGGGAGGCGAAGTTCGCGCAGAGCGGAAAGGACGTAGTGATGACCGTGACCGCGCCGAAGGCGACGGAGGCGCGCACGGGACGCGTGATGGTGCAGCGTCTTGCGGATGGTGTGCCGTGCGCCGAGATCATACTCTCGATGCCGATAATGAGTCCGATCGGGGTGAAGACCGTCGCCGCTCCGCGCAACGCCGCGGGAGAGCCTGGTGTCGTGTCCGAGTTCGTCAACAATGCGACGGAGCCGAAGGACGTCACGTGGACGGTCGAGATCGCTGGCGCGTGGAAGATCGCGGACGGGACCTTCCGCCTCAACGAAGGCGGGGCGTCTTCCGCCTACCTGAAGGGACAGAACGAGGGACGCGCCACGATTGCGCCCGGGGCGACGGCGAAGGCTGACGCGCGCATAGCGGAATTCGAGCCGCAGACGATCTACAGGGTCCGGACGACGGTCGTCGACGACCAGGGGCACAAGGCCGTGACGGAGCGCTACGTCGGAGGCTTCGCGAAGGCGGTGCGTGCGAAGGGCGCGGTGAAGATCGACGGATTCGGCGACGAGGCTTTCTGGAAGGAAGCGCCTGTGGAGCGCATCGGCGCATCCGCCGCGGAGGCGATGCGCTACGGGAAGGACAAGCCGGCGTGGAAGTGTGCCGACGACCTTTCCTGCACATGGAAGGCGGCATGGGACGAGGAATGCCTGTACCTCCTCGTGGACGTGAAGGACGATGTCTATCACGCGCCGATATCGGGGGCGAACCTATGGAACCAGGACGGACTTCAGTTCCTGTTCGATCCGATGCGCGACAGCGCCGAGAAGTCCGGGAAGTACGACTACGGCTGCGCGGTGACGCCTGCTGGGCCTGAGGCGTTCTGCTACCTGACGGCGCATCCGAGCGTCAGCGAGGGGCGCGCGCCGTGGAAGCTTGCGGAGAAGCGGCTCGGCGGCGGCTCGCGCCGCTACGAGGTGGCGGTTCCGTGGAAGTGCCTTGCGCCGTTCCGTCCGCGGAGCGGGGCGGACCTCGGGCTTTCGATGATCCTCAACGAGGACGACGGCGAAGGGCGCATCGGCTTCAGCGGATGGTTCTCGGGTCCGCACACCAAGGACCTCGACCACGTCGGCGACCTGATCCTCGAGTGACATCTCCCGCGGTTGATGGTGGCGCGATTCGCATCGTTTTGGTATAATTTACAACAAAGCGGAGTTAGGCGCGTCCGTGGTGGCCGCGTCGGTGCCTCCGGGGAGAGTGGATGCAGTCGTTGTTCAGCATGGCCGCAATCGTCTTCTGGACGCTTTGCGCGGCAGGGATAGCGTGGTACGCGGCGGAGGTCGCGAAGGACGTCACGTACGTGACGCTCGCCGACGGTCGTCGTCAGGAGAGGTCGATTCCGATCGTCTTCAAGATGCTATTGCCGTTCGTCGGCAACCTCGACAAGCTCGTGTCGAAGCCGATGTTCGCGAAGCAGATCGAGACGGCGGACTGGATGCTCGTCGCGGCCGGGTTCGAGGGGCTTCTCTCGGGCCGCGAGTTCGTCGCGCTCAAGATTCTCTGTCCGATCGTCCTCGGCACGGCGTGGACGCTTCTCGTTGCGCTTCTAGGAGCGGCGCTCCCGGGTTCGCCTTTTGCGGACGGGCTCGTTCCGCTCAGCATATTCGGCTTCTTCCTCTTCTACGTCCAGCCGATGATGTGGCTCAGGAGCTCTCTCAAGAAGCGGCACCTCGCGATCATGAAGGCGCTTCCGTTTGTGCTCGACATCCTGACGCTTTCGGTTGAGGCCGGCATGGACTTCATCAGCGCGCTGCAGCGCAACTGCCAGTCGAGAAAGCTCGATCCGCTCAACGAGGAGCTGCTCCGCATGACGAAGGAGATACAGGTCGGCTCGTCGCGCCGCGAGGCGCTCCGCAACATGGCGGACCGCGTGCGGCAGAGCGATCTCAAGTCCGTCGCGTTCGCGCTCATCCAGGCCGACGAACTCGGCGTGTCGATCGGCGCGATACTGCGCATCCAGTCGGAGCAGCTGCGGAGCCGCCGCTTCGACCGCGCGGAGAAGCTGGCGCACGAGGCTCCGACGAAGATGCTTGGCCCTCTGATGCTGTGCATCTTCCCGGCTGTGTTCATCATTCTTCTCGGCCCGGTGCTGTCCCAGGCCATGAAGGGAATGCTTTAAGGAAACGGAAAAGACATGTCAAAACGTCCAGAACTGCTGATCGTGTCCGGCCCCATGCAGGGCACGCGCTTCCAGGTCGGCGCCGGCGGGGTTAGGCTCGGCCGGTCGTCTTCCAACGACGTCCATCTGCCGGACGAGGAGCTGTCCCGCAACCACTGCCTCTTCGAGCAGTCGGGCGAGGAGGGGCTTCGCCTGACCGACCTCGCTAGCGCGAACGGAACATTCGTCAACGGAACGCAGCTCGGGTCCGACTCGCGCGAGCTTGCCCTAGGCGACATGATCGAGGTCGGCTCGACCAAGATAACCGTCGTCAAGGAGGGCGAGAGCGCTCCGCCGCCGCCTCCGCCGCCTCCGCCTCCGGCAGCGCCAGTGCGCGCCGCGCCCGTGGGAGGTCCGGTGGACCTCGGGCTCGGCTCCGCCGCGCCGCAGGGCGGCGCTCCCGCGATCCGCGCCGGGGACGCGAAGTCTCCCGCGCAGCAGAAGCGCTCGCCGATCGCCAACAT
>JAEEOY010000084.1 GCA_016284515.1 Kiritimatiellia bacterium | reverse complement strand
CACCGTAAGCGACGCGTCGCGCGGCGAGACGGACGCCTCGAGCGTGCCATCCGAAAACGTCAGGAACGGCGAGTCGCATCCGACGCCCTTGCCTATGACGTTGCCGAGCCTGCGCACCACGATGCCAGAGAGTTTCGCCGCAACAGGTCCCTCGCCGATGAAGCGCGGCTCGACGGACGCGACGCCGTACGGCACGACGAATTCGGTGCGGCCGTGTTCGCCCGGCTTCACGGCGACGGACGCGAACGCCCAGTTCGCCACTTCGCCGTCCGCGCGGCGCGTCACGACGCAGGGGCGGATCGTGCCGTCCGGCCCGTCGATTTTAGCGGAGTCGAACTCGAAGACGAAATGGTCGCCCGCCCTTGCGTCCATCCGCGAAAAGCAGTTGAGCGACCAGTCCTGCGCGTCGTTGTGCCGCAGCTCCACGACGCCGTCCCTGAACGGTGCGTCGCCGTTCGATCCGCTGCGGCGCCACATCCAGGCGCGCTTCGGATGATACTCCGCGGGCTGGATGTTATCCGGCTCATGGGCGAAGGATGCCGTTGGAAGCAACGCGGACGCCGCGAGCAGCAGAGGAGCGAACGTCATCATGGCGCGTATGCGTTGCGCGCAAACTCTCTTGTCAAGAACCGACGACATGGCGTATTCCTTTCATTGCGGAGATTATACCAAAAATCGCAATCAAATTGAGGACACGGCACAGCAAGGGCGCGGGACAGCCTTATTCGGCCCAAACCCGCGCCCTTCTGTCAATATCGCGAGGCGGCAATCACGCGTCTCGCAGAACAGGGATTACCTGATGATGATGGAAAGTCCCTTTCCGGAGGAGATAACGGAGCCATCGCCCTTCACCCAGCTCGTGTTGGATGCAGTGTATGTTCCGCTCGGAAGCTTCACGCCGTCGATGAACAACTGACGGACGGTAAGGGTGTGACCTTCTGCATAGACACACTGGTCGCCTTCGTCGTCTGCGAGTTCAAGCGACTCGACGAGGACATCGGCGGTAAGCCTGATCGAGCCGTGCCCGGAAAGCTCCCACTTCGTCGTCTTGAGGGACGCAGCGGTATCGCCGTTCTGCATCGCCGGAAGATGGGTTGCGGAAGGAATAGCAGCTGAGTTTGTGGCAACACGCCATTCCTGATCAACATCGCCATATCGCCAAACATTGTGCACCTTAACAATCGGAGCAGAACCAACCGACTGGAGGCACACTGTGCCGGCTGCTGCAGGAGTCACGTCAAACGCGGTTGCCTCTCCTGCATCCTGCATCGACCCACCTACGGCTTCAATCGTTCCTTCGAATCCATTAAAGGATGCCCCAGAAGTCGTCAGCGCAATCTTGATGCGACCGCCTGAGCCGGTTCCATACAATCCACGACGTCCTCCGTTCGCATCAATCGTTCCGGTGCCGGACAATGTTCCCGCTTGTATGTTTATCGAACCACCCGATCCCGCACCTCCGAGACCGTCTCCGTAAAGTGGATAACCAAATCCTCGAGAAAGAATCGCGCCATTTACGGAAAGAGCGCCTGCGACGGAAAGCTTAATGACGCCGCCGCCGGCATAGAATATATTGTCTCCATGTCCGCCAGAACCATAGGAGATAGGATTAAGGATTGATCCGTAGGAAACAAATCCAGTGGCAGTCGCAATGTGTCCACCTTCACCGGCATAGGAACCACCCGCCTCGCGCAAATAGCCCAGACCATGTTCCGCCGTATACCCGCGCGACCTACCGTCGTTTTCGTCTCCGTTCAGGCTTGTGCCAACGATAATTCGCGCATTGGCTCCGACCGTCATGCTGCCGCCGACGACGACATTCACCATTTCCGCGGGCGTGTCCGAAGGTCCGCCGTGCGTCCAGGACCCGCCGCCCAATTCGACATCGCCGGTCACGGTCAGAGGTGCCGACGCCGTTGTGTGAAACACCACCTGGTGTTTGATGCTGCTAAACGCATCAGGCTGAATCCAGCCAGCGACTTTATCCGAACCAGTTTCAGGATACCAGTCCAACTTGACATTGTGCAGACGGTCAATAACATATACGTATTCGGTTGCCTCTGGAACATGACCAAGCGACCAGTTTCCTGCCACTCGGGAATCCGTTGACACCGCTCCGGTCCAAACATTGGTCGGAGAAGACGGCTCGTTCTGCATCGCAAAGAAACTCGCCGGATTAGGCGTCGCCCAGATGGTCCCATTCTCGTTCGTTGCTGCAATTCCATACAAGTAGGCGTATCCATATTCGAGCGCTATCGCCTGCGCAATCGCCTGATTCTCGCTCGCGACGCCAAGGTCTATCGCATTCTCCCAGTCCTCGACCTTTTTACCGCCGTTAGTCTTTCCCCAGACCACAACAAGGTTATAATCAGGCGTTCCAGGCTCGCCAACAGTTGCCGAAACAGTTGCCGAAACGTCCGAAGTCAGTGTTGCCGTGACCATGTTGTTCACAAATGTAAGCGGTTCAATACCGGTCGGCTTCAGATAGAAATCTGTATAATAATCGTTACCATCTATCAGTCCATCATGAGCCTCCACTATAAACAATTCAGCAAACTGTTCTTCCGTAAGCTTTTTTTCGTCGTAAAGAAACTTAGGGTTTTCGCCAGAACCAAATGTCTTTGTATACACGTCATTCACAGTATGAAAGCCCGCCGCTATGGTAAACCTGGACTTCGAACCGACAGGCACATTTATGCACGCCGAGTTACCGGACTGCCAGAAACCATCATACGCTGTAGCGCGCATAATCAGGTCCGGACCATTGAAGGTAATTACCGCCGAGGCATCCTGCGGCGAAAAAACGTTACAGCTGATTGTGCCAGATCCCGTAAAGGTGAGAGTGCCGCGGGGCTGGAATTCGTTGCCGACATAGAGCGTTCCACCAGCCATCTCCTGGTAGTGCGGGGCCGTATCGCCAGCGACCGTGCCGGCAACCTCATAGGTAACGCCAGTGCCGATGACGACGCGAACGTTGTCGCCGGACTTCACGAGCTGGTTGCTGAGTAGCTGTCCTCCGTTGCGCAGGACAAGTCGGCCGTCCAGTCGGACCTGGTCTGGATTTGCCGCGTTGTTTTTGTAGTCCATCGTGCCTCCGTCGATGACGACATTGCCGTGGAAGAACGGCCAGGCGCCGCCGTTTTGCGTTAGTTTCGCGCCACCAGAAACGGTAAGCGTGGAATTTGCCTGCTGAATGAGGTCGCCGCCAGGGACATAAGTAACGACAACGCCCGCGCCGTCAATCACAACGTCGTCGCCGTTAAGGGTATTGCCAGGAGAAGTTGTAGCAGCCGCACCATCATAGTTCCAGTTCCCTGCGGTAAAC
>JAEEOY010000083.1 GCA_016284515.1 Kiritimatiellia bacterium | reverse complement strand
GTTGCCCTTGCCCTCCGAGTGCGCCTTCGAGACGTCGTTCGTCCCGTCCGGGCCCTTCGGGAACGCGGTCTTGAACGTGCCGGAGAGGCGCGCGGCGAGGATGCGCTCCTTGCCGTCAGGAACCATGTCCTTCATCCCGCCGTACTGCATCGACATCTTGTCCGTCGAGCAGGAGTTGTCCTTAGACGTCGTGATGACGGGCGCAAAGGCGATGTCCATGTCCTTCTTCTCGAACGTGAACGCGCCGGCGAACGGGAACATGACGTTCGTGAGGTCGGAGACGATCAGGTCGCCCTTGTCCATGTTGGCTGTTCCGAGCGAGAGGAACGCGGGGTTGGACTCGACGCCGCCCTGTCCGTTGTTGAGCTTCGTCGCCGCCTCGAGGTCGCAGGAGATCTTCCCCTCCTCGAACTTGACGCCCCACGCGTCGAAGAGCTTGCCGAGCGTGGAGGGTCCGTCGCCGCCCATCTGCCCCATCATCGGATTCTGCTGCGAGCGCGAGCTCTGCATGTCCTTGATCGAGAACGGGTCTACGCACGCGACGAGCTTTCCGCCGCGCAGGACGAACTGGTCGATCGCGTAGAGCGCCTTGTCGGAGAGGTTCTTCGCGTGCACGACGACAAGTGTCTTGATGTCGTCGTCGATCTTCTCGGAGTCCGGCTCGACCGCGCGCACGTCGTAGTCCTTCGCGAGCTCGCTGAACGCGGCCCAGCCCTGCGGCGGACGCTGCCCCATCTGCATCATCATCGGGTTCATCTGTCCGCCGAGGACGTCGGGGAGCGAAGTCATAACGCCGACAACAGGACGCTCCGGCCAAGCGACGCGCGTGACGAGGCGCGTCAGGTCGTACTCGAGCGTAGACTCGGTGCGGGGCGAGAGGACGCCCAACGTCTCCTCGCGGTCGCCGCATACCGCGACGACGCCGAAGTAGATGCCCTGTCCGAAGGGATTCCCGCCCGTCTGCGGCTCGACGCCGTAGCGCTGCGCCCATTCCTCCGCGTCGGAGTCGGGCTTCGGGTCGTACTCCTCGACGACGAGCCTTCCGCCGCCGGCGCGCTCATACTCTTTGAGGAGGTTGCCCACCTGCTGCGCGTATGTCTTGAGCGCCATCGGCATCTCGGCGGACGAGGAGCTGACGTAGTACTTGAGCGTCACGTCCTCGGCGAGCTGTCCGAGCACGGCCTTGGAGCCCTTCGAGAGCGTGTAGAGGCTCTCGGCTGTCATGTCGCAGCGGAGCGGAAGGTTCGCGAGGATCACCACGGACGACGCGGCGATTGCGCCGACGAGTACGAGGCCGACAACGCCCTTCGAGGCGCCGCGGCGTCCGTCGGTGACGGTCTTCGCCGCCGCGAGCATGAATACCATCATCGCGAAGTAGTAGCCGATGTCCGCAAAGTCTACGACGCCCTTGCGCATCGCCTCGAAGTGCGAGAGGAGCGAGCAGGACGCGACGGAATCGGTTATCGCCGTGGGGACGCCCCACGCGGCGACCGCGCCGATCACCGGGTCGAAGCCGATGATCAGGAGCAGGAACACGAGCGCGAGCGACACGACGAATCCGACGACGGACGAACGCGACAGAGTGGACGCGAACACGCCGATCGCGACTGCCGCGCCAGAGAGGAGCAGCGAGCCGAGGTAGCCGCAGAACACGGCGCCCCAGTCGGGCGAGCCGAGGTAGCCTGCCGTGAGAGCGACCGGGAACGTCAGCGCGAGGCCGATGCCGACGAAGCTCCACGCGGCGAGGAATTTGCCGACGAGGACTTCGGTGATCGTGACAGGCAGCGTGAGCAGAAGCTCCGCAGTGCCGTTGCGTCGCTCGTCGGCCCAAACGCCCATCGTGGCGGCGGGAACGAGCAGCAGGTACACCCACGGATGCCAGAAGAAGAACGGAGTCAAATCCGCCTGGCGGCGCTCGAAGAACATCGCGACGCCGAAGGTGAGGAATCCGGCGAGCACAAGGAACGCCGTCAGGAACACGTACGCTACGGGCGAATCGAAGTACGCCTTGAACTCGCGCTTGAACACAGCCTTTATGTTTTTCATCTTTCCGCCTCCCTTTCTTACTGCTTCATCGTGAGGTTGCGGAACACGACGTCGAGCTTTCCGCTCGGATCCTTCGCCTTCAGCTCGGCGGGAGTTCCGTCGAACTTCTTCTCTCCGTCGGCGATGACGACGACCTTCGTGCAGACCGCGTCGACCTCCTCGAGGATGTGCGTCGAGATGATGATGGCCTTGCCTTCCTTCGCCATCGACTTGATCATCTCGCGGACGGTGAACTTCTGGTTCGGGTCGAGTCCGTCGGTCGGCTCGTCCATGATGAGCACCTTCGGATCGTGGATGATCGCGGCGGCGAAGGCGGTGCGCTGGCGGTAGCCCTTGGAGAGCGTCTCGATCGTCTGTCCGGCGACCTTCTCGAGCTTCGCCTTCACGATCACCTCGTCTACGGCCTTCTTCACGTCCGGGCACGCGTCGCTCCTGACGGACGCGACGAACGCGAGGTAGTCGCGCACGGTCATCGCGCGGTAGCTCGGCGCGGACTCCGGCAGGTACCCGAGGGCGCGCTTGGCGGCGATCGGGTCGGACGTGATGTCGTGTCCGTCGATGACGGCAGTTCCCTCCGTCGGGGGGAGGAAGCCGGTGATCATTCTCATGGTGGTGGACTTCCCGGCGCCGTTGGGCCCGAGGAAGCCGAGGACTTCGCCTTCCTTGACGGAGAAGGAAACGCCCTTCACCGCCAGGAAATCGCCGAAGCTCTTCTTAAGGTTCTTTACTTCAAGCATATTCTTTCCTGTCTTTCATATTGAAGTCCGAATATTATACCAAAAACACAGGCATATCCTGCCCAGTTTTGCGATAATTATACAAAACGAATGTTAACGGCTTGTTAACGAAAGGAACTTTTGCCACATAAAAGCGAGATGTGATATAATTCTGCGCATGATATACCAAAAGAAGAGTTCCGCCGCCAAGATGGCGGCTATCCCAGTCACCCCCGCCCCGACTGGGAGCGCCGCCCTAACTGGAAGCGCCGCCCTAACTGGGAAAGCCGCCGTCCCGGCGGCGCCAACCGCAAGAGCCATCGAGTTCTCCGATGCCATTTCTGCTGCCTCTTCCCACTTCGCCACATGCTTTGTTTCGGTTGCTGCCGGCAAGCACAACCTCCCGCACTGGGGCCTCGATAGCACCATTGTGTTTGTGACATTCCGCCTTGCGGATTCCGTACCGGAATCCGTTCTCTCGCAGTGGAGGGAAGAACTGCGCGAATGGACCGCCCGACACACCGAACCGTTGTCGGATGAAGCCAAACAAGAATACCTGAGTCTTTTTCCAAATCGCATGGGAAAGTGGCTGGATCGTGGACACGGCAATTGCATCCTCGCCAACGAAAGCTGCAGAAACATAGTCGCCTCTGCGATTGAGCATTTCAACGGTGAGCGATATAGGTTGCATTCCTATGTCATCATGCCCAACCACGTTCATGTGTTGTTTGAACTCTCGAAACGTGACGAGCTTCCGCGAATTCTCCACAGCTGGAAAAGTTTTACGGCAAAGGCACTGAACAAAGTCCGTGGAACATCTGGCGAAGTATGGATGCGGGATTATTATGATCGCATCGTCAGAAATGCCGAACATTATGAACGATGCCTGGCGTATATACGGAAGAATGCGAGGGCAGCCGCCAAGATGGCGGCTATCCCAGTCACCGCCACCCCGGCTTGAAGAACCGACCCGACCGGGAGCGCCGCCCTAACTGGTTGCGCCGCCCTAACTGGGAAAGCCGCCCTAACTGGGAAAGCCGCCGTCCCGGCGGCGCCACCCCACACCCTTCGCCTCCGCTCCGCGTTCTCGACAGCAGCAAAAACGCCGCGCTAAACCTAGCGCGGCGTAGTACGACTACAGTGCGTGAAGGCGCGTCAGAACGCGGAGGCCGCGTCGTCGATGCGGGCCTTGCGCTTCTCGACGGCGTTCTTGCGGGCCTCGAGGCGTATCGCCTCCGTCTCGTCCGCTGCCGTCGTGAGGAGCGCGTCATCCCATGCGACGAGCACCGTCTCGTAGTCGCGCGACGCGCCGTAGAGGCAGGCCGTCACGAAGCGTCCGGAGCCGATGACGAACGTGTAGATCGGACGGCACCAGCTCCTGGGACGCGCCCAGGTGTTGTAGCGCTTCTCAAGCGCCTCGATGAGGTAGTGGCGCCTCCAGTTGGTGTTGGGGTCGATCGCCTCCTTCGCGCAGGCGTAGACCTTGACGACCTTGTGCGTCGTCGGCGTCACGTAGACGTAGTAGTCGTCGAATCCGGCTAGCGCCTTCTTCGGCGTGAACTCCGCCCTGAGGAGCGTCGGCTCGTCGGCGTCGGCGACGAAGTTAGTGGACTCGAACACGTCGCCGAACTTGAGCCCGAGGAAGCCTTCCTCCTTCTTCGCCTCGGCGGCGCTCGCCTCGTCATTCTCCTCGACGCGCGTCGCGAAGCCGCTCATGCCCTCCTCGCCGACCGGGTAGCTCTGCGCATACTCGCTCGTCGAGCTCTCAAGCATGTTGCCGTCCGCGTCAAGCGTCGTGCGCGTCTCGCGGCGCCTCTCCGTGACCATGTTGCCGTTTGTCGTCACCGTCGACTCGGTGTATGTGCGCGCGACGCTGCCGTTGTCGTTCGTCACGATCGAGGCCTCGGACGACTTCTGCGAGACGTCCTTCTTCTCGTCGCGCGAGGCGGCGGCGAAGCCGATGAGCGCAAGCGTCGCCGCGAGCGACGCGACCGTCAGTGCTTTTCCTGTGTTTTTCATCGTGTCATTCCTTTCTTCGGGTATTCCCCGATTGAACGACACCATTATAGGAAAAGTATGTTAACGGTGTGTTAACGAAAGCAAGAATTCGCCGAACCGTTCTATTTCGGAACTATGGTCTTTGCGGCGCAGCGACCTTCGCCGTGCCCGCAGCGAAGTCCACCGTGACCGTCGCGCCGTTGGCGAAGTGAGTCTGCTGCACCGACCTGTCCGCCGAGAGGTACCTGTGGTCGACCATCTCCGACCCTGCCGCGGCCTTCGCGCCCTCGAGCGCCGCGGGGACGCTCGCGAGGACGCGATCGCGCCACTTCTTCCAGTCGTGCGCGTGGAAGAGGTACATCGGAGGCGTAGCGTAGAGCGCGTTGAAGAGGTCGCGCTTCCTCCACGTCGCGGGAAGCTTGTTGTTATAGTCCCCCCAGTACCACTGCGCCACGCAGCAGTCGTGGTACACGAGCTCCCAGAGCGGCAGCCTGTAGCGCTCGCCGACCTGGTACTTAGCAACCCGCTCCGGCACCTCGTCGACCGTGCGCCACATGTTGCGCCCCGCCTCGTCTATGCGGTACGGACCGAGCGACAGCATCCCCTCGAAGTAGTCGCAGTGCGGAACGGCCGCGTCGTGTCCCGTCTCGCTTCCGCACACGAGCCCGAACTCGTCCGACACCACAGCAAGCAGCTTCATCTTCCACTCGCGGCTTTCCGTGCGCGTCATCGGATGCGCCGGATTCCAGCACTCGCGCCAGGGCGATGCCGTCGTCGTGTCGATGAAGCGCGCGTTGAACGGCTTCTCCTTCAGCTCCGCGCCGATGCGCCGCCGCGCGTACGGAAGCGCCTGCCGGTCGCACATCACGGCGCAGGCGATGCGCGGACCCTTCTTCGCCTCCACTGGCCAGCCGTGCGTCCACTGCTCGGGCGAGGGGCCGAACCACATGATGTCCTGCGGAAACGCCTCGGTCACCCAGTCATTGTGCCAGTGGGGCAGCTCCTCGCGGTGCTTCGGGTCCATGATGTCCTGGTAGATGTCGTAGCGTCCGACAAGCACGCCCTCCATCCCGGCGAGCTTCTTCACGAACGCAGGCGAGCCGCCCGCGCTCCACAGCACCCTCTCCGCGCCCGCACCGCGAATCTCGCCGAGGATCTCCTCGTTCAGCTTCTCGTTGCTGCCCCAGCACCAGACGTTCGGCGCGCCGACGAGATCAAGGACGCGCGGACGCGACTTCGCCTTCTCCGCGAACGTGACGAGGAGCCCCTTCTCCTTCGCGTACGCGCGGTAGCGCTTCGCCATCGCGACATGTCCGCCCTTCTCGAAGAACACGTAGCGCATCTTCCGCGCGTAGCCGAAGCGCCTGCGCTGCGAGTCCCACGAAGGGCCGGCGACAAGAAGTCCGTCCGCCGTGCGCCGCGTCTGCATCGCCGCGTCGTCCGGCGTCTCCACGAGCGCCATCCATCCCGCGCCCGTCGCATCCTCGACGACGCCGAAGAACGGCATGCACAGTCCGTGTCCGGAATACATCGGCTCGCGCCAGAGTCCCGGATGCTGCTCGTCGACCGGAAGCCCTATTCCCTCGTTCATCGGAATGACGAGCCTGTCGCCCTTCCGCGTCGCAAACGCCGCGGGAAAGTCGAGCGAGCGCAGCATCGGCGCATCGTTCGATTCCGCCGCGATTGTCACCTCGAGCTCACCGTCCTTGAGGCCGAAGCCCATCTGGTAGCTGCGCATCGACGCCGTGTCGAGGCAACACACGGAGACGCCTGGTCCGCCGGCGCGCGACTTCGTCTCCGTCACGATAAACCCGCCGTCGGACGCCGCAGGCACCCAGACGCGTCCCGTGCGAAGGTCCTTCACCGTAAGCGACGCGTCGCGCGGCGAGACGGACGCCTCGAGCGTGCCATCCGAAAACGTCAGGAACGGCGAGTCGCATCCAGCGCCCTTGCCTATGACGTTGCCGAGCCTGCGCACCACGATGCCAGAGAGCTTCGCCGCAACGGGTCCCTCGCCGATGAAGCGCGGCTCGACGGACGCAACGCCGTAAGGCACGACGAATTCGGTGCGTCCGTGTTCGCCAGGCTTCACGGAGACGGACGCATACGCCCAGTTCGCGACTTCGCCGTCCGCACGGCGCGTTACGACGCAGGGGCGGATCGTGCCGTCCGGTCCGTCGATTTTCGCTGAGTCGAACTCGAAGACGAAATGGTCGCCCGCCCTTGCGTCCATCCGCGAAAAGCAGTTGAGCGACCAGTCCTGCGCGTCGTTGTGCCGCAGCTCCACGACGCCGTCCCTGAACGGCGCGTCGCCGTTCGATCCGCTGCGGCGCCACATCCAGGCGCGCTTCGGATGATACTCCGCGGGCTGGATGTCATCCGGCTCATGGGCGAAGGATTCCGTCGGAAGCAGCGCGGACGCCGCGAGCAGCAGAGGAGCGAGCGTCATCATGGCGCGTATGCGTTGCGCGCAAACTCTCTTGTCAAGAACCGACGACATGGCGTATTCCTTTCATTGTGGAGATTATACCAAAAATCGCAATCAAATTGAGGACACGGCACAGCAAGGGCGCGGGACAGCCTTATTCGGCCAGAACCCGCGCCCTTTCGTCAATCTCGCGAGGCGTGAATCACGCGCCGCGAAGAACAGGCATTACCGGATGACGATGGCAAGTCCCTTTCCGGAGGCGATAACGGAGCCATCGCCCTTCACCCAGCTCGTGTTGGATGCAGTGTATGTTCCGCTAGGAAACTTCACTCCATCGACGAACAGCTGGCGGACGGTAAGGGTGTGCCCTTCCGCATAGACGCACTGCTCTCCATCGTCGTCGGCGAGTTCAAGCGACTCGACGAGGACGTCCGCCGTAAGCCTTATCGAACCGTTGCCGGAAAGCTCCCACTTCGTCGTCTTGAGGGACGCGGCGGTATCGCCGTTCTGCATAGCTGGAAGATGGGTTGCGGAAGGAATCGCCTCACCCGTCGCGACACGCCAAGTAGAGTCGTTACCGCCGATACGGAAGACATTGTATACCTTCACAACGGGATTGCTGTTACCTGTCTGCAGGCACACAGTGCCGCCAGCAGCAGGAGACACATCGAAAATCGTCGGAGATGCATCGCTTTCCATCCAACCGCCGACAGCCTCGATTGTGCCCGTGAAGGAATCGAACGTTGCGCTGTTTCCCGTAAGAGCCACCTTTACGCGGCCGCCGCTACCGGGGCCGTAGAGGCCGTTGTTGCCGCCATTGGCGTCAATCGATCCCGCGCCAGACAGCGAGGCGGCGATGATGTTGATCGAGCCGCCGGATCCCGCGCCGCCGGCGGTGGGTTCGCCAGTTTCCGCGATCGTTCCGTTAAGCGCGTAGCCGAAGCCACGCGTGGCGACCGTGCCATCCACCGTGAGCGCCCCGCCAACCGTCAGTTTGATGATGCCGCCGCCAGCGTAATAGCTGTTGTCACCCCAGCCGCCAGAGCCATACGAAATCGGGTTAAGAATCGAACCATAGGAGACGAAGCCCGTCGTGTTGGTGATATGTCCACCCTCGCCCGCGTACGAGCCGCCCGCCGTACGCAGATAGCCCGGACCCTCGCCGCGCGGATAGCCCGTCGAGATGCCGCCGGGACGGTTGCCGTTGTTGGCAAGCCCCGCGTGGATGTACGAGCCCGCGCCGAGCGTCAGGTTTCCGCGCACCTCGACATTGACCGCTGCCCCGTCCAGGACGTGCTGGTACTCGTGCGTCCACGTGCCGCCCGCAATCAAGACATCGCCCGTCACGATGAGCGCCGAGTCGGTTGTCGTGCGGAAGTTGACGTAGAAATCCGGATTGTTGAAGTTCGACGGCTGCTCCCAGCCGCCGACCTGCGCAGCCGTCTCCGGGTACCACACCATGTGGTTCTCGCCCCTGTCGACGAAGTTGTCGTACACAAAGACGATCTCGTCCACCGTGGGAACATGGCCAAGCGACCAGTTGCCGGCGACGCGCGAGTCGTCGCTCACCGTCGCCTTCCACACGTTATACGGCGCGCCGGGCTCCGTAAGCGCGAAGACGTCGTTCCGCGCGAACGACGCCCAGACGATGACGTCCTCGGTCGCGGCCGCGAGGGCGACGTAGTACTTGTTGCCGCGAACAAGCGCGATCGACTCGGAGATCGTCTGCGAATCGGTCGCCGTTCCGAGCGAGCGCACGTTGGCCCAGGCGTTCGTGTCGTGCCCGCCGTCGGACGTGCCCCAGCAAAGCAGAAGCTCGCCGACCGGCGAACCAGCCGCGTCGACCGTCGCCGCGACAGTGGCCTCGGTGTCGCTCACGAGCGTGACGGACGGAGTACCGGACACGAAGGAGGGGTAGACGACACTCGTGGGCTTGAGGTAGAAGTCAGCGTAGTTGGAGTCGCCGTCGATCGCCTCACCGTGGTCCTCGACGGTGAAGAGCGCGTCGAACGTCGCACGGTCGATGACCGCGCCGTTGTAGCGGAACTTCGGGGTCGTGGCATTTGAGCCGAATGTCTTAGGATACACATCATCCGCGTTCTTGAAACCGGACATGATCGTGAACTTGGAAGTCGAGCCAGCGGGGATGTCGATGTAGGTCGTCGCGCCCGATTGCCAGAAGCCGTTTTCGCTTCCTGTGCGCATGATCAAGTTCGGGCCATTGAACGTCACGACGGAACCTGCGGTTTGCGGCGCAAAGATATTGCAGTTGATGGTGCCGGTGCCGGTGTACACGTTGCCGTTCTTCGCCTGGAATTCGCTCCCGATGTAGAGTGTGCCGCCCTCCATCTGCTGATACATCTCCGAGGCTTCGGCACCAACCGTGCCGGCGACCTCGTAGGTGACGCCGGTCCCGATGACGATGCGGGCGCTGGCGGCCGACCTCGTGAGCTGGTTGCAGAGCAGCTGCCCGCCGTTGCGAAGGAAGAATGTGCCGTACAGGCGGACCTGATGATTATCGGGCACATTGTTCTTATAGTCGATCATGCCGCCGTCGATAACGACATCGCCGTAGAAGGACGGCCAGGCTCCGCCGTTCTGCAGGAGTTTCGCGCCGTTGGAGACGGTGAGCGTCGTCCCCGCCTGCGTGACGAAGTCGCCGCCAGGGACATAAGTAACGACAACGCCCGCGCCGTCAATCACAACGTCGTCGCCGTTAAGGGTATTGCCAGGAGAAGTTGTAGCAGCCGCACCATCATAGTTCCAGTTCCCTGCGGTAAAC
>JAEEOY010000082.1 GCA_016284515.1 Kiritimatiellia bacterium | reverse complement strand
CTCCTCGGTGGTGCGTCCGATCTTCGGCGCGCGTCCCGTGCCGATCTTCATCCGCGGCAATTTCGCCGTCCGTTCGAAAAGGTAGTCGCGCATCAGGGGGAACCCCGGCGCGATCACGCCGCCGCGCCAGACGCGGTCGCGCGTCACGACCGCTGCGGTAAGCGCCGTACCGAAGTCCATCACTATCAGCGGCGCGCCGTAGCGCGACACCGCGCCCGCGGCGTCCGCAAGACGGTCCGCGCCAATAGTCTCGGGATGCGGATAGTCGAGGGTGATCGGCGGTTTGGCGGTTCGCGTCCTGCGACCTGCCAATTGGAAACAGCGGTGGCTGACCTGCCGGAGCTCGAGTCCGAACTCTTTCGCGAAGTCCTTCCAGAATCGGTCGCGCTTCGGGACGACCGAGACGTACGCTATGGTTGTGACGCCTTTGGCCTCCACTATCTCGCGGACCGCTCCGGACGCCTCGGCGAAGCCTCCGTCCCAGTGCGAGACACAAGTAACGCGTCCGTCGGACCACAGTCCCACGGCCGTCGAGGTGTTACCCACGTCCACAACGGCGAACTTCATTCGCAGAGCCTCAACTGCTGGTTGCAGAAAGTCTTTACGTATCCGTCGTCCGAAGCCGCCTTCGCACGCTTAAGCGCTACGGTCCACAGCTTGCGGCGCGCGGGCGCGTCCGGACACTTCGGGCACATCACGAGCTGGGTGACGGCCGCGATCTGCGTGAGCGCGACAGGATCGCCGTCGTATGCCGTGCCAATCTTCGCAAGCAGCTCGTCCGCCGCCTCTGGCGACTCGACGAACTTCGCGAGCACATCCGACTTCGTCGCGTCGGCGACCAGTTTCGGATTCGCCCTCTGCCACTCGTAGGCCATCTGGTATCCGTCGCAGTGCGCCATCGCCGGTCCGTAGGACGCGTATGCCGCGGGATCGGACGGCGCGAGCGCGCCCTTCGGCTCGAACTCGGCGTACTTCTTTTCCGTGGCGCATCCCGCGAGAAGCAGGACGAGGGACATGAGACACGGGACGTTCATCTTCATAATCTTAAAACCTTTCGACTTTTCAACCTTTCAACTTCCCTCAACCGAACATCTCTTTTCTCCAGGGCTCGCGCATCATGTCGTCCTGATAGAGGAAGCGCTCCGCCGCCTCGTCGCCCTTCGCATGGAGCGAGTCGGGATCGAACTCGAATCCGCGCCCGAGGCGCCATGCGACGATCGCGAGGTTGAACATCGTGGAGGAGCGGAATCCGTTGGACTCGTTGAGCGCGAACTTGCGCCTTCTCACGCAGGAGTCGATGAAGTCAGTCTGCTGCGGGGCGGGCTTCGGGAGATCGGCGAGGGTCTTGAGGACCTTCTCCTCGCTCCACCACGTTCCGTCCGCTTCGCGAATACGCAGGGTCTTGCCGCCTTCCGCCTTCTTGTAGACGCTAAGTCCGTTGACGCCGCGGAGAAGCGGTTCGTCCCTGAGCGACACGTCGCCGTCGAGGATAACCTCCGTGCCGTCCGCATAGGTGAGCGTGAAGCGGTCGAAGCTGCCGACGGCCTCGGGGTGCTGCTTGAGTCCCCTGTAGTCGATCTTCACCGGAGAGGTGTCGTCCTTGCAGAGGAGATACTGGAGCGGATCCAGATAGTGCTGCGCCATGTCTCCGAGCCCGCCGGAGTCGTAGTCCCAGTATCCGCGGAACGACGTGCCGAAGCGGTGGTCGCTGTAGGGCTTCCACGGCGCTGGGCCGAGCCACATGTCCCAGTCGAGCCCGTCGGGAATCACCTGAGCGCGGTCCTGGATGCGCCCAGACCAGCCGAACTTCCATGTGAAGCCCTGTCCCTCGCCGAACACGCATTTGATCGGACCAGCCCCGAGGAGTCCGTTCTCGACGATCTGCCGTATCGGCTCGACGGGCGTGCCGAATCCGTAGAAGCTGTCCTGGAACCTGAACCACGTGTTGATGCGGAACATGCTGCCCTTCGCCTGTATGACCTCGCGGACGCGCCTGCCCTCCCCGACGGTGCGCGTCATCGGCTTCTCGCACCAGATGTCCTTGCCTGCCTTCGCGGCCATCACGCTCTGCACGCCGTGCCAGTGCGGAGGCGTGCAGATGTGGACGATGTCCACGCCCGGGTCGTTGATGAGCTCGATGAAGTTTCGATACGCCTTGATGCGTCCCCAGCCTGCCTTCTCGGCGGCGGCGAGACCCGCGGCGACGCGCGGCGCGTAGCAGTCCGTGAGGCCGACAAGCCTCGACCCCTTGAACGCGAGGTGGTTCGCGCTGTGCGCGATCTCGCCGAAGCCTATGAGCGCGCGCGTGAGCTGGTTGGACGGCGCCTCGGCGCCCCACAGCACCTTCGCAGGAACGATGTTGAAGGCTCCGGCCGCGGCCGCGCCCTTGAGGAACTGTCTTCTTGTCGTGTTGTGCATCTGCGTTTACCCTCGATACTGAATGTCACTTCTTCGGCTCCGGAGCCGTGCCCTTGTTCTGGTTGCGCTTCGGGAACTTGGGCATGAAAGGATTCGTCGCGTCTTTGTCTGCGGCCGCCATGTTCGCCGTCTGGTATCCGACTACAGCCTCGCGTCCCTCGAAGGAGGCCGCGCCTTCGCACACGAGCTCCGTGAACGAATCGTCCGTGACGCCTTCGCTAACCATCACGTACTCGAGCGGCGCGCCCTCGGTCGCCGGCTTTATCCAGAGCTTGCGTCCGCGCGGCACCTCGCCCGCGACGCGCTCGAGGTCTTCCTCCTTCGGGCGGAAGCGGAACGCCGCAGCGGCGACGGCCACGACGTTCTCCGCGCGTGCAGTCTCGATGGATAGCGTCGCCGTCATTCCTGGGAAAAGCTTCTGGTCAGGATTCTCCGCCTCGACGATGACGGGGAAGGTAACGACGTTGTTCGTGGTGGTAGACGCCTTTCGTATCTGCTTCACCTTCCCCTTGAAGCGTGTCCTGTACGCGTCGACGGTGAAGGTGACGTCCTGTCCGACCTTGATGCCGCCGATGTCCGCCTCCGGAACATCCGCCGCGACCCAGATCGTGTCGAGATCCTCGGCGATCGACAGCACCGGAACGGCGTTCATGGACGAGACGACCGTCTCGCCTTCCTCTACCTTGCGGTCGATGACGATTCCGTCGACCGGCGAGCGGATGGTGCAGTAGCTTAAATTCGCCTCCGCCTGGTCGACGCTCGCCTGCGAGTTCTCGACCTCGGCCTTCGCGCTGACGAGCGCGGCCTTCGCGCTTTCGACGGCGGCCTTAGCCTTGTCCAGCGCCTCGACGGCGCTGTCGTAGTCCGCTACCGGCGCCATCTTCTTCTCCGAGAGCGTCTTCTTTCTGTCGAACGTCTTCTGCGCGAGCACGAGCTCCGCCTCGCGCTGCTTCAGCGCGCACTCGCTCGTCAGCACACCCGCCTGGCTGACGTGCAAGCGCGCCACGGCGCTCTTGTAGTTCGCCTCGTAGACAAGCGGGTCTATCTCCGCGACGATCTGTCCGTTGGTGACCGTGTCGTTGTAGTCGACGTAGAGCTTTATGAGCTTCCCGTTGACCTGCGCGCCGACGGGGATTCCGCTCGACGAGTTGCGCGGCGTGACGGACCCGGTCGCGGAGACGGTGCGGACGATGTCCATGCGCACTATCGGCGCGGTGCGGAACGACGGGCCCTTCTTTCCCGACGCGATGGGCAGCTTGTCACCGCAGCCAGACATGAACGCAAGCGCGGCGGCACCCAGACACCTGGAAAACCCGACAAACGAAGACATTCTCATTTCCTCTCCTCCACTATGACTTCCTCACTGTACTTCGGCATGCGCCCCGCGAGCCTGAACAGCTTCGCCTCGGCGATCTGCCCGCGGTAGAACGCACGCACCCTGTCGCCCAGCGCCTCGGTGTAGTCCGCCGCGGCGTCCGTGTAGTCCACGCGGCTAACGTCGCCGACCTGGTACTGCTCGCGCACCGTCTCTAGATTCTCCCTTCCGCGCTGCACGCTCGCACGCGCGGTGGAAAGCGCCTCCTCGGCGTTGTCGCGCTCCGCCACCGCGAGCTCGAGCGCGTATGAGAGGTCGAGCTCGGCGGAGTCGACATCGCGGGCCGCGGAGTCGAGCGCGAGCGTCGCGCGCTCGAGCGCGGCGGTCTTGCGCCATCCCGTAAAAAGCGACTGCGCGCCGCTCACGCCCCAGCGCCAGTACCAGAGCGGATCGGTCCAGTTCAGCGAGAAACTCGCGCTGACCGACGGGTACAGATCCGCAACAGCGACGTCCACGGCATGCGACGCCGCTCTCAGCCGTGCGCGCGCGACCTTCATTGCCGGCGCGTTGGTGCAGGCGAAGTCGTACAGCGCGCCAGCGCCGTCCTCCGTCCTCTCGAAGAACCTCACCGCGCGGTCGAGCCCCTCCGGACGAGGCCCAAGGACGGCACCGTATTCGCCCATCGCGGCGTCTATGCCGAGCGACGCCATGAGATCGGCGCCAGCGGTGATCACGTCGTTGGAGGCGGAGACTACGTCCTGAATGGACTTGGCGAGGTCGAGCTTCGCCTTGAGGACGTCAACCTCCTTAGCCTCTCCGTGCTCCATCTTCATCTCCGCCTGCTTGACGTGCTCGTCGTACTCGGCGACTTTCGCGTGCGCGACCTCGAGCAGCGCCTCGTTCTGGAGCAGAGTGAAGTATCCGGACGCGACCTCCTCGAATATCGAGTACCCCGTCCCGATGACGTTGCATTCAGCCGCTATCACATCCTCCGCCTTCGCGCGCGCCTCGGCCGCGTTGCGTCCGAAGTCATAGAGCAGGACGTCGAGCGAGAGCGAGGCGGAAGCCCCGCCCTCGGTGTGCCCGTGGATGCCGTGCCCCATCTCGGACGTCTCGGAATGCCCTCCCGAGACACTCGCGCCAAGCGCGTTCCATGGAGTGGAGGAAAGGAGCGGCGCATCGGCGGCGACCTGGCGGAGAGCTATGCGCGCATCCTCCACGGCCAGCCGCGCGCGC
This sequence comes from Kiritimatiellia bacterium, assembly GCA_016284515.1. Taxonomy (GTDB): domain Bacteria; phylum Verrucomicrobiota; class Kiritimatiellia; order RFP12; family UBA1067; genus UBA1067. The sequence goes on along the minus strand of JAEEOY010000082.1, from coordinate 3,759 downwards.
GTCATAGAGGGACGGTTCGCGAGGGCGAAGCCGACGAGCTGAGGAAGCTTCCATCCGACAAGCCGCACCTGCTCGACCGGTCGTTCCGCCTCCTTGCCCGTGCCACGGTCCGCCCACGTCTCCTGCTCGAGTCGCGCCTCGCGCACGGCGCGGACGGTGCCGCACCCCGCCGCAAGGGCGAGGACCGCGAAGATTACAAAAGTCCGTTCATGGCTCATACCTAGGTATTTTACCAAAAAACGGCCCATCCCGCCAACGGCCGACAATCATGACTGGGGAAGCGGTCATTTCCTCTGGACGGTTATGCGGCCGTCGGGGTGGAGCAGCTCGAGTTCATAGCTGTCGCCCTGCCAGGACAGATTCTTCACCTTTATTCCGCCAGGGAGGAGAAGCCCCGATATGCTGCCCTTCTTCCATGACGGGGGCTTGGCGTTGAGCACCTGAAAACCTCCGTCGGGGCCCTTTGTGATGAGCGCGTCGGCGATGATTCCAGGGAAGCCGCCGGAAATGTCGATGTTGAAAAGCCAGCCCGGATCGTGCAGCGTGCCGAGCGCGTCGGTGAAGTACGTCTCCTGCAGAAGCTTGATCGCGCGCTCCATCACCGCTGCGTCTCCGACCTTCGCCGCCGCGTAGCCGATCTGCGTCACACCGAACGCCATGTGGTTCTCCTTCTCGTGGAACGTCATGCGCGCGTCGAGCGTCTTCTTTATCGCCGCAACGAAAGCAGCGTTAGTCAGTATCTCCGCCGGCGCCTCGTCGTAGAGCGCGAAGACGTGCGAGACGTGGCGGTGGGAGTTGTTGTCAGGCGTGCCGGGGATGAGCCACTCCGCCCAGAATCCGTCCTTCGAGACCGCGTACTTCGGCAGGCGCGCGCGCTTCTGCGCCCATTCGCGGACGCTCCCCTCGTCGCGCTTCAGGATCTTCGCGGCCTTTGTCGCATAGTCAATGGACTGCTTGGCGACGGAGATGTCAATCGTCGGATTGTTCTGCGTCGAATATCCGCCCTTCGGAAGATCGGGATTCATGACGTCGCCTTGCGAGCGGAAGTCTCCGTGCGGAGCGTTCTCCGGAGAATATCCGGGCGCAAAGCCGAGCGTGCCGTCCGGCATCTCCTCCATGCAGTCGCAGATGTAGTCCGCCGCATCCTTCAAAAGCGGATAGACTTTCTTCAGCACTTCCATGTCCTGCGTCGCCTCGTACCAGCGCCAGAGATAGCCCGTCATCCACCCCGCGCCGCCGTGCCACCACATCAGCTCGACGTTGCGGTAGTAGGCGGTCTCTAGCCCGGTCGTGGTGACCTGCCCGGGAATGTGGATTCCCCTCGCGTTGTAGCCCTTCTTCGCCGCCTCCCTGAAGTCGTCGTAGTAGCGCATGATCCACTCGTAGAGCGATTCGTTGAACTCCGGCGTGTTGCCGCGCGTCCAGAAGCTCATCGCGCACGGCATATTGCCGTCGACGGTGTAGCTTCCGTTGTACGGAGCGGACCAGCTTCCGGCCCAAAGCCCCTGCAGATTCGGCAGAACGCCGTCCGGACCTGTCGACGAAATGATGTTGTATCGTCCGGCGTGGAACTTGCGCACCAGATCGCGGTCGGGGAGATCGAGCGTGACGCGTCCCATCAGCTCCTTCATCACCGGCGCGTGGCGCTCGAGAAGCCGCGCATAGCCCGTGTCCGCCGCCGCGGTGAGCTCGCGTTTCGCCGTCTCGAACATGGAGTCGGTTCCAAACGGCAGCGGATAGATTTTCACAAACACTTCGTCGCCCCTGCGGAGTCCGACAGCCTCGTATCCGTGGAACGGATTCTTCCCGTTCTCCTTGCGGAAATCGACGCGGTAGTACATGTAGCCGTCCTTCTCGCGGATACGCTGTATCGCCGCGTCGCCGCTGGGGCGTCCGTTGGAGATCGTTTCGAAACCGACTGTGAACGGACGCTTCTTCGCGTCCTTGACGCGCATCGCTATTACGCCGTCCGTGCGCGAGGCGAATATCCTGCGCTCGTAGTCGTCGGTCCGGACGGTGCATTCGCCGCGCTCGAAGTCCGTCATGCGGCGATAGCCCGACGCATCGCTCCACTTCGGCAGGTCCGGCGTGTCGACGACAAGGCTTACCGCGCCCATGAACGGATCGCGCTTGAAAGAATAGCCGCTTTCGTCCGACGCCTTCTGGATGACTTCGTCCCAGATTTCCTTTTCGCGTCCGGCGAGCGCCAGCTCGCGCGCCTTGTCGCGGTACTTCCCGAGCTCGAAATACCTTCCGTTCATGACGCGCGGGAGAAACAGCCGCGCATGCGAGAGGAAAATTTCCTCATGCGCAAGCTCGCCCGGAACCATCGCGCCCATCGCGCCGTTGCCCGTGAGGAGAGACTGCTCCCATGCGCGGCTCTTCTTTACGCCCGGCCTCGCCTGCGCAGGCGTCTCGCACACGACGCCAAGCCTCGGCGCGCGGAACTCGTCCGCGGAAGCATTGAAAGAAAGGCCCACTACGGCAATCGCGGCAGCGCATACGATTGGATCGATAGTTTTCATGCCGACATTCTATCAAACCCCGCTACCGATGAAAATACCTGTTTGGGTACCAGCCTTACCGTTGACGCGCTTCAAGGTTCCGTCCGCAAACCTAAGTATCGCAGAGAAGTCATCATCCTGCCATTCAAGGCTCTCAAGGACAATTCCGCCTCGCAGGAGCAGTCCCTTTATCGATCCCGACTTCCACTCTTTCGGCTTTGCCGGAAGAAAGCGGACAACACCCTCCTCGGAATGCACGAGCATTTCGGAGATGAGGTACGGGTACCCGCCAGAGATGTCGGTGTTGAAGCAGTTCTTCCAGTCGTGGCACGAACCGCCGCCCTTCAGCCAGTTCTTCTCGGTCAGAAGCTTGAGGCACCGCGCCGCGCGATCGGCATCGCCTATCTTGCACGCGGCGAGTCCGTTCTGGACGTACCCGAACGCCATCGTGCGCGAGCGGTTCTCGTTGAAGTCCATTCGCGCGTCGATGGTCTTCTTCACCGCCGCCACAAGCGCGGCGTTCGTCAGGATCTCCGCCGACGCGTCGTCGTAGAGCGCGTAGAGATGCGACGCATGGCGGTGCTCGTTGTTGTCCGGCTGGCCAGGCGCGAGCCATTCGGCGAAGAATCCGTTTTCGCTGATCTGGTACGGCGTTAGGCGCGCACGCATCGCCTTCCACTTTTTGATTCTGTTGCTTTCGCTGCCTGGAGCTTGGGAGTTTGGGAGATTTGCATTCTCCGCAGCAGGTTTTTCTCTTCCGCTCTCCAACACTCCAGAACTCCCAGAAGCGGAAGCAATCCCTGCGGCTTCGATTACCTCGCCGAGGAACTGCTTGGCAATGGCGATGTCCATTGTTGCGTTCACGGCTGTCGGACGCTTCCCCGTCGGCCAGTTCTCAGGCGAATACGACGGATTGAAGCCCAGCGTGCCGTCTGGCATTTCCACAAGAACGTCCTCGTAGTATTCTGCGACTTCGACCATTAGCGGATAGATCTTCTTCAGCCACTCAATGTCGAGCGTGTGGCGGTATCCGTCGTAGAGGCGCGAGAGAAGCCACGCCGCGCCACCGTGCCAGTAGACGTGCGGATAGTTCGCGCTCGAGTCCGTCTCAACTCCAGCGACAGTGGTCTGCGCAGCGGCGCGGAATCCGCGTGCGCCGAAGTGACGCTTCGCCGCGTCTCGCATTTCGGGAAGCCTCGCCTCTATCCATTTCAGCAGGCTTTCGTTGAACTCGGGCGGGTTGCCACGGCAAAAG
>JAEEOY010000081.1 GCA_016284515.1 Kiritimatiellia bacterium | reverse complement strand
GACGGTTCCCGCACGCTCTACACCGACATGGCGTCCGTGAGGCTCCATGTGACCGAGACGTCGACGCTCGACTTCTTCGGACTCTACAATTTCGACTCCGCGAGCGACTTCCGCATTGGCGACGACCGCCACCGCCTTTCGTCGCTCGCCTCGCGCTTCCCCGACGGATCAGGCAATCAGGACGACTGGGGCGCGGGCGTCGTTTGGGGACAGACCCCCGTGGAGTGGCTGAACTACCAGCTCTTCGCGATAACGAAGCGCCTCCGCGAGAAGCAGCTGCCGCAGACCTCGCGCCGCACCGACCTCCTCGGGGCGCGCGTGCAGCCGAAGCTTTCGGAGACGATAAGTTCCGACTTCGACGTGATGTACCAGAGGTGCGGCGAATGGAGCGCGTTCGCGGGCGTCAGCTGGAAGAGCGCGCGGGAGGGCTGGAAGCCCCTGCTGGGCATAGACTACCGCTACATGAGCGGGAAGTGGGACCCGATGTGGGGCCGCGACGCGCTCGAGTCGGAGATGTACCTCTACGGCTCGCACAACGGCGTGGGCTGGTGGTCGAACCAGCACTACCTCAAGTTGTCCGCCGGCGTCGAGCTCAAGCCGCGCCACAAGCTTGTGTTCTCCTGCGGACCCGTCTTTGCGGCGGAGCGCGACGGGATAGGCGGCGGAAACGGGCGCTTCAAGGGCCTCTTCACTCGTGCGCTCTATGCGTTCCCGATCTGGACTCCGGACAAGGAGAAGGGCGAGAGGTTCGAGATGTACGGGCACGTCATCGGCGAGGTGTTCAATCCGGGCGACTACTACGACACCGACAAGCCCGCCTACTTCCTGCGCTGGCAGGTCGAGCTGAAGTTCTGATTTCAAATACACACGGGGGTGGAATTAAATGGCAAGAACCGTATCTGCGACAGCAGGAGATCCGTCCAGGGCACGGCAGCGCGAGACGCCACTTGCGGACGCGCTTGACCGCCAGCGCATAAACAGGCTTGCGCACTTCGACGTGCCCGCGCACAAGAGCGGACGCGGCAATCCCGAGCTCACCGAGTACCTCGGCGAGCGGGCGCTCGCGATGGACGTCAACTCGATGAAGCCGCTCGACAACCTGGGGCATCCCGTCTCCGTCATCAAGGAGGCGCAGCAGCTCGCGGCTGAGGCGTTTGGCGCGGACGACGCGTTCTTCATGGTGAACGGCACGACGTCCGCCGTGCAGGCGATGATAATGGCGACGTGCTCCGCCGGCGACGAGATAATACTCCCTCGCAACGTCCACAGGAGCGCCATCAACGCGCTCGTCGTCTGCGGTGCGATTCCGGTGTACATCAACCCCGGCATCAACAGGCGTCTCGGCATTCCGCTCGGCATGAGCGTCGAGGACGTCAAGAAGACGATTGCGGAGCATCCGAGCGCAAAGGCGATTCTCGTCAACAACCCGACGTACTACGGCATCTGCTCCAACCTCTGCGAGATCGTGAAGATTGCGCACGCGGCGGGGATGCGGGTGTTGGCGGACGAAGCGCACGGCACGCACTTCTACTTCCATGAAGAGCTTCCAGTCTCCGCGATGGCGGCGGGATGCGACATGGCGGCCGCGTCGATCCACAAGACGGGCGGTTCGCTCACGCAGAGCTCGGTGCTGCTCACGCGGCGTCCGGTGAACCCCGACTACGTGCGTCAGGTCATCACGCTCACGCAGTCCACATCCGCGTCGTATCTGCTCCTTTCCTCGCTCGACATCGCGCGCAGGAACCTCTACTTCAAGGGGCGGTCGATGTACCAGAAGACGATGGACTTCGCGGACTACGCGCGCGAGGAGATCAACGACCTCGGCGGATACTACGCGTTCGGTCCGGAGCTTGTCGACGGCGACACGGTGTTCGCGTTCGACCGCACGAAGCTGTCGGTGCACACGCGCGACATCGGCCTCGCCGGCATCGAGGTGTACGACCATCTCCGCGACGACTACGGCATCCAGATCGAGTTCGGCGACATCGGCAACCTCCTCGCCATCATCTCCAACGGCGACCGCATGATGGACATCGAGCGCCTCATCTCCGCGCTCGAGGAGATCAAGCGCCAGCGCGAGAAGAGCCCCATCGGACTCTTCGACCACGAATACATCGACCCGGTTATCGTGATGCCGCCGCAGGAGGCGTTCTATG
>JAEEOY010000080.1 GCA_016284515.1 Kiritimatiellia bacterium | reverse complement strand
TCACGAGAAGGAGATGCCGATGACACCAGTTTCACACGGGAAGCCGTGTGCGGGAAATCCGCACGCACGGTTTGATGAGGGGGCCTCCGCATCGGAAGAACCGAGGCGGAAGGCTCTACTCCACAACAAAATTAAAATGGCTGCGGTTATGCTGGCTGGCGGCTGCGCGCTTGCGGCGTCTGCGTATGACGTTCGCTTCAAGAACATCTACCAGAGCCGCATGGTGCTTCAGGCGGGGAAGCCGAACGACGTGGCCGGAAGGGCCAATCCCGGCGCGGCGATAATCGTGACGGGAGAGGCGGTGAAGCCCGGCAAGGCACCACAGATGATCTCGCTGCATGTGAAGGCCGATTCGTCCGGGCGCTGGACTGTGACTCTTCCGCCCTTGCCGAAACGAACGGTCCTGAAGCTGACATGCTCTGACGGGAAGACGTCGAAGACGATCGAGGACGTCGTTTTCGGAGAGCTCTGGCTCTGCTCCGGGCAGTCGAACATGGAGTGGAACTTCAACGCCAACACGATTCCCGCCGACTATCTCGAAAAGTGCCGCGCGAGTGTCCCCGCGTTCGCCGGAGACATCCGCACAATCGTCACTGAGCGCAACTGCCTTGTGACCGAGTGCGATGAGATCGGCGGAACATGGAACCGCATCGACAAGGGCGAGGATCTGCGCCGCGCCGGGTCGCAGTTCGCTTATCTCTTCGCGCAGCTCATTTCGAAAGCGCTCGACACACCGGTCGGAATCATCGACTCCTCGGTTGGCGGCTCGCGCATCGAGCCGTGGATCCCCGCGTCGGCGTTCAAGGAAACGAACGTGCCGTTCCACACCCAGGACCGCCGCGCGTTCCGCTGGGACACGTACCAGGCTGCGCTAGCGAATTTCGCGAAAGACCGCGAGGACTTCATGGCGCGCCGCTCGAAGTGGCTCTCGGACAATCCGAGCAACGACCTCCGCAACCGCAACCGCGACACGATGCCACAGCCCCCGATTGACGAACTCGCGCTTGACCACATGCCGGCGAAGTTCTTCAACGGCAAGATTTGCGGACTCTTCCCGCTCAAGCCCGTAGGCGTCCTCTGGTACCAGGGCTGCTCCAACGATTCCGAGCCGTACGAATACGGCGAGCTCGCCAAGCTCCTAGTGACGTCGTGGCGCAAGCACTTCCGCACCGAGTTCCCGTTCTACTACGTCGAGCTCGCCGCAATCAACGATCCGCAGAACGAGCCTGTGCAGAGGTGGTCATGGGGCGGAATCCGCGAGGCGCAGGGCGAGGTGCTCGCGCTGCCCAAGACTGGCGTCATCACGTCCGCCGACGCGGGCGGATCCGAGAAGCTCGGACTCGGCGACATCCATCCGCCTTGCAAGAAGATGATTGCCGAGCGCGCGGCGAAGCTCGTGCTTGCCGAGGTCTACGGGAAGGGAAATGCCGTCGCTGCGCGTTCGCCGTACTACTCCGGCGTCTCGAAGGCAGAAGGCGGAAAGTTCCGCGTGAAGATCGCAAACGCCGACGGGCTCCGCCTGATGCCGGGCAAGGATAAGATCGACGGCTTCGCCATCCGCAGCGAAAAGAAGGATGACTGGAAGTGGGCTAACGCCGTGATCGAAGGGGATGAAATCGTCCTCTCCTCGCCCGATGTGCCGAAGCCCGTTGCCGTCCGATACGGCTGGGCACGCCGTCCGCGCCTCACGCTCGAAAGCGCGCACGCTCTTCCGCTGCGTCCGTTCTCCACCGACCACGGCTCGACGCTCGACTACGGCAAATGACGATTGTTCATGTTCCGGCGGCGCTTGGTCGCCGGTGTAGACATTGAAAGCAACTGAGGATGCGAAAAATGAAAAACACACTTAGTCAGCTTGTTGTCGTGGGGATTTCAACGTTTTTTGCCGCGGCCTCCGCGTCTGCCGCGTCTGGCCGCTATGCGGCTCCGCACGGCGATGTCGTTAAGATATGGCCCGAAGGGAAGATGCCCGTCGTGTCCACCAACCAGACGTACGCCCCGTTCATGGAGTTCTTCAGGCCGGAGAAGGTGACGACGGACGCGTTTCTGATCGTGACCCCTGGCGGAGGCTACGGTGGCGTAGCCTATGACGGCGAGGGATATCCGGTGCAGAGATTCTGCATGGAGAAGGGCATGGGGATGGCGATACTAAAGTACCGCACGCCGCGTCCGATCGGCAAGCCCATGTATCTTTCCGCCTGGCAGGACGTCCAGCGTGCGATCCGCGTCGCCCGCTCGCAGGCGAAGGAACGCGGCTACTCGCCGGACAAAATCGGCGTTATGGGCTTCTCGGCTGGCGGACACCTCACGCTCATGGCGGCGACGAGCTCGCTTACGCCAGCTTACGATCCGGTAGACGAACTGGACAAGCTCTCCTGTTCGCCGAACTGGGCCGTGCCGGTTTATCCCGCGTACGTCCTCGAACACGACAAGCCCGGCATGCTAATGCCGGAGTTCAAGTTCGACGCGGCGACGCCGAGGATGTGCCTGATGCACGGCGACGCAGACGTCTTTCCGGCGGACAACTCCGTCATGGTGTACAGCAGGCTCCGCAGCATGAAGATACCCGCCGAGATACACACGTTTCTCTACGGCGACCATGTGTTCTTCCGTACAGCGCACGCGGACGACACGGCCGCCGCCTGGCTCGAGACGTTCTGGCGCTGGCTCTACTCGGCCGGCATCCGCACGCCCCATCCGTCCGCGAACGAGAAGGGCGCGAAGCGCGTCATCTTCGGTCCGATCGAGAAGATGGGCACCTACGAGAGGGACGCATGGCGCCGCCAGCCGCAGGACGAGCTCGTCGCGTACAAGGACTCCCCGTTCTGGCTCGCGGACGAATGCGGAACGTTCGAGGCGGACTTCGAATATTTTCTCGGCGACGAGGCGAAGTGGAGCCGTCGGACGGTGCGCGTCACCCAAGATCGTGCATGGGTCGCCGAGAACGACGAGGTCGTGTACGACGGGCCACACGCCGGCGCCGACATCTGGCCGTTCCTGCGCAAGCCCGGCAAGGGACTCGCCGAGCCCGGGCCGCTTGGCATCGCCGCCACGCGCGACGGGCGTCTGCTGACAATGCGCATCCTGCGCACCCGGAAGTAGTCCGGCATTTGCATTTGGCAGTTCTTCGCGTTGAAGAAGTGCAGTGTTGTAAGGAAAGGATCAACTGTTATGAGACCAGCTATTGTGAAAAAATTCATGTTGACCGCGCTTGGCGCGCTGTCGGC
>JAEEOY010000079.1 GCA_016284515.1 Kiritimatiellia bacterium | reverse complement strand
ACACGAGTATTCCCATCTCGTCGCAGAGGTCGAGCATCTTCGGGTCCGGCGGATTGTGCGACGTCCTGAACGCATTGACGCCCATGTCCTGCATGATCTCGAGCTGACGGCGCGCGGCGGACTTGTCGAACGCCATGCCGAGCGGCCCCAGGTCGGAGTGGAGGTCGACGCCCTTGAACGCGACGCGGCGTCCGTTGAGGAAGAATCCGTCGCTCTTCCACTCGATCGTGCGGATTCCGTATCTGTACTTCCTGCCGAAAAGCTCGAACTCGTATAGGTGCGGATCATCAATGTCCCAAAGCCTCGGCTTCGCAATCTCGAACGTCGTGGAGTCGGGTCCGGCGGGCGTTTCCCACTCAACCTTCACGACGGCCTTCTCCTTCGTGACGACGGGAGTAGTGATGAACACGGACCCCGGAAGCGCGCGCTTGTCGAAATCGTCAGCGACGAGACGCACCTCGCGGTAGATGCCGGCGCCCGGATACCAGCGCGAGCGCTGGCGCGTCGTGTCGCACTTCACGACGAGCTCCTGGTCGACTCCGAACTTCGCGACATTCGCGAGCTCCACGCGGAAGCCCATGTAGCCGTAGTTCCATCCGCCGATCTTCTTTCCGTCGAGATACACCTCCGGCCGGCTCATCACGCCGTCGAACTCAAGCGCGGCACATGTGCCGCGCGCCCATTCGGAGGGAAGGCGCAGCGTGCGGCGGTAGACGCCCTTCCCCACCCACGGCAGCGCGCCGGTGTTTCCGTTGCCGTCGTTCTGCGGATCAGCGTGGAAGTCGAACGGACGCGAGATCGCCCAGTCGTGCGGAACGGACACCTTCTGCCATTCGCCCGTGCCGCCGTAGGAGAACTCCCATCCGTCGCCGAGAACTTCACAGTACGACTTCGCGAAGTCAGCCTCGAGGGCATTGCCTGCGTATTCGACTTCGCGAACGCCCGGAACCGATCCGTCCGCGACGCGGATGCGGAAGCGCCGCTTCACGAGCATGCCGGGATAGCTTCCGCGCCGAGCTCCGATCTTGAGCGTCCGCCTCGCGTCGTCCCACGTGAAGTCGATTTCGGTGAACTCGCCGCGCTCGCATGCACGCGTCTCGAAGTCGTCCTCGTAGAGCGTGAACTTTCCGTCCGCGCCGGGATAGACGACGACCTCGAGATCGTCCCACGCCTTCTCGCCGTTCCACTGCACGTCGGGCCCGAGCGGCATTATCGTCCCCGCCTTCGCGTAGCACGGCGTCGCGGCGAGCGGCACGACGAGGTCCGCGGCATATCCGCCGCGCAGGCGCTTTCCGCTCGCGACGTCCCACCAGTCAGTACCCTCAGGAAGATAGACCGAGACCTTCCCGCCCGGCGTTGTCACGGGCGCAACAAGAAGGCTCCTGCCGAACATGTACTCCTGCGCGAGGGGCCACGCCCTGCGGTCGGACGGGAAGTCGGCGGCGAGCGGACGCATGAAGCTCGTGCCGTTGCGCGACACATCCGCCGCGGTCGAGTAGATGTAGGGCATCAGGGCATAGCGGCGCTTTATCGCGCCGAGCAGCGCGTCGTAGACTTCCTCGCCGGGCTTTCCGTAGAGATACACTTCGCGCGGAACACCCGTGCCGTGGCTGCGCATCATCGGCATGTACACGCCTGCCTCGAACCAGCGGACGTAGAGCTCGCGCCATTCGGGGTTGTCGACGCCGCCCTTGGGGAGCCAGCTGCCGGAGAAGAATCCGCCTAGGTCGCATCCGAACTGCGGATTGCCCGTGAGCGAATAGTTGATGCCGCCCGGAATCTGGTAGGAGAATCCGTCCCAAGAGCTTTCGACGTCTCCGCTCCAGACGCTCGTAGAGCAGCGCTGCTGTCCGGCGGATGCGCCGCGGGTGAGGATGAACGGACGCTTGTCGTCGCGCTTTCTCAGGCGCGCGGCGACGGGCTCGGTGCAGGCGAGCGGATATGCGCTGCGCACCGCGCGCCAGGGGAGTCCGAGCGAGGTCGGGAGCTCGAGGTCGCCTTCCTTCTCGAAGTGGTCCGGGTCGGTGGAGTCCATCCACCATCCGTCTATTCCGATATCGACGAGGCGAAGGAGGTGCTTCCAGTAGATTTCATTCGCAACGGGGCTGTAGGAGTCCTGGATGTGCGCGCCCGACGGGCTGTGGTCCTCGTCGGAGACCCACGCGGGCCAGGTCGTGACGGGAATGAGGAGACCTTTCGATTCGAGCTCCTTGAAGGCGTCCGTCTTAGGTCCGAACGACGGCCACACGGTGATGAGGACCTTAGCGTGGAGGGCGTGGATGTCGTCCACCATCTTCTTCGGATCGGGGAACGTGCGCGAGTCGAACTTCATGTCGTTCCAGTGCGCGTTGTCGCCCCAGTACTGCCAGTCCTGGACGATTCCGTCGAGCGGGATTCCATCAGTGCGGTAGCGCTTCAGGACGGACACGATCTCGTCCTGGGTCTTGTAGCGCTCGCGCGACTGCCAGAAGCCGTACACCCAGCGAGGAAGCATCGGCGAGGGGCCGGTGAGCTGGCGCATTCCGGCGACGCATGCGTCCATAGAACCGCCGGCGATGAAGTAGTAGTCGACGAACGCGGCGCTTTCGCTCGTGAAAGAAAAACCGTCCTTCGAGGAGGCGAACGCGACAGGGCTCGAGTCATCCCAGTAGAGGGCCCAGCCAAGCGGCGATGCGACATAGGCGATTCCGTCGCCCTGGTTCTGCGGCATGAGTCGGTGGGAGATTCCGCGGATGTCGAGGACGGGCTTCTGCAAGTCGCCGAGTCCGTAGAGCGGCGCTTCCTCGCCGAGCGCGAACGCCTGCGCCGCCGGGGAGACGGAAGTCTTGCCCTTCTCGCTCAGGAGCACCTTGCCGTCGGGGGAGAGGAACGTGAAGAGCCCCGACTCCTTCGCCTGCGAGACGACGAGCGCGGAGGTCTTCCACACGGTCTCCTTCTCGGACTCCGTGCGCTCGACTGCGACAGTCTTGTCTTCAGCGGCAATCACCGCCTTCCACGGCTTTGCCAGGGACTGTCCCCGCTCGGCGCGCACGATGCGCACGATGGACGGCGAATAGAAACTGACCGACGTCTCAGTTTCGGCTCCGAACGCCGATGTCACGAAAGCGACCGCGGCGGCCGCGAATGCTGTTGCTCTTTTCATACTGACATTATATCAGAATTTTAAAGAGCGAGCATCCATTTCGTAAATTTGCAACATCCTTTTTAGTAAAAGCAAGCAGTTCTGCATAGTTGCCGCAGACGCACGGCTTACCGTCCCTCTTTCGGCTCCGGTTCCTGCTTTGAAGAGCACTTGTGGTGCCCCATCCCCACAGGGCGGACAAGGTTGTAGGCGATCATCGCGGCGAGGAACGCGGCAGACGCCCAGTGGACTGCGGAAAGCGAATGGCCCGCGGCGGCGATCGCGGAAGTCGCGGGGAGCGCATCCGGGATAAGATTGATCGCAATGCCGCAGAGGATCGCGCCGGCAATGATCACCGCAACGTACGCGGCGGCGGCCTTGCGTCCGACAAGCGCGGCGACGGTCGTGAGCGACATTGCGTTCATCGCAGGGCCTACCATCAGGAAGACGAATGCCGCGCCGGGCGAGACGCCCTTCGCGACGAGTGACGCGGCAATCGGAATCGACGCCGTCGAGCAGACGTACATCGGGAAGCCAACGAGCGCCATAACGGGCATCGCGATCCAGTCGCTGCCATGAAACGCATCCGCGAAGAAGTTGTCCGGGACAAGCACAGTGACAAGCGCGGATACGGCGAGTCCGACCGCAAGCGGCTTCGCTACGGACCCGAGAAGCCGCCTGTATGCCTGCCAGAAGATCGCCTTGATCCCTCGAGAGCCCGCAGCCGATTCCTCTACGGCGACGGACGACGCGTCCTCTCCGCCGACTGCCGAGACGACCGCACCACCGACGACGCCAGTAATCGCGGCGGCGATCGGACGCGCCACGGCGAAGACGGGACCGAGCAGAGCGTATGTCGCGAGAATGGAATCGATGCCCGTCTGCGGCGTGGAGATGAGGAGCGCGGCGGTCGGACCTTTCCCAGCGCCGTGCTTGCGGAGTCCGGCCGCGATCGGCAGCACGCCGCACGAGCAGATCGGAAGCGGCACGCCGATCGCCACGGCGCGGAGAATTCCACGGAAGCCTGAGCTGCCGCCCATCATGCGGTTCACCCAGCTGCGCGGGATCCACACGGCGATGATTCCCGCCATCAGAAAGCCAAAGACGAGCCACGGTGCCATCATGGCGAACACATGGACGAACGCAAGCAATATGTCTTTCATTTCCCGCCCCCTCTATGCCATCTTCGAAAAGCTCTCAAGCGCCTCCGCAAACGACTCGATCGTCTCGTCCGCATTGCCCTTTTCTATTCCCTCGCGCACGCAATGGCGGAGATGTCCGTCGAGTATTATGAACGACAGACGGTGCAGCGCCCCGTTCGCCGCGTTTAGCTGCGTGAGGATGTCCTCGCACGGGACATCCTCCGCAAGCATCTTCTGGACACCTGTCAGCTGCCCGACGATCTTCTTCAGCCTCAGCTGAAGCGCCGTCACGTCTTCGATGCACTTTCTCATCTTTAGTCCTTCCTTGACCTTTCGAATGCATATTATACCATACCCCCGTAGGGTATGCAAGTAGCTGTGGAAAGTAAAGCCGGGGAGATAAAAAACTACGCGTCGAGCTGGTAGTAGAGCTTCTGGATGACGAGGGGGAAGAGCGCGGCGCATTTGCCGCGGAGTTCGGGCTCGAGCGCGGCGGCGCAGCATGTGAAGCGCACTGGGATACCCATGAGCCGCGACACCTCGTCCGCGTAGGGAACGGACGCGAGAACCGTCTCAGCCGTCGTCTTCTGTCCGAGGTTGGTGTTGTTGACGATCCCCGTGAACGGAAGCGCACAAGCCGCCTCGATCTCGCGCAGCACCTCGACGGTGTCCTGCGGCGTCGTGGTGAGCGGACGCGACGCGTTGATGACGGCGAGCATCTCGTAGTCGCCTTCGGCGCGGATGTCGTCCACGTAGCGTCCGAGCGCAAGTGCGCCCCTGTCGTCTCCTCCGACGTCCACTACGACGCGCGTCGCGCGGTCGGCCATGAGCGCGTAGGTCTCCTTCGGCATCGCCGGGAAGTCGACGTTGGAGTTCGCGAAGTCGCTCACGACGAGTTCGATTCCGTCAGCAGCGAGCTCCGCCGCGGAGTCCTTGGTGCGGAAGTAGGGGTTCACTATGTCGAGGTCCGCGACCGCGACGCGCGGATATGCGCGGCGGATATGCCGCGCGTAGTTGAGCGCGATGTTGGTCTTGCCGCTTCCGTAGTGGCCCGCGAAAAGTGTTATGCGCCGGTCCATGCGGCTGACCTCACTTCTTGGCCTCGACGACCTTGCCGACGGAATCCTCGACAACCTTGCCGAAGATGTTTCCGTAGCGGTTGAGGTTGAGCGCCTCTACGAACGAGGATATCTTCGTGACCGTAGAGCACGGATCGATCGACGCGTCCATGCAGTCGCCTTCGAGCGTGAGGAGCGGACACCCGATGGAGTCGAGCGTCTCCCTGAGGAGCTTCGAGAAGGCTCGGTCGGCGAGCGAGCAGCGTCCGAACCCGTGCGTGTAGAGGATGACGCCATTGAACTTTCCTGCCGGGATCGCCCTCTTCACGTACTCAACGCGCTGGGCGGGGTCGAGGAAGCCGGACTGCAGGAGCTTGCGCGCGAGCGAGCGGTAGGGGTCCTTCGGGTCGAGCGGATCCCATCCGACGAAGTTCGTCTCCTCGAACACGATCGGCGCGTTGCACGTCGTCTCGATGAACGTGAGGTGCTTTGAGTCGTAGAACGGCGGGAGGTGCAGCCACAGGAGGCGATGCGTGTCGTCGATGGAGTAGCGCTGCTCGGCCCAGAGCTTCTTCTGGACGAGCTCGTCGAAGTAAGCCTTCTGGATGTCGACGAGATCCTGCGTTCCCCACAGCTGGGAGAACACCACGGCGTTGTATATCGCCTCGCTGCCCCTCACGAGAGGCGGAGATGTGAAGCGCAGGTGCGCGCACTGGCGCGCAATCTCAGCGGCCTCGTTGGAGAGCACGCACGCCTCTTCGAGCCTTCCCTGATCGAGCTTGCATCCGAAGGTCTTCTCCATGAGCGAGACAGACTCGGCGAGTCCGTCAGCGATCGTCTCGATCGCCGCGCGGCTCTGCGCGTTGATCGGGGTCTGGAGGGAGTAGATGCGGTCGGAGATCCCGTATTCGCGCGCGAGGTCGGCGAAGACGCGCTCGGCCTGCTGGCACGGCTGCATCGTGGAGACGATGTAGTCCGGCTTCTCGAGCTCCATTCCCTCGAGCATCCGCAGGAACGAGCAGGTCTGTCCGTCGAAGCCCTTCTGCGCGGCCCTTCCAAGCGCCTCCTTGACTTTGTCCGCCTTCCTGCCGAAGAGCGCGGCATAGGTCTCGAGGGTGCGGATGCGGCACCCCATCGCGTTGAGTATCTCGGTCGGGAAGAAGAGGTTGCGCCAGACGAGCGGCTTGGACTTGTCGGACGAGAAGAAGTCGCGGCGCGTCGCCTTGATGCGGAGCGTAACGGACTTACCGCGCGTCGGTTCGTACTCCACCTTCGCGAGGTCGAGCTTCCCGGCGTCCCTGAGGTCGTGAAGCTGCCGCGCGATCACTGCCGCGCCAAGCGCGCCCATCACCTCGTGGTACTGCGGGATGACGATTTCGCTGCCGGTGAGCTTCTTGAGGAAGAACGCAACCGCGCTGTTGAACGCGACGCCGCCCTGGAAGAGTATCTTGCGCCCGGGAGCGTTTAGGAGAAGCTGCCCGACGGAGTTGAGGATCGTGCGCGCCTGCGCCTTGCACGCGCCGGCGAGGAGGTCTCCGATCGGCACACGGTTCTTGAACTTGTTGATCGACGTCGCGGAAAGCACCGCGCACACGGAGCTGAACTCGGTGTCGGAGTCGTAGTTCACCTTCTCCGCCACGTCCTCGATTTTGACGCCGAGCTTCGCGGCGACCGAGTCGAGGAAGCTGCCCGTTCCGGCGGCGCACACGCCGGACATCATGGACGTCCAGAGCTTCATCGTCGGATTGTACACCATGCACTTCGAGTCCTGACCGCCGCAGTCGATGATCGCGTCCACATCTGGATGCAGGAACTTCGCCCCCGCGACGTGAGCGGTGACCTCGCTCACCTGGAAGTCGAACGGAATGAACTTGCGCGTGTCCTCGACGATCTGACTGCCGGTGACGACTATCGCCGCGATGTCCTTGAAAGACGTGATGCCGGCGACCTTGAGGAACTCGAGCGCAAGACGCTTCGACGCGCCACCGCCGCATGCGCCGCATCCGGAGCAGTGCCCGGTGCAGGCGACCTTCCCGGCCTCGACGGGCTGCGTGCGCTTGTAGACAGTGCGCTCGACCTTCCCGTCCTCCGTGAGCAGGACGGCCTTGAAAGTCGTCGAACCGATGTCGATTCCGAGATAGCGTTTCTTCGAATCTGCCATTGTTGCCTTATTTCCTCTATTTCGCCTTCGTCTTCTTCACATTTTGCACAACTTAGACAAAATTTTCTATATTATACCATATTTTCCCGTCCCCCGTGGTGATTCACTGTTCATTTCGGGGGATGGGGGCTGTATGGCGGCGGCAGAGGCTGCTCCCGCGGCGCTATTTGCCCTTCCAGAACGGCTGGCGCTCGCGGCGGGTCTGCTTTACGGGGCGGATTGTTCCGTCGTCATTGAAGTAGAGCCTGTCATAGCACAGCGTCCTGAGGTTGCCGCGGCCGGAAAGGACACGGTTGTGGTAGAAGATGTACCACTGCCCCTTGAACTCGACTATCGAGCCGTGGCTCGTGTCGCATCCGGTGGACTCGAGAATCACGCCCTTATGCTCCCAGGGTCCCAGCGGATTCTTCGACATGCAGTAGTGCTGGCGGTTCTGTCCGCCTACGCCCGGCTCCTCGTGGTTGTCGGGATACATGAGGTAGTACCAGTCGCCGCGGCGGAACACCCACGGCCCTTCGTGGAAGTCCTCCATTCCGACCATCGGCTTCGCCTCTCCGTCGAGCTCGACCATGTTGTCCTTCAGTTTCGCGCCGACCATCTTCGCGCCGCCGCCGGCGTAGATGTAGCTCTTGCCGTCGTTGTCCGTGAACACGCACGGATCGATCATCGCGAATCCGCCGAGCCCGGGAATCGTCCCGACGTTCTTGAACCCTCCGTCCGGACGGTCGCTAACGGCTACGCCGATGAGCCAGCTGTCGTTCCAGCGAGATTCCGACGGATGCGGGAAGTAGAAGTAGTACTTGCCGTCCCTGTACGCGCAGTCTGGCGCCCACATGAATCCGCCTTCGGGACGCCCCCACTCGACGTCGCTCGCGCGCATGAACTCGCCGTGGTCAATCCAGTTGGACATGTCGTCGGTCGAAAGAATGTGGTAGCGGTCCATCAGGTCGCATCCGCGCGGCGGATCGATGTCGTGCGACGGATAGACGTAGAGGCGTCCGTTCCACACGTGCGCCGACGGGTCGGCGTAGTAGAAATGGGTTGCGAACGGATTGCCTTCGTACCTGAACGTGCGGACCGGGATCTCGCCTGCAGGCAGCGGCTTGCGCTCGCCGCGGAGAAGCCTCCCCGCCTCGCCGGTCAGGAACAGGTAGTGGTCGGAGGGCTGTCCGTCCATCTTCGCGAACTTCACAGTCTCCCCGACTGGCGGCTCGTCCGTGACCTTGAAGATCGCCGTTCCCTCGTTTACCTCGTCGAACATCGCGACGTAAAGCGACTTCGCGCCCGCAGCGACGGCGTTCTCTATGAGGCCCCAGTAGAACTTTCCGCCCTGGCGCGGGATCACCTCAACCGGAGACGGCGTGAGGCCCTTCTCCTTGCGGCTAAGGTTGTACCAGCTGAAGCCGGGGTATACGAGCGGGACATAGTCGACGCCCGCGGCCCTGCACCACTCGACATCCTTCTCGACGATACCACGGTAGCGCGACATGACGTCTGGGGAGCGCGAGTTGAAGCGACCGACCATCCACGGCATCACGAGGTCGGCCTTCCTGATCAGCTCGTGAAGATAGTCATCCTTCACGCAGTCGTGGTCGAGCGCGCGCCAGCGCGTCGGCACCCCAAGCATAACGCTGCACCCGCCGTACTCCGGGTCGTTCCTTAGGAAATCCATGAACTCGGCGAGCTTGATGTCGCGTATCGAGTACGGACGGTCCGGAAAGCCAACGCCCCAGATGACGACGAGCGGCTTCTCGCGGTGGTGGAGGTACATGTTGCGCCCGCCGTAGTTCGTAACCTTCACTTCGTCGACGAGGAACTTCCAGTCGTCGACGAGCTTCATGCAGTCGTCGCGCCCTGGCTTGAGCCCCGAGAGGTCGTACATGATCGAAATCGCGCGGGAATGGCGCTGGGCGGCCTTGAGAGAATGGCGGATCACCGTAACGGACTCCTCGCGCGCCTCCTTCGTCTTCTTCGTGGCGTTGCCGAAGAAGCGCTGGAGGAAGACGCCGTCGAGTCCGTACTCCTCCATCCAGCGGAAATGCGTCTCGACCGTAGATTCGTCATCCGAGCAGAAGAAGCGCGCGCCCTCTCCGTTGGAGAGCTTGAGCCCCGTCGGATACGTCTTCTCGTATTCCGAAACGTCCGGCCACATGTCGATGCGCACAGACTCCTCGTTCGGATACATCACGCCGCCGGAGCGGTTGTGGAACCATCCCTGATATCCGGCCATGACGCGTCCGTCATAGGACGGATATACAGGATTTCCGGCGTGACGCGAACCACAGAATGCGGAAAGCGCAAACAGCGTTGCGAAAGAGGCCGCACAGAACGAGTATGATGTCTTCATAGTTAGATTATATCAAATCAGGTGATTCCGATGCGGAAAAACAGATTGCAAGTGGCGCCGAGCAGGAACACGTCCGTCGGCGCATTTCCCTATTTCGCCCAGCGGAGGATGTTCGCGAATATCTTCTTCGGCGTGACGGCCGGCTTGTCGTCGGACGCGAGATTCGGCGCGAGGTCCAGGCTGGAGAACATGATCTTGCCCTTCCCGCACGGAACGACGCCGACGGATGTCGCAATGCCGCGGAGCGGAACGCCGACGACGCCCGCAAGCGCCTCTTCGCCATCCATCGTAAGTCCGAAGTGCTTCGGTCCGTCGTACACCGCGAGCTTCTGGTACTCCCAGTTCATCGCGCAGTTCTTGGGAAGTCCGTCGAAGATCGGATGGTCCGCGACAAATAGGTTGTGCCCGACCCATGTCTTGTGCGGATGGAACACCTTGTACTCCGGGAACGCCTTCGCGTCGTGCAGCTTCTTCAGCCACACTTCCGCGTCTTCGACGAGGATGAGCTTCGTGCCGTCCTCGCGCACGCGGCGGAGGATGTCGTTCATGTCGAACTTCACGTCGGGGAGCGGAAGCTTCCACTTCAGGCTCGCTATCCAGTCTCCGCCGTCCTGGTATGCCTCGATCTTGATGGCGTACTTTCCGCCCTTGACGAGGCTCTTCTTGAACGTGCGCACCTGCTTCGGTCCGTTCGTCCACTTGTCGACCACAAGCTCTCCGTCGAACCACACGCGCGCACCGTCGTCGCACGTGTACTCGAACTCGATCTCGCCGGTGTGGTCGCAGACGATGAAGCCCTCCCAGCGGACGGAGTAGTTGCCGAGTCCGACAATGTCGTAGCCAGGCATCAGCTTCGACTTGAGGTCGAAGTCGATCGCCGCCGTCGAGATGCGCTCTCCGACGGGCGTCTCGAACTTCTTGCCGAGGAAGTGGTCGAGGTTGAGACCGGGCGTCACGCCGTCCTTCGCTCGGAAGTTGAACGAGGGAACAGGACGGAACTGCTGACCGAGGTCCGTCGGAGCGAGAAGGATGCCGTCGAGGCGCCCCATCGAGGGATCGTAACGCTTCAGGTCCGCGCCGATCGACTCGGCGAATTTAACGTACTCCTCTCCGCCGCCGACGATTGCGCACTTCGAAGCAATCTTCGCGCCCTTCACGTCGATGGCGAGCATCTCGTCATGTCCCACGGCGAGCACCTTGCCCTGGGCGTCGAGAAGCTCCGCGGCGATCTTGTAGTACCCAGGGCCGTCGTCGAGAGCGACTCCGATCTTCTCCGCGGCGAGGTCGCTGAACTTCGCGCCGCCGGAAACCTTGACGGACCCCTTGTGTAGCTCGCGCACCTTGCCGGTCGGCGTCTTTACGCGCGCCTTCACGCCGTAGGAACCGGCAGGAATGGCGTACTCGTTGACAACCCAGAGGTCGAGCGTGTTCACGTCACCGACGGCACCGAGCTTGTCGCAGGCCTTCACGGACATCACAAGCGGCTTCATGTACTGGTTGACGAGCTTCGGATCGCCCTTCAGGTTGCGGTAGCAGTCGACGCATCCGGAGATGTTGTCGTCCTTCATCGACTCGTAGCCGTTGAAGATGTACGCCTCGCATCCGTCCGCGATCCTGGCGTTCTCGAGGAGACGTCCGTGCTCGTAGTACTGGATGTTGCCCATCGACGTAATGAGGTCGGTGACGGACGGGAACGCGGCGGTAAGCCCCTTCTTTTCGAGATAGGACTTGTACCCCTCGTACCAGAGGTCGTACTGCTGTC
Organism: Kiritimatiellia bacterium; assembly: GCA_016284515.1. GTDB lineage: Bacteria > Verrucomicrobiota > Kiritimatiellia > RFP12 > UBA1067 > UBA1067. The sequence goes on along the minus strand of JAEEOY010000079.1, from coordinate 22,441 downwards.
CGTCCCATCCGTTGGGCTTGCCCTTCTTTGCGGCCTGTATAAGCTCGAGCTGCGGCGGAGCGGCAAGCGCGCCCTCCTCTCCCCAGATGAAGAGCTCGGTCTGCGCACGCTCGTTGCGGGCGAAGCCTGTGGAAGACGAGTAGTTGGAGTCGACGTACACGCCAGGCGACGCGCTCGCGTTGTGGACATCCGTGAAGCCCGTGATGTTCTGCTCCTGCGAATACGGCAGCATGTTGAGCTTGCGGGGCTCGGGCTTGCCGATGCCCATGAAGCCGGATCCGTACACGATGAGGCGCGTCGGGTCGATGAGGTGCGCGAGCGCCATGTCCTCCTTCGTGAGGTCGTCGGGCTCCCAGCCAGGCTCGTTGACCATGTTGTAGATCATGAGCGAGGCGTGGTTGCGGTGGTTCTTCACCATCCTGAGAAACTTCTGGCGGCATATCTCGTGCGCGATCGACTGGTCAACGCCGTCGAGCTTGTCGTTTGGCTTCGTGCGGTAGGAGCTGAATCCGCCCGGCTCCTCGTAGTACATCACGCCAAGCTCGTCCGCCGCATTGAGAATCGACTCGTTGCCGCGGCAACGGTGGCAGTTGAGCATGTTCATGCCGAGCTTCACGGCGGACTCGACATGCTTGCGCGCAAGCTCTGGTGTCGGGAACATTCCGTTTGACGGCCAGTAGCCCCAGCTGATCGCGGAGAGGATGAACACGCGGCGTCCGTTGAGCCACAGCTGCGCGTCCGTTCCTACGCCCTTCGCCTCCATGAATCGGAATCCGAAGCGGGCGGTGTAGCGGTCGACAATCGCGCCCTTCGCGTCCTTCAGCGTCACGACCATGTCGTAGAGGTGGGAATTGTGAATCTCCCAGAGCTTCGCGTCCTTGACGACGGCGTTGAAGTCCACTGTCTTCGTCGCGCCGGCGGGAACGGAAACCTTGCCGACGGACTTCGTGAAGACGGTCTTCGGATTCTTCACCGGCTTGTTCGCAGCCCAGTTCTCAACGATCGCCGCCTCAACGGAAACGGACGCGGGAGAGGCGGACGAGTTGACGATCTCTACGGTTGTGTCGATGTCGCGCAGCTTCGCCTTGTTGCGCACGAACACGTCCGCGACGCGGACGGGATCCGTCACTACGAGGTCGATACCTCCGGGGATGCCGCCAAAGCCGTGCGAGAGCGGGAACATCGTGTCGCCCCACTTCGTCCAGGAGTAGTCGCCCCAACCGAAGTTTCCGTTCGCGTCCGTGATCCTGACGGCGAGCTCGTTCTCTCCGCCGAAATTCACGACATCGCTGACGTCCACCTCGAACGGCGACTGCAGGACGAGTTCGTATCCGACGAGCTTGCGGTTCACGAACACCTCGGCGCGCTGGCGGATGCCCTCCTTGAAGAAGAGCGCCACGCGGCGCCCCTTCGCGGACGCAGGCACGGTGAACTTGCGGCCCCACCAGCTGACGCCCTTGTAGTCGCCCGTCTCGCGCTCGCCCTTTCGGTTGCCGGAGATGGAGTCGAAGAAGTACTCCTCGACCGTGCCAGGAACGGAGACGTCTATGCTCAGCGAACCGTCCTTCCACGCGTCCTCGGCCTTCGTCCAGGAGACGCGCTTCACGAAGAGCGAGTCCCATCCGCACGTCGGCCCGGCAACGGTCAGCGCCTTCGCGTCGACCGGCGCGAGCCAGTCCGCACGCCCGTCGCGGATCTTCGCCGCGTCAACGGGATTAAGGTGGAGTTTGTCGGACTTGTACTCGGCCTTCCGGTCGAGCCAAAGGCTCCAGCCTTCGCCGCCAAGTCCCTGCACCACGCGTTCGCCTGCGAACGCTCCGAACACCGCAATTGCGGACAACGCTACAATGAGTCTTTTCATGGTAGTTATATTATGCCATATTTTTTACGGGTAAAGCGTGGCAACCGCGCAAAAAAAATCGTGAAATTTGCGCACGAGCCGCCGCGGTCACCTGTCGGAGGCTTCGGCCTTGAAGAACGCCGCAGGCTCGGCACCCTTCTCCACGTCGAAGGTGACGAACGACGAGCCGGACTTCGCCTGGACTTTCGCCTCTTCCACAGGCTCGTATGTTCCGTCGGCGGAAGCGCTGCGCGCAAGCGTGTAGTAGAGTCCGGGCTTGGCCGAGACCGTCAGCCGGACGCCAACCGAAGTGACGACGATGGCGTCGCCTGCTTTCGGGGATGACTCCACGAAGGAAGGCTTGACGACGGACTCGTTAAGCGCGGGCGTGACCGTGCCATCCTGCGGAACGAGCGAGCCGGCGTAATAGTCCGTCGTGTCGATCACCGCTGCGTCAGAGTCCTTTGCGGACATCCTGACCTCGCTCACCCCTGCGGGGATGAATATCTGCGTCCCCGAGCCTGCCAATGCCGTGTCGATCGTGGCGACCGATCCGTCCACCGTGCCGACCTCCGTGCCGTCCGCGATAATCGGTACCTGCGGCATCACGCCATTCACGGACACTTCGGAAATCGCGCTCCATTCACCAGATCCGTCAACGACGCGAGCGCATATCGAAAGTCCGCTGGGGGGCACGGAGATTCCCCCCTCGACGTTCCCGGCCTTCGCATAGGACAAACCGAGGTTCCACCAGGCGTCGGAGGAATTCGCGTTGCACTGGTGGACTTCTACCGCGATCACGTTCTCGCCTTCGACGAGCGTACCTGCTGGAAACGTCCAGACTGCTTCCCTCTCGCCCATGTTTGTCCCCGTCGCAAACGCGCTGTAGTCGGTCGAATTGACCTGATCGCGTCCGACTTCCACGCCGTTTACATAGGCAATATATCCGTCGTCGCAGTCAAGCGACGCCTTGAGCGCCGTAATGGACTCTGCGCCGTCCGGCATCGTGAACTTCCTGCGGAAGTAGAACGTCGTCACCTGGGTGCCAGACGAGCCTCCGCCGACATATCTGTTCAGCGCCGTGGCGAACGAGCCGTTGCCGCCGAAGCCGAGGCGGCTCGCGCCTGATTTCCACGACGTGTCGGCGTAATTGGACGCCGTCCAGTTCTCCGCGGGCTTGGAGCCTTCGTCGAAGTATTTCCAGGCTTCCCCCCTTGCGATCGCAGGGACATATACCGGCACCGGCGAGGCGCCGGAGTATTCGATGGCCGCGGCGGAAGGCGCTCCGTCCGCGCCGCGCGGATCGCTCCCGTCGGTCGTGTAGTAGACTGTTCCCGCTCCGCTTCCGGTGAGGTACAGCATTTCCTTCGCGCCAATGGTCTGTCCGTCTACGACAGGCGCGCCCGCTCCGTCGAGCGCCGTGGGCGCGTCTATGGACGGATACCATCCACGCCGCTTGTACTCGGCGATGAGGTATGTCAGCCTCTGGTTGATGAAGTTGATGCGGTCGTTGCAGCTGTTGAGCCAGCTCTGGCGGTTGCGCTTTGTCCCGTACTTGTAGCCCCAGCGCGCGGACTCGGCTACGACCGCGTCGTCTATCTCGGCCATGCGCTTGCGGTAGCGCGCCTCCGCAGCTGGCGCGGTAAGCGCGCCGCCTTCCTTGACCATGTGCTTGTACACAAGGTCGCCGAAGATGCGTCGGTACTCCGCGTTCGCCATCAGCTCGTAGTTGAGCAGGGTCGGATTGAAGTTGCTGATCGCACGCATGTCTTTATTGGGATCGGTATTGAGCTGCTCGGGCGTGCTCAAGATGAGCGACTTCACCTGGTTGGCTCCGCCGCCGAAGCCGAGCGAATGCTCCGCGTCGTGGCGGTTCCAGAGGAAGCCGTCCTCCTTGCCCTCGCCGTCGTTCCGGTTGCGGAAGGCGATAAGGTTGTTTGCCCAGCCGCCGCCGTTGACTGGCGCGTCGGAGTCCTCTGCAAAGTGGACCGAGAGTAGGTGCTCGATGAGGTTCGTCACGTTGAGGAGTATCGGATAGTCCGGATTGCGCGTACCGTCTGGGTTGAGTCCGAGCACTCTGTTGTAGTTCGCCTCGTGTCCCTCTCCGTACCCTTCCTGCGTGGTGATGCGCCAGAGCTCCGTCCATGCGGCAGTCTCGCCTTCGACGACTCCCGTGTTGTATCCGGGCTGCGAGGTGCGCACGACGTCGTAGCTCTCCGCCGAGCCGCCGTTGTAGCTCTCGGCGTAGTTCTGGTCAACCCTCTCCTCGGTCTGGTAGAGCCCCCAGTAGACGCCGTTGATGAAGAGATGGTAGTAGCGGCTGCGGTTGTACGTCGTGCCCATCGCTCCTTCGGAGTCGCGGGAGAAGCACTCGTGGATGAACGTGTCGCCATCCTCGTCGTGCGCCCAGGAGTGGTTCTGGGACGTGCGCAGGTCGATCTTCTCGAACTCGTCCGCTCCCTCGTCGCCGAACAGCGGATGCGCGAGCGTGCCCATGCCGTACTCGCTGCGGAAGAAGAGACGGAACGAATGCTTCGCGAAACCGGAGCCGCGGCTGACTGCGCCGCGGATGCGGAGCCCGGCCGAAACGGAGAACTCGTCTGCATGGTCCATCGGATTGATCTGTTCGACCATCGTCTGGCGCTCCCAGATTCGTCCGTTGCCGGAGGCGTTGACATATATGCCGCTCGCGCCGTCGAAAAGGTTCTTCGGATCGATCACCAGCGATACGGTGCGCGTATTTTCCGTGAGGCCGCGCCTCAGCCGCTCTCGCGTATCGGCGTCGCCCTGCGTGATGGCCGTGTCGAATCCGTAGAGCATTCGCTGGCTGTTGACCGCCATGTCAGCCGGGAAGCCTTCCGGTACGGACGCATCCTGCGAAATCACGTCGTCGTAGAAGAGATACGTCGCGGACGCGTCAATCTGGAGAATCGAATCGACGTCTGGGACCGCGGCGCGCACGACCGTCGTCTTGTCGACGCGGAAAGGCGCAGTGTAGCGGAACGTCTTCGGCGCGCCGATGACGGGCGAGGTTCCGTCGAGAGTGTAGTAGATGACGGCCGTAGCGCTGTCGGGGCAGGAGAGCGCGAGGTCGAACGCCTCGTCCTTCCATCCGTGCGCCTCGCTGAACGCCACCTTCGGCGTGAATCCCGTGCGTCCGCTGCCGGCGTTCGCCGCGCCGGGCGTGGGCGACGGGAAATACACATACAGGTCCTCCGACATGTCATGGACCAGCTCGGCCGAAAGATAGAACTCGGTGTCGCCGATCGCATCGTTCTCAGCTGTGATCTCGAGCGTGTTGACGCCCTTGACGACGAGAGACGGATCGACGGCGAACTCCTGCGCCCTGAGCGCATCCGCGGCGGCACGCGGCGCATTCGCCGCGACAAAGGCGACCTGCGTTCCGTTGACGCGCGCGGAGAATCCGTCGGCATACTTGACGAGGAGGCGGAAGCCATCCGCCGCGACCGGCGTCTCGTCGAGGGTGAACGTCGTCTTCCACTCGAGCGACTTCGACTTGCCGATCATCTCGTCCGAAACGTCCGCCGCGACCTGCGCGCCGAGCGCGCCCGCATGGACGACGTCGCCCGTTCCGACAAGCCGGAACGTTTCGGCATTGAAGCCCGTGCGGCCCTTCGCGGCGCTGAAGTCCATCACATAGCCACCGCCGGCGTTGAAGTAGCGTACCTCCACCTCGTAGGAGCCCGCCTCGAGGTTGAAAGTCGCACTCGAGTGTCCGTATCCGCGCGAGCCGCGGCTCTCCCAGCCCCATTTCCTGTCGAGGCGCGTAAGTTTTGCGCTGAATCCGTCGTCCGAACCGACGTCGAACGTCCAGTCCCCCTTCTCGGGAATCTGGATCGTCGCTGTCGCGACGCAGATGAAGTTGTTGCCCGAAACGCCACCAGGGAAAGAGCTGTAGAGATTCAGGTCAAAACTTGGCGTCTGGTTGGTACCGGCGAACGCAAGCGTCTGCGTCGTGTTGGTGACGGGATAGCCATCCTTCCATGTCGACGGATCGACCAGGCACGCATCTACTACATCCATGTTGCCGACATCCTTGTTGATCTGGTAGCTAACGACAGTGAAGCCTCCGGCCGCGGCGCTCATGCCGACAGACCCGTCAACCGGCGTCCATTCCCCGCCTCCGGCCTTGTATTCGGCTGTCGACGTTGAGGAGATGAGCGTGCGCGAAAGATGTCCGCGTCCGTAAGAGACGTCCTTGACGCCACCGGGCATCCTGATCTGCTGCACGATGGCCGATGTCGCGGCCGCGGATGCGAGGAACACGGTGTGCTTGCCGGCGTCCGTCGAGATGTTCGCCTCTACATGGGCCTCGTCCGGAGCCCAGTCGCCGTTGAGGGCGTCGCCGTCGAACCACACGATTTTGTACCCCTTCGCGGGGACGACGCAGCTTCCCTCGATGCGAGGCCACTTCTTCGTCTTCTTCGTCGGGTCATTGCCCATGTACCATCCGGTGAGGTCAACGTCGTCGTCTCCGGAATTGTATAGCTCGACCCAGTCCAGCCCCTCGAATCCGCGCTTCGTGGACAACGTAGATCCGTTCTTCGCCATCACCTCGTTGATCGTCACCGTCGCGGCCACGTTTACCGGGGTCGGACGTCCCGTCTCCGGAAGCGTCATGTCATCGTTGACAATGAAAGTCATCGACGCGACGTTAAGCGCCCAGCCGGGGTCCGGCATGAACGTCACGGTCACGACCGACCCCTGCGTCACGACGTAGTTTCCCTCGCCGTCGGACGCAATGTCGGTGCCGGCGACCTTTACGGACTCTATGACGACGTGTTCTAGCGCGGGGATCGTCAGCGTCTTGGTCACGGCGGGCTCGTCCGAACCGACTTCGCCGGCGAGGGAGACGACGTCTCCGATGCCTGCATAGCAGACGGATGAAACAGATTCGTTGCCGGAGGCAAGGCTTGTGAGAATCCATTCAGAACCAGCAAGGGTAAGGGGTGTCCCGTCGATCGTGTACTTGATGTAAGTCGCGCCGCCCTCAACCTTGAACGCAAATCCAAGAAGCACATCCGCGTTTTCGTCCGGCTCTGGTCCCTCCAGGACGTATAGGACGTTCGTCCCGCCATCAGGGTCGAAGCCGAGGCCGAAGTAACGCGGGACGCCGTCGACCGACGCGACCGTGACCATCGCCTTGTCGACTGGGTCGAGCTGAGGTGCGTCGTCGGACCCGGAAAAGCGGACGGTCGTGGAGATCGACGGCCTGTCGTCCGCAATCTGCTTAGTCACCGCCGCGTCGAAGCCCAGCGGGACCGGCCCGTCGGATTCGAGTTTTAGCCTGGCTCCGTCTTCACCGCCGACGAGCTGCGCGGAATCCGTGCCGGTCCAAGTGCCTGCGCCGGCAACGACCTTGTCCGTTCCATCGTCCGGCCATGACTCGTACGCGGACACCCCTGCGTCGAACCATGGCGCCGCCTTAGCGGCGACGGCGCAGATCGCCATTGCACTTGCAACTGCAAGCCGCAATGCGAATCGCTTGCGATAAAACAGACAGGTCTTCATTCCGGCTCCTCGCTGCACTTGAATTACTTGCCGCAGATCTTCTTGAAGTACGGACGCACCGCTGCATCCCAGATGAGGTATCCGTCGTGGTTGGGGTGAAGGAGATCGGGCATGAGCGAGCGCGGCAGGACCTTGTCCGGGCCAGGCTCAAGGAACTTGTCGTTGAAGTCGCACCAGATCACCTTGTCGCCGTCCGCGTACGTCTTGATTATCTCGTTCGTCTTCTCGTTCTTGATGCGGTGGTTGTTGCGCGCGTTGTCGTTCCTCGGGAAGATGGGGAGAAGAAGCATCTTGGCCTCGGGATGCTTCTCCTGGCATATCTCGATGATGCGCTTCACGCCCGCCGCGACGTCCTCCGCGGAGTCGCCGCCGTTGTTCGTGCCGATCATGAGCATGAACATCTTCGTCTTGTAGCCCTCGAGCTCTCCGTTGAGGAAACGCCACACGAGGTGCTCGGTGCGGTCGCCGCTGTGCCCGAGGTTGAGGATCTTGTAGTCCTCGCAGAGCTTCTTGTACACCTCGCGTCCCTGACCCTCCCAGCCATGGGTGATGGAGTCGCCGAGGAACACGACGTCGAACGTTCCGCCCTTGTTCTCCATCGCCTTGCGGCGGCGGTCGGTCATGCGCCCGACGTACTCGGGGAGCCTGCGCGCCGTCGCGCGCGCGGCAGGCGGAAGGTCATCGCCCGATGCGGCGAGAAGCCTGTTGATGAGGGGAAGGACGGACCTGACCCATATCTTCTGCCCCTTGGGTCCGGGATGGAGGAAGTCGGGCATCATCTCCTTCGAGAGCGTCCCGTCGGGCTCGGTAAGCAGGTCGTTGAAGTCGCAGAGGAAGATCGTCTGCCCGTCCGCAAGCTGGCGGATGGAGTTGTTGACAATCTCGTTGCGGACGCGAAGCTCGTCGTCCGGCTTCTCCCCGCGCGGGAAGATCGGATGAAGGATGATCTTGGCCTGAGGCTGCTTCCAGCGTATCTTGCGGATCACCTCGTTGATCCCGATGATCGTGTCGACGGGCGTCTCGTCAGCGCGCGAACGGTGCCCCGTGTTGTTGGTGCCGATGAGCAGCACAACGACCTTCGCCTTGTATCCGTCGAGCTCGCCGTGGTCAAGGCGCCACAGGACGTGCTCTGTCCGGTCGCCGCCGAACCCGAGGTTGAGGGCGTTGTAGGGAGCGACGGCCAGCTTCGTCTTCCAGACTTCGCTGCCCTCGAGCCCGTGCGTAATCGAATCGCCGATGAACACTACCTCGCTTCCGCCCTTCTTGACGAGCTCCTGCTTCTCTGCAAAGCGCTTCTGCCACCAGTTGTCCGGATCACTGCTCTGCGGCTCGGGGGTGATGGAGCTTACCGGGACGCCGAAAAGCGCTCCCGCAAAGGTCACCGCAAACGCGGCGAAGAACAGCTTTCTCATTTTGAACATTGCAAACCACTCCTTGTTTTGTCTCCGGCAGGCCAGCCCAACGCACGATGCGCAGGTAATCCTGACCAACTTTCGGCGACATTATATCAAATCTACGCCTATGCAACATTGAAAGATGCGCAAAAAATATCGTGAAAAATGCGCACGCCGCAACGGCCTGATAGGACAGATGCAGAAACTCTGATCAGCAGGGAACGCGCGAGCCCTAACGCTCGGACGAAGCGTCCTGCGAGCCATGAGGATTCGCCGTTTCTGTGCCGTCTTTGGCGGCGGATGGTTTGCGGCGCTCGTCGAGGATGCGCTGCAGCCTCTTCAGCTCGGCCTCCCTCGGACCGCGACGCTCGTATGTTCCATCAGCCATTCAACACCTCGACCAACATTTCAGCGATTGACGAGATACACGACCCCAACCGCGAAGCGCTCTATGTACATGGCGGCGGCGAGGATCGGATGGGCGAGAAGGCGCTTCCACTTACCGTTCTCGATGAAGACGCCGACGAAGCGGTACCACGGGGAAAACTGCTTCCTGACCGCCGGATGCCCCTTCCACTTCTCCTGGTACGCCGCGAAGCTCTTCGTGTAGTACGCCTTCTTCTCGAGCATCCTCTTGAACGTGAGCCGCTTCTCGTTGTGTATCAGGTTGTGCGACATGACGGCGCACTTCGCGCCCGTCGCGAGAACCCTTATGTCCAGCTCCCAGTCCTCCGGTCCCGCGATGAGGTTCTCGTCGTATCCGCCGGTCTTCTCGAGGACGCGCTTTGAGAAAAGCCTCAGCGCGTCGATGCATGTGCCGTCGTAGAACGACCGCTCGAAGTTGCGCGCCCTCACGCGGATTCCGCTCCCGGTCCTCACTTCGGGGACCCAGTACGCGTCGAGGGAATCTGGCGACGACGCGATGGAGAGCATCTCCTCGACGGTCTCGCGCGGAAGCATCATGTCCGCGTCGAGAACAACGACCCACTGCGCGGACGCGGAGCGCCATCCGAGGTTGCGCTGCGCGCTCCTCTCCGGCCCCTTGTCGAACACCTTCGCGCCGAGAGACTCCGCGATGGACTTGGTGTCGTCCGTCGACGCGTTGTCGACAACGATTATCTCGACCCTGTCGCGGAACTCGTCAAACGAGCGGATGCAGTTCGCGATGTTGGCGGACTCGTTTCGCGTCGTTATGACGGCGGTGAGAAGCATAGGGAATGATGAATGATGGATTATGAATTGGACGGCGCGTCGCCAGTCGGCTGTCCATTGTCCGTGGCAACAGCCTCCGCCGCAGCAACGTTCTCAGCGGTGGCCTCGGGCGCGGGCTGCTCAGCGGGAGCAGGTGCCGGGGCGGGCGCAGGGGCCTTCGCAACGTCAAAGCGCGTCGGGTTCTTCGCCATGAACTCCCAGGCAAACGCCTTGTACGCCTCCGCGCCTTTGGAACGCGGATCGAGGAACACGACGGGCGTTCCCATCGAAGGCGCCTCGGAAACGCGAACGTTGCGCGGGATAAGCGTCTCGTAGGCCTTGTCGTCGAAGTGTCCGCGCACTTCAGCGATGACGTCCTGCGTCAGCTTCGCCTGCGAATTGACCATCGTGAAGACGATGCCGTTGAGCTCGAGGTTCGGATTCGCCGACGCGCGGATGCGGTCGATCGAGCCGGTGATGAGCGCGAGGCCGTCCATGGCGAGGAACTCGGCCTGAATCGGAATCAGCACGCCGTCCGCCGCGACGAGCGCGCTCGTCATTACGATTCCGAGCGAGGGCGGGCAGTCGATGATGATGTAGTCGAACGCGCCGGACTCCTTGACCGGGGCGAGCGCGCTGCGGATCATATCAAGCCTGTCTTCGCGCATGGAGAACTCCAGCTCCGCGCCAGCGAGATCGACTTCGGACGGAATGACGTTAAGGTTGTTCCACTTCGTCGGCTGTATGACGTCCGCAATCTGCTTCTCCCCGAGGAGCACCGGATACATGGAGATGCCCGGCGTCTTCTCGAGTCCGAGTCCGAGCGTCGCATGCGCCTGCGGATCGAGGTCCACTACGAGAACCGCCCTCTTGCGCGCGGAAAGCGCCGCCGCGAGGTTCACCACAGTCGTGGTCTTTCCTACACCGCCCTTCTGGTTTGCAATCGCTATTACCTTTGTCCTTCTTTCCATTTTATGCCCTTCCTTCAAAATTCTCAAAACAGCTTTCCCTTCTCTCCAAGCTCGCGGATGTTCCTGCCCGCGCTGCGCTCGACCTCGTGCCTCCAGAGCTCCACGAGCGCGACGTCCCACGGATCGTCCACGCCCTGAAGCACCGCGGCGAAGGCGTCGCGCGAAGCGAGCACCTCGGCCTTGACGCGCTCGGTCACCGCCGCCAGGGAGTCCGTCACTATCTGCTCCGAGAAGTGGTCGGTCTTCAGGCAGTATCCGTATCGCAGTATGCGCAGGTTCTCCTCGTTCGCCTTGAGCCACTCTACGTAGGCCTTTGCCTCGTCGCTGAAGCCCTCTGTCGTGATCTCGGAGAAAGACGGGGCGATCACGAGAGGCTGGTGCGCCTCGAGACGCCCTTCGCGTATCCTGATCTTCCCCGGATAGTCGTCGAGCTCCGAGACGAGATGGTAGTTGACGAGCGTGTTGCCGAACGTCTCCAGCTCGTGCGTCGGAGAGAGGAGTATGCGCACCTTGCGGGCGGCGTACCAGCGGTCGAAGTCAGGGTTCGAACTCATGAGAACTCCTTTTCGAAGTCAAGTTCGGACATGTCCCGCACGCGCCACGTCTCGCCGGAGAAGTTCTGCTTCACCAGCGTGGAGCGGTCAAGCGCAACGACCTTCATCCCGGCTGCGGCGCCGGCCGCAACCCCCACTTCGGAATCCTCGATGACGACACACATGGACGGCGCAACGCCGAGAAGCGAAGCCGCGCGGAGGAATCCGCTTGGGCTGGGCTTCCCCGCCTCGTATTCGCCCGCGCCCAGCACAAGCGAGACGCAGTCGTCGATTCCGCACATCTTCGCCGCCGCGACGACGTCGTCATGCGGCGAGCCCGAGACTATCGCGCACGGCGCGACGGACGAGGCCTTCCTGAGGAAGGCGATCGTCCCTTCGACGCGCATCGACTTGGGATCGGCCGCGTACGCCCTGTAGAACTCGCGCAGCTCGCGCGCGTCCTCCATGGGCGTCGTGTCTCCGAGAACGGGGAATCGCTCGTGCAGCGCCCTGTCGATGTCCAGCCAGTTCCGTCCGATCACAGAGGGCAGTATCTCCTCGAACGTCGTCCTCCCGCCACGCGAGACGACGAAGTCGACGATCGCCTTCGTCCAGGCCGCCTCGGTGTCCACCAAGGTGCCGTCGAGATCGAAAAGGAACGCGGCCGGCCTCAACTCACTTCCCCTTGCCGCAGCACTTCTTGTACTTCTTGCCCGAACCGCAGGGGCAAAGGTCGTTTCTGCCGACCTTCGGCTCCTCGCGCTCGATGGGCTTCTCGGCGACGAAATCGCCGTCGACGAACTTCCACTCTCCGCCGACCTTTTTGAAGGTCGAGCGCTCGTGGTGGTTGCAGAACTCGCCGTTCGCGGTGTAGAGCGCGCGGAACTCGACTACGCCGTCTTCGTCCGCAGGACCGCCCTTCTCGGTGGAAATCACCTCGAGGCCGTGCCAGCGCGCGGCTCTGGACCACGCCTTGGACGCCTCCTCGTCGAAATCGGCCTGCGCCTCCTCGGTCATGCTGGTCTTGAGAAAGCCGACGTCGCCCGTCGCGTAGGACGAGTAGCGCGCGCGCATAAGAGCCTCCGCCGTCTCCGCCTTCGCAGTGCCGGCAATGATCGGACCGCAGCACTCCCCGAAGGGCTTGCCGCTCTTACATGGACATGTATCTTCGTTTTTCATGGTTATCGTAATATTTTACCAAAACGGACGCCGCTATGAGAAGTGCAAATATAACGGCCAGCGGAATGTCGCCCCAGAGGGCGTACGGCGTTGACTGGGGGAAGCGGCGTCCCGCCGCTTCGCCGAAGTCTTTTACAAGCACCGTCTCGCACATAAGCCCGCGCGCATCGACGAGCGGACGCCCGTCATGCCCCGAGAGCCACTTCGCCCGGCCGCGCGGAGATATCACCCCCGTAACGCCGGAGTTTCCGACCCGCACGACGTGGAGCCCCGTCTCGATCGCGCGCGCGACGGACTGCCACGCGTGCTGCTCCGCCTCGATCGACTCGGAGAACCAGCTGTCGTTCGTGATGAACACGAGGCACTTCGCGCCCATCCGCGCCAGCGCGCGCATCTGCGCGGAATCCGTGTCCTCGTAGCAGATCGCAACGCCGTACCCCCCCAGGAGCTTCAGCTCACCGGGCGTGCAGCTCCCGACGGGTGCAAGCTTCTGCAGCGCGGTGATCCACTTGTCGCCCGGGATGAACTCACCGAACGGCACGAGATGGACCTTGTCGTAGACTGGGAGCTGCGAGTTGGGGACGGCCGGTCCTGCGCCGTAGAGCACCGCCGAGTTGTATTCCTTGCCGCCGGAGAACCGTCCGCCGCCAGCAATGACTTCGCGCGCGCCGGAGATTTCGGCGACCCACCGCAGAAACGCGCGCGAGCGCGGCGAATCCGCCGCGCCGAATTCGCTGAGCGCGCTTTCCGGCAGGACCAGGAGTTCCGGCCTCGCAAAGGCGACGTTCGAGAGGAGGTTCGAGTAGACGTCTATGGGATCCTCCGCCTCCGCAGGCTTGAAGACGCACGGGAAGTTTCGCTGAGCAAGGGCGACGCGCAGCGCGCTGGATCCGTCGTCGACGGGGGCGGAGGCCTTCACAGCCCTTCCGCCGGCGAAGTACAGCGCAAGGACGAGCAGCATCGGAACAAGCGTCTCGACGAACGCCCAGCGCGTCGTGCGCTTCATGAGGCGCTCGGCGATTCCGGCGATAGTTCCGTTGACGAGCACGACGATTGCACTAAGGAGATAAACGCCCCCGAGCGCGGCGGGCGAGCCGAGTCCGGCATTGACGAGCGGAAGCCCGAGGTGGTTCCAGGAAAAGCCGCCCATGAGGCGCGAGCGGACGAGTTCGAGTCCGCACCAGAGGACCGGTTCCGCGACGAGTATCGCGAAAAGCCTGCGCCCGTACGGAAAGCGCGGAGCCTTCCTCCACGGCGCTCCTTCGTCCTTCGCCCACGCCCACACCTTCGCGGAGAGCCATCCGAACGCGCCGAAGTAGAGCGCGCAGTATGCGGAGAGCGCGCCCCATCCGAGCACGACGAGCGGCCAGGGTCCGCCGTTCTTGACGATGGCGGGCATCCACGAAAGCGTCGCGAACCAGAAGATGAATCCGTTGAGGAACCACCTGCGCAGGGCAGTCTTCGCGTCGCGGTTGCGCGAAAGCCACAGCAAAGGCGCGAGCGCGAAGAGCGAGTCTGTCATCTCGCCCATCGGAGGAAACGACGCCCACAGCAGGAATCCCGGCAGCAGCCAGAACACCCGGACGGCCTTTCTGATGAAATCTGTAACCATCAATTTATGCTTCCTATGCGCTTAGCGCCGCATAGTATACCATAAAGCGGGCGTACAGTGGGCATGCCTACTTCAAAGCTACCCGCGCTAACGCTTCACGGCTCCGCTACACGGTAGCCTATGCCGCGGACAGTCTCGATGTGGTTCGCCCATGCGCCGAGCTTCTGCCTGAGCTTAGCGACCTGCACGTCAACAGTGCGCTCGTCCGGAGGGCGCACGAAGACGCGCCCCCTGTGCGCGACAAGCCGCACTAGGAGCGAGAACTCGCCCGGCGTCAGGTCCAGCCGAGCGCCATCTAGCGTCGCAGACCTTGAGACTTCGTCGATTCTGAGTCCGTCAAAATCGACGCCCTCCACAACCGGGAGCCCCCTTCTCAGGACGGCCTTGACCCTCGCAAGCAGCACCTTGCGGTCAAAAGGTTTCGTGACATAGTCGTCGGCGCCGCTTTCGAGCCCGCGGACAATGTCCTCCGGCGCAGTACGCGCCGTGAGCATTATGATGCGCGTCGCGGCCAGTTCCTCGCATCCGCGCACACTGCGGGCGATGGCGAATCCGTCCATGCCGGGAAGCATTACGTCGAGCAGGACGAGATCCGGCCTGTCGCTTCTGATCATCGCCATCCCCTCGTCCCCGCGCGCCGAAGACGCGACGTCGGAATACCCTGCGCCCAGAAGCGCCATCTCGAGGAGTGCGCGGATTGTCGCATCGTCCTCGACTATCCTGATTTTGGCAATGTCGCTCATTTCACCCCAACGCGCCAAGAATGCGCCTTCCCCATTCGCGGGCCTTTTCAAACTGCGCAAGCGAATAGCTCTCGTTTGGGGAATGTATGCGGTCCTCGCTCTGCCCCCACCCCACGATGAGCGGAGCCGCGCCAGACGCCTCGCGCAGGACCGACAGAACCGGAATCGACGCACCGTCCCACTGGAAAAGCGCCCCGCGGCCGTCCATCTCGCCCAACACGTCGGCGGCAAGGCGGAACACCGGCGACGCGAGCGGAAGCCTAAAGGCCGGCGTCCCTTGGTTAACCTCCTCGAACTCGAGCTTCATTCCCTTCGGGCACCGGTCCTCCAGATGCGTGCGAACCGCGGCAAATGCGCCGCGCGGCGACTGCCCCGGGACTAGGCGCATCGACATCTTCGCGACCGCCTCGCAGGGGATCACCGTCTTCGCGCCCGGCCCGCCGTACCCGGAGTGGATTCCGTTCACCTCTATCGTCGGCTCAAACGACGTGCGCTGCGCAAGCGTCTTGCCCATCTGGCCGCCGACTGGGTCGCATCCGATGTCCGCCGCACAGTCGGACTCCGACGGCGTGCTCGCCTCGGCCGCGGAAAGCTCCTCGTGCGTCGGGAGCTCGATTCCGTCGCGGAACCCAGCGACTGCGATCGACCCGTCCGGATGGTGCAGACTCGCGATAAGCTCGGCAAGGCCCTGCGCGGGGTTCGGCGAGACGCCGCCGTACTCCCCGGAGTGGAGGTCGCGGTTCGGACCCGTCAGGCGCAGCGTGAAATGCGCAACGCCGCGAAGCCCCGCGACGATCGCAGGGCGCATCCCTGGCGCAGCGGACGTGTCGCACACGAGCATGACGTCCGCCGCGAGGCGCCGTCGCATCTCAGGCGCGAGCGCGGAAAGCGCCGCGCTGCCAGATTCCTCCTGTCCGTCGAGAACTATCTTGATGTTGAGCTTCGGACCTTCCCCTGCGAGGTAGTCGCGCATTCCGCACAGGAACGCAAAAGTCTGCCCTTTGTCGTCGTTCGCGCCGCGGCAGTAGACGCGTCCGTCAACGAGCGTCGGCTCGAACGGAGGCGTCTTCCACTCGGAGACGGGGTCCGCCGGCTGCACGTCGTAGTGTCCATACACTAGCACCGTCGACGCGCCTTCGCCACCGTCCCTCTGCGCAAAGAGCACGGGTGGTGGCGGCACCGAGCCAGCTTCCTGCTTTGGGTAGACGAGCTCGGCGGAGAAGCCGAGCTTGCCAAGCCACTTCCTTAGCCACGACGCGCACGAAACACAGTCGCGAAGGTGCGCCGGGTCCGCTCCGACGGATTCGTATCGGAGCAGTTCGAAATATTCCGCAAGGACTTTGTCTTCCATGTTTTCCTCATTGCAAGAATGCATTCTGTAAGGAACATTATACCACAATCCCCGACACTTCGGGCGATCAGATTCATCCGAGTCCGGTCAGATGCGCTCGACGTCGGACGGCGGTATCGCGACCTCCACGGAGCTGCCGAGGATCTCGACGTTGAGATAGAGGAGCGTCCGTCCTCCGTCGCGCTTGACGTATCCCTCTGTCCCGCGCATCGGCCCCGTCGTGACCCGCACGTGGTCGCCCTCGTGGAAGGTCTTCGACAGGACCCGCATCTCCGTCGCCATGGCGACGCCGCGCCTGAGCTGGCGGAGCTGGTGTATCGTCTCGCGCGGACGCGGGATCAGCAGCGTCCGCACGATGTAGTTCGTGCGCAGCATCCCTATGCGCTGGTCCGCGTTCATGCGGGCGAACACATAGCCAGGGAAGAGCGGAAGCACCCTCCGCACCTTCCTGCGCTGCACCTTGCGCACGACGTCCTTGCTCGGCATGTGCCAGAAGCACCCGAACCTGCCGAGATACCACGACACCTTCTTCTCGGCGCGCGGCTTGGTGTGGATCAGATACCACCGCGGAACCGCGGGGTCGATCTCGTCAAAATCGTCCGTCTCGGTCACTTTGCAGCCGCAGCGCGCTCCGGAAGGTTGAACTCGCAAAGGACGGTCGTGCCTGTCGGAACGGTCGACTTGATGTCGAACACGTCGGCGACGCGCTTGGAGTTTGAAAGCCCCATTCCGGCGCCGAAGCCCATGGAGCGTATCCAGTCGTTCGCGGTGGACGTTCCGTCCCGCAGCGCCCACTCCACGTCCTTGATCCCCGGCCCCTTGTCCTTCGCGATGACCGTCGCCTTGTGGCTGTCGAGGATGAACGTGATGGATCCGCCGAGGGAGTGGATGCAGATGTTGATCTCGAGCTCATACGCCGCCACGGCTATGCGCCTAATGATCTTCTTCTCGACCCCTGCGTCGCCGAGCATCTTCTTGATCGCGTTCGCCGCCTTGCCCGCGTTCGTGAGGTCGTTCCTCACGACGACGAACTGGCGCATCGAGTAGTACGGCAGGACGGGCTCGCTCTTGCTCGCCTCCTGTCCCTGCGCAGCGCCCGGCTGCTCCGCCCCAGGCGTGCCGGGCGCGCCCTCGAGCCTCGCGAGCTCGTTCGTGAGCTCGCGCATCAGCACGCGCGTCACATCGCGCTGCGAGACGATTCCCACGAGGTCGCGCTCCTTGTTCAGCACGGGGAAGCGCCCGAAGATGTAGTTCTCGAAGTACTTGAGCGCGAAGGCAAGCGGCATGTCCTCCTCCAGGACGACGAGGTTCGTCGCCATGTGCTTCTGGCACTGCTCGCCGATCCATCCGCCCTCGAGCGCGAGGATGATGTCGTTTATCGAGACGATTCCGAAGAGGCGCTTGCCCTCCACCACCGGGACGCCGGAGATGTGGTTGCGCTTCATCAGGTTCTGCGCGAAGTGCATCGTGTCGGTCCTGACGACCGAGATGATGTCGTGGTCGCGCATGACGTCCTTCACGCGCAGGCGCTGAAGGAGCTCCATGATGACGAGCGGCTCGCCCTGCCCGTCCGAGCCCGGCAGGCCCGGACCCGACACGCGCTTGACGTGCTTGCGCTCGTGCGCGGCCATGATCTGGTCGTCGCTGAGCTTCTCGCCGCCTGTCAGGATCGTCGGACGGTACTCCATCAGCCCTCCTTGGCCAGGAAGTCGTGGATGCGCACGCAGCTGTCGTACTTCGAGAGCGGCGAGCTCACGAGCGGGATGCCGAGCGTGTCGGCGACCTGGCACATCGTCTGCGGCAGCGGCTTCGCGTTGTGCACGACCACGCACATCGCGCCGACGATGTTCGCCGTGCGGATCGCCTGGTCGGACGCAAGGGACGTCAGCAGCAGGATGTCGTCGCCGTCGTTGAGCAGAACGTCGCTCATGAGGTCGTTCGCAACCACAGTGCCGACCTTCCGGTCGGATTCCCCACCCGCGACGAGCGTGCCGTCAAGGGTCTTAACAATGTCAGTGATGTTCATTTGCCGTATAGTATAGCAAAAAAAATCCGCATTTGCTATAATAGGCGGCGTGAAGTTTGATTTGCACATACACAGCTGCCTGTCGCCGTGCGCCAACCTCGAGATGGCGCCGTCGGAGATCGTGCGCCAGGCGCTCGCGTCCGGAATGGACGGAATCGCCCTCACTGACCACCAGTCCGCGCGCAACACCCCCGCGATAGCAGAGTGCGCAAGGCGCGCCGGACTCAAGTGCCTCTTCGGCATGGAGGTCCAGACCGCCGAGGAAGTCCACACCCTCGCCCTCTTCGACACCGTGGAGCAGGCGCTGGAGATGACGGACTGGGTATACGCCGCCATGCCAAAGCGCGTGAACGACCCGGAAACCTTCGGCGACCAGCCCGTCGTGACATGGGACGACGACATCGTCGAGATGGAATGGCGCATCCTCGCCATGGGCTGCCGCCGCACGATCCCCGAGACGGCGACGAAGGTGCACGAGCTGGGCGGACTCTTCATCGCCGCGCACGTCGACCGCAAAAACCACTCCGTCCTCGGCACCCTGGGGACGATCCCGCGTCCGCTCGTCGACACCGAGATCCAGCCGGGCGGAGGGCTCTTCTTCGACGCCGTCGAGCTTTCGCGCACCGCCGACGAGAGCCTGTGGCTCCCGAAGGTCGAAGGCTACGCCGTGACGCGATCCTCCGACGCGCACAACATCGACGACGTCGCTCGCGTCTGGACCGAAGCCGACGGCGAGTTCTCCGTAGCCGGACTCAAGGCCATCTTCGCCGCGAAAGCGACGAGGATATCGCCGAGGCTGACAAGCTTCTGAGGAATTCCGCCCCCAGCCACTAACAACTAACAACTAACGACTAACGACCAACGACTAACAACTAACGACTAACATGACCTTCAATGAACTCAAAGACCGCGTCGGCGGCACAGTAGTCGTCGACAATCCCGAGGCCGCGATCACCGCGGCGTACACCTCCGACCTTCTCTCCGACGTGATGGGACACTGCGGAGACGAATCGGTCCTGATCACGATCCAGAACCACCTGAACGCAATCGCCGTCTGCACGCTCGCCGGAATCGAGGCGATCGTCCTCTGCCACGACAGGCCGGCCCCGGACGACATGATCGAGGCTGCGAAGCGCGAGGGCATCGGCATAATGACGACTCCCCTTTCGCAGTTCGAGGCCTCGGTGAAGCTTGCCGACCTCGCCCCGGCAAAGCGATAGCGCGGCGCATCTGCCGCGTTATTTGCCGACGCGGCGAGACGCCGCATCCCCTTGGTTCATCCGCCTGGCATCGCACCCCAAGGAGACGCACACCCCTGTAGCCACCGCTTCGCGGCTCGCCTTCGGCGAGGGGGATATGTCCCGGTGCGTCACTCCGACGCGGCGAGACGCCGCATCTCCTTGGTTCATCCGCCTGGCATCGCACCCCAAGGAGACGCACCGTCCCGGTGCGTCACTCCGACGCGGCGGGACGCCGCATCTCCTTGAGCCGTCACTTATTGCAATATGTGACGGGGATAGCAGCGGTAAACAGCATGATGAAACTCCGACGGTTTACAAAGCGCCTTCGCTACCGCTGCGGCCGATGCTTCGCGAACTTAAACCACCCTTTCCCGACGCAGGAAGACCGAGCTTGTCGCGGCCGCCATGAGGACGCGGAGGGAGCGCAGCGAGCGCAGTGTCCGAACAGCTCCGCCCCCCATGGAGACGCGGCTTCCAGCCGCGTCACTCCCAAGGAGGTGGAGCTTCCAGCTCCGCCACTCAACCGCGGCACATCCGCCGCGACCTTTCAACCACCGAATACACAGAATACACGGAATTTCTTTTGAGCCGTGTAGAACGTGTAGAAACGTGTAGAATCAGGGATAGGCGCACATTAGGGATGCTATGGTGTGCGACCCTATGGCATCCACTTTGCCTTCCGTCCTTGCCTATCTCGTGGCAGGAATCACCGCACGCTTTCTTTACCGGGGTAGTCTCTAAGGTCAAAATTTTTGATCTTAGAACCTTACACTCTCTGAACGTTCGAGAATGTAGCGATTGCGGATGGCGGCCGTTCGTGCATCACAATCTGTGTGGACTTGCTCATTCTTTTTTATGCCACAATCCAGCGTCCGAATTTCTTGCCACCCTCACGCTTGATGAGATTAGCATCCCTCAACTGACGAACGATCTTCTCAATCGCTTTTACCGTCAATCCCAATGCATTAGCAAGCTCAGCTTGCGTCAAATCAGGCTGCTTGCGCAAAAGGCACAATACCTTATCCCTACTTTTATCCCTACTCTTAACCCTACTTTCTTCCCCTACCTCATATGCTTCACCCTTGGCCTTCAGTGTCCGATTTGATTGAGCTTTCTGAGCCGCACGCCATCAGGCCCCTCCATCACGATTTTGTATCGTTCTAATGCGTCGGCAATCTCCATAATGAGCCGCATCGCCTTGCCGCTCACCGTAAACTTCGGAATGTATTCGATCTTCTTCATCCTTTACCTCCGCTTCAAATTATATCACACAAGCCACACCCAACGCCCGCCCGGCCGCCACCATCGCCCCAAAGCCGATTGCTTCTCCAGGCGCCACCAACTTCACAACCCCGCCCGTTTGGTTTTTCTTACGCACACCAACCTCCTCATCAATCTACTGACCATTACCCTCGGGCTCAAGCAACCTTTCCAATTCTTCCTTCGGAGGCAGCGCCTTGAGCAGATCCGGATCAATTTCGTCCGCAGTCTTGTAGGTCGCAACGCCCATCGGTTGACGGAAATCCTGCATAATGTGATGGGTGAACCCTATGCTCAAGAACTCGGCAAGGGGAAAATTTGGTAAATTCGTCAATTCCAATTGGCGAATTTCGGCAATCTGAATTGCCGAATCTCCCATTCTCCGGTTTGAGCCACTAAACCTGCCGTTTCAGTGTCTTTTGGCAATTCGGCAATTTGAATTGCCGAATTGGGCTCAAGCATGCTCCAAGCCTCATAAAACGAACGCATGTTCTTCAAGCTTCTGCCGCTAAAGCCTCGCAACTCCGGCTACTCCACTTCTCACGACATCACTTTTTCCAGTTGCCGACTGGAAAAAGTCCAGCCCCCGCGTAAGTTGTTTTTGATGTTGATCGTTCAGGGCGGTAAACGCATCCGACGAAAAGACATCGTATACCTTCGCCATGTTATACAGATTGCTCTTGCCGTATCCCCTGAGCGTCGGATCCTGTCGTTTAAGATAGTCGGCAAGACGGGCGACTACCGCCACGTCCCAGCTTCCGGCATGAATCCGCGGCGAAAGGAACGCGCCTATTTACCAGTACGTCATCAGCAGATTCGCCGCAGTCCAGACACGCGGCAGCGTTCCAGGATTAAACACCTCCTGCCGATTACGGAAAAGCATCAGCTGAACGCTTCCGTCGTCCGTATAGTCGCGGTGGCAGACGGCATTGACAATCGCCTCGCGCACGGCCCCTGTCGGGGACTCGCTTCGCGCGGCACATTTGCCGCGTTACTTCCCGTGCTTGTAGTTGCGGTCGAGCGTCGCCTTGAACTCGGCTGTGTAGATGACAACATCGACAAAGGGCTTGCCGGAGGCGCCGTCCTTGTCTGCGGAGACTTCAATAGTGAAGTTCCCCTCGGGCGCGATGCGGTCGGCGTATTTGGTCCGGAACTCCGAGAGGATCTTCTCCTTCTTCTCCGCGGCGGTCTTCTCGTCCGGGCAGACACCCCATGCGGAGACGCTGAGGACTACATTGTTCGTCGACACCGACACGCCGAAATTGTCGTATCCCCCTCTCGGCTTGACGGAATCGCAGTCGTAATATGAGTACTTCGCAATGACAAGGTTCACCAGCGTCGGCGCACCAAGGCCCTCCCGCTCACGCACCTTCGCGTCAAGGACGTTCAACGTCCCGCCAACCTCGATGCCGAGAAACTCGACTGGAGCGGCAACCGCCGCATAGCCCGCCACTGCAGCCACAACAACCAACAACTTCTTCATTCATCATACCTTTCGTTTTCAAATTTTCACCGCGGCACATTCGCCGCGCTCATGGAGACGCGGCTTCCAGCCGCGTCCTCTCCCA
>JAEEOY010000078.1 GCA_016284515.1 Kiritimatiellia bacterium | reverse complement strand
TCACGAGAAGGAGATGCCGATGACACCAGTTTCACACGGGAAGCCGTGTGCGGGAAATCCGCACGCACGGTTTGATGAGGGGGCCTCCGCATCGGAAGAACCGAGGCGGAAGGCTCTACTCCACAACGAATTGAATCAGTTGATGATGGCGGAGCGGTCGGTCTTTGCCGATATGGGTGGTGGCGGTGAACTGGTCCAGGATCTCGGAAAGATCATCGAGCGCGCGCAACAGGCCGCCTATCGCTCGGTGGACGTGATGCTGGTCTATCGGAATTGGTTCATAGGCAAGCGAATTGCCGAGGAAGAGCTGAAAGGAGCCGCCCGAGCCGAGTATGGTAAAGAGGCCATGATGAAGCTCGCTACCCAGCTCACGGCAAAATATGGCGCCGGATTTGATTTTGGCAGTTTGTACAAGTATTTAGCCTTTTTTAAGCGATTTAAGATTTTGGACTCACTGCGTCCAAAATCTGGTGGACTTCTTAGTTGGACGCATTACCGCAAGCTATTGCAGGTTGAAAACGATGAGGCGCTTCGGTGGTATCTTGATGAGGCGGCGGCTGAGACTTGGGGTGTGCGTGTTCTACAGCGCAACATCTCCTCGCAGTATTATGAACGGATGCTGCTGTCGCAGGCAAAGGAGCCGGTGCGTGCGGAAATGGTCAAACTCACGGAGCCGTTCCAGACGAGGTTGGAGTTTATCAAGAATCCGGTGGTGGCGGAGTTCCTCGGCGTAAAGCAGGATACTTCGTTTACCGAAGAAAAACTTGAGACGGCGATTCTCGACAACCTGCGCGAGTTCCTGATGGAACTTGGCAAAGGTTATGCCTTTGTGGCGCGGCAACAGCACATTCATACGGAAAAAGAGGACTACTATATTGATCTCGTCTTCTACAACTATATCCTTAAATGCTTTGTGCTGATAGATCTGAAGACCTCCAAGATTACCCATCAGGATGTCGGACAGATGGATATGTATGTGCGAATGTATGACGAGTTGAAGCGAGGCGAGGGTGATAATCCGACGCTCGGGATCATTCTTTGTTCCGATACGGATTCGGACATTGCACGATATTCCATGCTTCGCGGCAATGAGCAACTGTTCGCCTCCAAGTATCGGTTGTGCCTTCCGAGTGAGGCGGAGCTGAAAGCGGAGATCGAAGCGCAGAAACAGCGCTTTATCGAGCAGCATTCGATGGTCGATGGCGATGTTTCGAAGCGTGCGGCTTCAGCCGCACAGGAGGAGGTGCGATGAATACGTTCAACGAATCGAATACGATTGAGGCCATGCTGATCGAGGCGGCGCAGAAGGCCGGCTGGGATTATGTGCCGATTGCCGATGTGCCGCGAAACGAATCGCAGATTCTCGTCGAGCCGTGGCTTGTCGAGGCGCTGCGGCGCTTGAATCCGGCGCTGACACCTGCGCAGATCGACGAGGTCGTCATCAAGTTGCGGACGGTCTGCGTGGCGGCGACGCGGGACGAGCTGGTGACGGCGAATCAGCGATTCCGCAAGTTGCTCTTTGAGGAGAACTCCTATCCGTTCGGCGAGGACGGAATGCATGTCAACGTGCGTTTCTTTGACGAGGAGCGTCTGGAGAATAACCGTTGCGTCATTACCAACCAATGGGAGTTCCCCAGGCGTTCTGCGCAGGGCGGCAAACGGTATGACATCGTGATGGTCGTCAACGGCATCCCGATGGTCATCTGCGGGACGAAGACTCCGGTGCGGCCGTCCGAGACATGGGCGAACGCCGCGCAGGACATGGTCTGGTACCAGGGATGCACGCCTGAGATGTTCGTGCCGAATGCGCTTTGTCTTGCGACCGAGGGCAAGGAGCTGTTCTATGCGGGCATTGGAACGCCTGCGGCGAAATGGGGTCCGTGGTTCAGGGACGAGTCGCGTCCGCACGGGGATCTCGCGAGCGTGGCGGGGAATTTCCGTCACTTGGTCGATCCGAAGCGTATCCTCGACATCTACCGCTACTATTCGCTCTTTACGACCGTCAATGACCGCAAGGTGAAGATCGTCTGCCGGTATCAGCAGTATCATGGCGGAGAGGCGATTGTTCAGCGCGTCCTGAAGGGCTATCCGAAGAAGGGCCTCATCTGGCACTTCCAGGGATCTGGGAAAAGCTGGCTGATGGTCTTTGCCGCGCAAAAGCTTCGGAACATGGCGGCGTTGGAGAATCCGACGGTCGTGATTGTCGATGACCGGGTGGACCTTGAGGACCAGATCACCGGCGATTTTACGCGGGCTGAGATTTCCAATCTGGCCAAGGCCGCAAGCCGTGAGGCGCTGGAGACTTTCTTCCGGGAAGACCAGCGCATGATTCTCATCACGACGATCTTCAAGTTCGGAGAAGTGCAAGGCGAACTTTCCGACCGCAACAACATCATTCTGCTCGTTGACGAGGCCCACCGTACGCAAGAGGGCGACTTGGGCGTGAGGATGCGCATGGCGCTTCCCAATGCGTTTTTCTTCGGCTTGACGGGAACGCCGATCAACAGGCGGGACATCAACACGTTCAACACGTTCGGCGCGAAAGAGGACGAGGGCGGGTACATGAGCAAGTATTCGTTCCAAGACTCCATCGACGATGGCGCGACGCTTGAGCTGGAGTTCCAGGCGGTTCCCGTTGAGCTCAAGATCGACAAGGCGAAACTTGACGCGGCCTTCGAGGAGATGACGCAAGAGTATGCCTTGACGGAGGAACAGCAGCAGGCAATCGTTCGCCGCACGAATGTCGAGGCGCTGTTTACGGTCCCCAAGCGCATTTCGGCCGTGAGCGCCCATGTCGCGGAGCATTTCCGGAAGTACATCCTGCCGACGGGATTGAAGGCGCAGCTCGTTGTCTATAACCGGGCGAACTGCATTGCCTACAAGAAGGAACTCGACATGCTTCTCGGGCCGGAGGCCTCGACGATTGTGATGCATACGGCGGGAACGGATGACGAGGAATACAGGAAGTGGAATCGGACGCGGGACGAGGAGAAGAAGGTTCTGGATCGTTTCCGCGATCCGCTTGATCCGCTGAAGATCGTCATCGTGACGTCAAAACTGCTGACAGGCTTTGATGCGCCGATCTTGCAGTGCATGTATCTGGACAAGCCGATGAAGGATCATACGCTGCTGCAGGCGATCTGCCGCACGAATCGCAAGTATGAGGCCATGAAGAAGTGCGGCCTCATCGTCGATTATGTGGGCGTGTTCGATGATGTCGCGAAGTCGCTGGCGTTTGATGACAAGAATGTGAAGAAGGTGGTCAAGAACATCGAGGAAATCAAGGCGCAGATTCCGTCTCTCATGGCGAAATGCCTGGCGTTCTTCCCGGACATCGACCGCACGGTGGGCGGTTACAACGGCTTGCTGGCGGCGCAGGAATGTCTGCGAGACGACAAGGTTAAGGATAATTTCGCCGCGCATTATGCCACGCTTCACCGGTCGTGGGAAATCGTCGCCCCGGATGTCGAGATTGAGCGGGCGTTCAAGACGGATTACGTGTGGCTGACGAATGTCTTTGACAGCGTGCGTCCGCCGTCGGGTGGCGGCGGAGGGATGATCTGGACGCTCCTCGGTCCGAAGACGATTGAGCTTATCCACCAGAACGTCGAGCGGATTGACGTCGGCGATTCGCTCGAGGAGCTTGTGCTTAATTCGCAGGTGCTGGACGAATTCATCGAGGGCATCAAGGACAAGGGCAAGCCGATCATTGACATTGTGAAAATCCTTGAAATACGCCTGTGGAAGAACCGCAAGAATCCGAAGATCAAGAAGCTGGCCGAGAAGCTTGACGAGTTGCGCGAGAAGATGCGGCAGAATCTCATCGAATCGATTGAGTTCCTGAAAGAGTTGCTGAAGATGGCTCGTGAGGTTCTGACGATTGAGAAGGAGGAGAATCAACCGGAGGATCGTCGTCGGCAGGCGCGGGCGGCCTTGACGGAACTGTTCGAGTCGATCAAGAGTCCGGAGATGCCCATCATCGTCGAGAACGTCGTCAATGACATCGACACGCAGGTTGTTGAAATCGTGCGCAAGTTCCGCGAGACGTTCGAAACCGTGACTGGCCAAAACGAGGTCAAGAAGCGCCTACGCTCGATTCTCTGGCTCAAGTACCAGATCAAAGATCCCGAAGTTTTCGAAAAGGCCTATTCGTATGTGGAGCAATATTACAATTGAAATGATGGAACTTTTGGGGCCAGTCCTCGCAGTGCCCGTTCTCGCCACCCCTGTGATCTGCCCCGGCCTTACCCACACCTTTTACGGTGGTAAGCGCCAAATTCAATAGGCGACTGGCGTATCGCCCGTTGCGTACACGCGGCGAATCAAAATAGATTGGAGTGTGTTCCGGTGTCGGAGAGGGTGAGAATCAGTTCGCCTGTAGTCGTGTAGAAATAGAAAAGCACCCAGTCGTTCTCGATGTGACAACGCCTACGTCCACTGCATAGCCTCTGCGGATCAATTCGCTGTAAATCGGATTCTCCATGAGGTGCGTGGGCTCATACTGTCGGAAGTTCATGTGCACGTTGCGAATTCCGGTGTCGGCCGCAAGTGATTAGAGCGGCCTTCGGCCGATTTATGCGACGCAGTCGCATCCTCAAACGCTTAACTCTGCACATATACAGTCGTTGAGGGACGCGAAGCTGCGGAGCGGGAATGCACCGAAGCGCAGCGGAGGGAAGATTCGGCGAAGCCGAACCCGCAGGGCGCGCAAGCGTCTGCGCGGGAGCCCAAACGCTCGGAGTTGCTTAGATAATCGGCAAAGGAGTTTTCTCTTAACGCAAAACGGAAATCGCCACTTCACCCCATGTTTTCAGGGGTGCGGCCATTTTCACGCCTGAAAAATTGGGGAACCTCCAAGACGTCCGCCTTCTTCCTTCATCTAAACCTTGCACCTTCACCTTAACAGAAATTCTCGCGTGAGATTTCGCCGCGCGTCGGCAGTATAGGGTAGAGGATAGGTCTGCCCTTTCCACGGAAGAAGGCGCTGGGTCGCAAATTGGCTGTTGCTGATTTTTGCAGAATAACGCCCACAAATGGCTGAAGTTTTGCTATAATTCACAATAGAAAATTTAAGACTTTGCGTTCTGCGCATCGTTTTGGCTCAGGTGGAATGTAGGATGCTTTGTACCATGAACTACGAAATAGTCAGCACGCGCGGGCCGATGAAGGGCCGGAGGTGGATCTTGACGCCGCAGGGCGTTAAGATCGGGCGCGCAGATTCGTGCGAGATTCAGGTCTCGGACATTGCGGCCGAACTATTCCACTGTGTCGTCAAACTTGTCGACGGAAAGCCGACGGTACTCAACCTTGCGAGCGATAGCGGCGTAGATGTCAACGGAACGAACGTTGACGAGGCGGGGCTTGATCCGAACGACACCATACGAATCGGAAACGAACGTTTCATTGTCCTTGCGTCAGGCCGGAAGAGGGCCGGCTCGATTGCCGGGAAGATCATTCCATTGGCGATTCTTGTTGTCATCGCAGCCGTGGGCGCGTATTTCTACAGGCAGCATAACGGCAGGATGGGACGTGACAGTGTGGTTGCCTCTACGCCAGCGGTCTCCGCAGTCATGCCATCCGACGATTCCGTCACGACGAACCGGGTCGTTAAAATCGTCAATGAAGAGATTGTCACGACGAACAGAGTTGTCCACATCGTCGACAATGTCGTCGTCACGAACTATGTCATCGAGACTCGACGTGCAAGCGAGAAGCCGCAGATGGCGAATAGGGTCGAGAAGCCGTGGGTGCCGGGACCGACGGACGGTCTTGTGCTCTCCGAGGGCGGGCTGACGTTTCTGTCCGCGCCTAAGGGGCTCAAGAGCGTTGCGATTCCAGGCGGCGTGACGAAGATAGCCGACAGGGCGTTTGCGGACCAGAAGGAGCTTATGTACGTTTTGATCCCGCCCAGCGTGGCGGAAATCGGCACGGATGTTTTCAACGATTGCGGCAAGCTGTCGGGTATTTACATCTCCGATCTCGCCGCCTGGTGCAGTCTTTCGTTCAAGCGAGACGAAACGTGGTGGCTTTGGCTCGACTATCCTCTTATGCGCGCGCGTAATCTGTTTCTCGACGGAATACTTGTCGAAGACATGGAAATACCTCAGGGCGTCACGGGCATCGGGGAGAATGCGTTCCGCGGATGTCCCAGCATTGTGCGTGTCACGATTCCGGACAGCGTAGTCAATATAGGGGCTGGAGCATTCGCCGACTGCTCTCGTCTTGCCGAGATTGCTGTTGATGAAAACAATCAGTACTATAAGTCGGTTGACGGGTTGTTGCTGACAAAGGACGGCCGAACCCTTGTCGCCGTGCCTGCCGGGAAGGAAGATGTCACAATTCCAAAGGGAGTCGTAGTCATCGGTGATATGGCGCTACTGAAGTGCAAACGAATCACCAAGTTGGACATTCCCAATGGCGTAACGGAAATAGGCTTTAGAGCTTTTAGCGATTGTGTCAGCCTGTCGAGCATTTCCTATCCGCCCAGCATGGCAAAGATCGGGCACGGAGCATTTTATGGGTGTGACAATCTTGCTGACATATACATCACAGACATACCCGCATGGTGTGGGCTTTCGTCTATAGCTGAGCATGGTGGACGCCCCTTGGAAGGGCGTAAGCTGTATCTCAATGGCGCATTGGTAGATGAACTAAAAATTCCTGATGGTGTGACGCGAATCAATGACCTTGTGTTTAGCGGTTGTGACAGCCTGGCACGTGTCTCAATTCCAAGAAGTGTTGAGTTTATTGGATGGGGGGCATTTGCATATTGCAAGAATTTGAAATGGATTGAGGTCGCCGGTGGTAACCTTCGCTACAAATCGAATGACGGACTCATTTTGACGAAAGACGGAAAGAGACTGGTCGCTGTTCCAGCAGGTCTTGAACATGTGAAAATACCACATGGTGTTGAGACCGTTGGTGGCTATGCATTTGCGGATTGCAACGCATTTTATAAAATCCCTGACGGTATCATATCTATTGAGTATAAGGCGTTTAACGGGTGTAGGGGGTCTCAGAAATTGGAACTACCCAATAGCCTCAAGCACATCGGAGGGTGGTCTTTCTCCGCTGTATCGATGCTTGAGAGTATTACAATACCAGAAAATGTTGAGAAGTTAGATGGCGGCGCTTTTGCTGGATGTCGGCGACTTAAGGAAGTGATAATCAAATATGGTGTCATGAGGATTGGCACTCGGGCTTTTGAAGGGACTAGTATTACGAATGTCTCGATTCCAGGCAGTGTGGAACGCATTGGCGGTGGAGCCTTTAGGGGAAGTAAACTTGAGAATCTGACATTAAAGAATGGAGTGAAGGATATTGGGGAAGAGGCGTTTAAGGACGTACATATAAAGAGCCTTGTGATTCCAGAAAGCGTAACGAATATTGCTACGCGTGCGTTTTGCAACTGTAAGCAGCTTGAACGCATTACGGTCCCTGAGGGACTTACGGATATTGCCGAGAATGCCTTCGAGGGTTGCGACAAGCTGCTGGACGCCAACGGCAAGCCTCGGCTGACCCGCGTTCCGCGCGGGGCGAATGCCGACAAGATGCCGAAGAAAACTGTCGTTGACAAGGAACTGGATGTAAAACTTCCCCCATACGAAATCATAGACTCGAGGAAGTCTCTCGCCATGGGCGGGGCGTCGGGCGGCGACGAAGTGCGAATAGTTGTCAACACAAACGGCACATGCGACATAATCCACATATTTACCGAAACAGAAGTTACCAAAACGCTCGTTGTTCCCAAGAATAATCGCATCATTCCAAATTCGGGAAAGTTCCTCGTGGTTGGGGGAGGCGGAACTTCCAGCACTTGGGACGGCAGAGGTGGCGGCGGTGCCGGCGGCGTGGTTTTTAGGAAAAACGTAAATGTTGTGCCAGGAACTGCATATGTTTATGTCGGAAGTGGCGGTGAGCGCTATGGTTGGCATGGCCGAAACGGGGATGATTCAATATTGACACTTTGCGGCAAGACGTATGTTGCCATAGGCGGAGGAGCCGGAGGAGGTTTCTCTGGTGGATCGGGTGGTGGCGGACAGGGCATCACGGGGCAAATAGGGAAGGGGCTTCAGACAAAGTCAGCTTCCGGTGGTATTGGACATGATGGTTTCAGCGACAAAGGTGAAATTCGTTGCGGCGGAGGTGGCGCTGCGGCGCAATCGAGTATTTCCGGAGATCTTGTTATGTATGCTAAAGGTGG
This sequence comes from Kiritimatiellia bacterium, assembly GCA_016284515.1. Lineage (GTDB taxonomy): Bacteria > Verrucomicrobiota > Kiritimatiellia > RFP12 > UBA1067 > UBA1067. The sequence continues at coordinate 17,428 of JAEEOY010000078.1, read as the reverse complement.
TGTGGATGAAGTGTGCTCGCCAGCCGAGGCAACAGGAGCGGCCAGTACCGGATCAGGGGCCAGTTTTGGTGGATGGGATGGCCCTTCATTTTTCAAATTGCCGGGTGGAAGCGGTATTGTAGTGCTTCGATATGCTGTTAAACGCCCAGTCTCTAGACTCCCTGTTTCAAATATTCCACCGGAGTTCCCCGGCCAGGACAGGAATGTAAGGACGAAATGGGTGTCTGGAATTGAATGGCATTATTTTGTGGGGAAAGACGGGTCGGCCACCATTGGAAGCCACGCAGAGGCCTGTTTGGGTCACCCTGATCTGTGGCAGCCTGCCGTTGATATCAATGCATTGTCTGGCGTTGTCAAGATTCCGGACAGAATTGACGGCTGGCCTGTGCGAAGAATCGGGAAGGGCGCTTTTCAAGGATGTATGCGTGTTACCAAATTTGTAGTTCCAGATGGCGTTACTCATTGCGGCCCCAGGGCATTTGCGCGGTGTTCTTCGCTTGAGGTCGTCGAGTATCCAGGCTCAATCCAATGGCTTGGTGACGGCCAGGTCTATAACTCCCGGAAGATAAAGTATCTTAGATTCCAGTCTGCACCACCTCAGTGTGATTATGGCCGGTGCCCATTTAAAGGCACAAGTGGCGAGGGCGTGTGTCTGGGAGTTCCCTTCGCGTTGCAGTCTGGATGGCAAAACAGAACTCGATGGCTGAATGATCAAGACAAGGCGTTTTATCGGTGCAATGACGGTTGCCATTTGTGCCCATTGCAGAACATCCCATCGGATGAAGATATGAAAGAAGCGACTCGAAATAATGCTGGTTTTGTCAGCATGCAGTTTAAGTGGAAGTCATTGGAAGAACTAAAATCTTCACATACTGACATTGAGAAGGACTCGAATGTTATTAAAAAGTGGCAGAACTGGCTCGGGCTGCAGGTTGAGACTGTTTGGCGAAATTTCGAGCGCATCGCGGATCGTAGGGTTCTTTCACCGTGCTTCGATAATCCCGAAATGACTGCAACGATTTTTGTAGGGATGATGCATTTTCGTGCGTTCGAGCCGGTTTACTTCAGGCATCGAATCGACAATTACGGCATGATAATGGTGGACGATAAAATTGCGCTGGAATTTGATGTTGAAAGTTCACATGATCGCACTGTTAGCAGCAAGGATCCTATAGTATTTCCCGTTGATGGTTGGCATAGACTTGCTATAATTTCTGCCAATGGAATGAGGGAGAGCGGTGGATGGGCAAATTATAAACGCGGAGAGAAGGGCAAATGGCGAAATTTCGAGGCGAACCCAGAAGGGGCGGAGTTTCGCGTGACGAAGGAAGACTCTCTGCGTGCAGTTGCCGATATCGAGAGAGCAAAGCACAAGTAGTTAATGTCCATGGTGCCATCTATCATCGTATCTTAGTTGCAAAGGAAGTGAACTTGAATTTTGACAAAATAGACATTGACGTGACGATCCTGCCTGGGGCGGCCGGCGCGCTCGGGCGCATCGACAAGTACGAGCTTCGGCGCGAGCTCGGCGAGGGCGGGTTCGGACCGTCTATCTCGCGCATGACACTGTTGCCGATGTCGATGTCGCCGTAAAGGGGCTGCCGCCGGAGATGAAGCACAACGCGGTCGAGCTGGAGTCGATCCGCGGCAATTTCGCGCTAGTGAAGCGCCTTCGCCATCCGAACATCGTCGCAGTCACCGATCTGCATCAGGCGCTTTCGGTGAGCTACGCATCGAAGGATGTGGAGTCGAAGCTGCGCGTGTTCGAGCGTGATACCATGGTCGTCATGGACTACGCGCCGGGCGTGACGCTCGCCCAGTGGCGCCGCCAGTTCCCGGATGGAAAGGTTCCGCTTGACAAGGCGATCGCCGTTGTGCGGCAGGTTGCGTCCAGAAGGTCCTGCATTGCGGCGTAAAGCCCGCCAACGTGATGGTGGAGTCCGCGGACGCCGGAAAGCTCGTCGCGCGCGTGCTGGATTTCGGGCTCGCGGCGGAGATACGCTCGTCGATGGGGCGCCTTTCGCGCGAGATCCGCGACACCTCCGGCACGCGCCCCTACTTGGCGCCCGAGCAGTGGAGGGGCGAGCGTCAGGGGCCTGCGGCGGACGAGAAGGCGGTTTCGGGGGAAGAAGTGGAGATGATACCCGCAGAGGAGTTCTTTAAAGACGCGAAGTGACGTCAGTTCCAGGCCGTGTCGTCGAGCGTCACGAGCATTCGAGAGTGGCGGATGGAAAGGATGTGGACTTCGCCTTCGGCGGTTTCGTACACGATGCGGTAGGGTTTGACGATGATTTGGCGGAGCAGGTCGGCATTCATATCATGCGCTCTGCACGGGTTGCGAAGAGTTTGTTGAGGAATTCCAGAGATTCCCTGTCGACTCGCTCCTGCGGAATGCCCTTGCCTTCCGCGAATTCGCGGCGGGAGATTTCGATGTCGCGAGAAAGTTCGATTCTGTCGAGGAGTTCGTCCAGCGACTTGGCGTCGACGAGGTATGAGGCGGCGCGTCCGTTCTGCGTGATGAGGACGGGGCGATGCGTCTCGCGTACACGGGTGATGTACATCGAGAGATTGTTGCGGCATTCCGAGAACGGAACGACGTCCTCGCTCGGACGGCAACGGCGAATCGGCATCTCACGGACAGCGGGCATGATTATTCCTCCTTTGGGTTCAACGCCGAAAATTGTACAAAATTCTGGCGTGAATGTCAACGGTGCTTAAGATGCAAGTTGTCAAAGTCGGTGAGTGACGTCAGGTTCAGGCCGTGTCGTCGAGTGTCACGAGCATCCGAACGTGGCGGAGATGTTGCATTATCGGCGCGTTCGAGGCGTCGACTCACGACTGGGCGGACGTGGACACGAATGGGCGGCTGAATTGCAAAAGCGAGAACCAAAAAATCACGCCTATATGCGCGGAGTCGCCCAAAGCGCCGTTCTTTTTGGTATAATACACAACATGACTTTGAGAAAAACTATCGTTTTATCAGTTTTTGCGGCCGCGAGCTTCGTGGCGGCAGCCGTTTCGCCAGGCGCGAGTCCGGGTCCGGGAATCCGCTATGCGACCGACGCGTATCCTGGCTTCGACAGCGAAGACGAGATAATCAAGCCGTCCCGCAAGGAGCCGCGCTGGTTCTCGTGGCTCAACGGTCCAAAGCGCGACACGGCGGCGGAGCAGTTCGCCTACGCGGCCGAGCTCGCCTCCGCGGAGGACTGGAAGGGCGCGCGCAAGGCCTACGACGCGCTCGTGCGCGAGTGGCCCACCTCCCCCGAGGCGCCGAAGGCGCAGAAGGCGATCGGCGACATCCTGCTCTCGCGCGAGCTCGACTACGAGGAGGCATTCAAGGAGTACCGCTACCTCGTCGACTTCTACTCCTCGCAGTGCAACTACGACGAGGCGGTTGAGACGCTTTACAAGATTGCGGAGCTGATGCGCGAGGAGGGCAAAACCGTCGTGTTCTTCCGCTTCGACAACACGGTGGACGTCCGCCGCGCGTACGAGGCGGTTGTCCTCAGGGCGCCCGGCGCGAAGTTCGCGCCCGAGGCGATGCTGACGATCGCGAAGCTGCGCGAGGATGAGGACAAGCCGGAGACGGCCGTCACGGTATACGAGAACCTCCGGAACCTCCATCCGTCCGCGCCGGAGTCGGACGAGGCCCTGTACCGCGAGGCGAAGGCGCGCATGGTCGTGCTGCACCGCTGCGAGTACAACCGCGACCGCGTGCGCGACAACATCGACTTCATGCGCATGGCGCTTGGCTCGCACAAGCTTGATTCCGAGCGCCGCGCGGAGGTCGAGGGCTTTCTCGCGGAGGCGAAGTCCATGATTGAGGAGGAGGCCTACAAGGCGGCGAGGTTCTACGACTCGCGCACGCGCACGAAGCGCAGCGCGATAAGCGCCTACGAGCGCTTCCTCGACGAGTATCCGGCTTCCGACCGCGCGCCCGAGGTGAGGCGCCGTCTTTTCGAGCTTCAGGAGGAGGTCAAATGAAGAGGTTCTTTCCGATAGCCGCCGCGCTGGCGGTCCTCGCGGGATGCAGGGCGTACACCTGGACCTCGTCCGTTCCGGAGGACATGCGCACCGTGTCGGTTCCGACGTTCAGAAACGAGACGGACGTCGTGGAGCTCGGGGCGGTCGCGACTAGGCAGACGCTCAGGGAGTTCCAGCGCGAGGGCACGTTCAGGATCGCGTCGCAGGACGACGCGGCGCTCGAGGTGCAGGCCGTTCTCAAGAGCGCGCACCCGGGGCTGCTCAACTACAAGCGCGGGCAGTCCATGCGCGCCTTCGAGCAAAGGCTCACGCTCAAGGCCGACGTCTCTCTCGTCGACCGCCGTAACGGCAAGGTGCTTTTCGACAACCGTCCGTACGTGGCGGAGACGACGTTCTTTTCGGACACGGACATCGTTACGGCGCGTCGCGACGCGTCGGGACGGCTCGCCGAGGACCTCGCCCGCCAGATCGTGGACGATGTCGCGGGGTACAAGTGGAACAAGGGGAAGGAGTGACACATGGACGAAGTTCATGCAGTGATCGAGCTCAAGATAACGCCGCAGCGCGACTGCGGCTTTGGCAAGATAGCCGAGCGCGTTTCGAGGTTCGAGCAGGTCGAGGCCTGCTTCCTGATGTCCGGCGGATACGACCTGCTCGTGTTCGTCAGGGGCGACAGCCTGCAGGACGTTGCTCACTTCGTCGCGGCAGACCTTTCGACGCTCGACGGCGTCCTGTCGACGGCAACCCATTTCATGCTCAAGACCTACAAGGCCGAGGGCGTTTTCGAAAACATCGGTGACAATCGTCTGGAGGTATCGTAATGGCAGTAGATCTGGCACAGAAGGCGCAGAACTTCACTAACAGGGGACGTCAGGCCCTCGAGACGGGACGCTACGAGCTCGCCGTCGACATGCTTATGGAGGCCGTCGCGGCCGCTCCGGACGTCCTTGAGACGCGCAGGCTCCTCAGGGCGGCGCAGATCGCGAACTTCCGCAAGAACGGCAAGGCCGGCTTCGGCGCGAAGCTCGGCTACAAGATGGCCCAGATGAAGATCATGGGCCTCGTCAAGAAGGGCGAGGGCGCGGAGGCGATGGCCGAGGCGGAGAAGCTGCTCTGCCAGAATCCGCTTGACCCAGACAACATCGAGGCCGCCGTGAAGGCCGCGGAGGCGGCCGGGAAGGCCGACCACGCCGCGATAACCGTCGAAGCCGCGTACGAGTGCTCCAACCGCGATCCGGCGCTCCTTGAGCGCGTCGCCACGTACTACACGATGGCCAAGCGCTACGACAAGGCGCGCGACGCCTACCAGAAGCTCTCCGAGATGAAGCCGGGAGACCAGCGCGTCCTGCAGCTCCTCAAGGACACCGAGGCGCGCGCGACGATGAACGCCGGATGGGAGCAGACGGCCGGCAAGAAGGGCGGCTTCCAGAACCTGATCGCCAACAAGGACCAGGCGAAGAAGCTCGACCAGGCGAACAAGGCCGTCATCACCGGCGACGACGCGGAGTCGCTCATCCAGGAGAAGCTCGCCCAGATCGCCAAGGAGCCGAAGAACATGAACTTCCGCCGTGCGCTTGCGCGTATCTACGTGCAGAACAAGCGCTTCGAGGAGGCGATCCAGTGTCTTACGGAGGCGATCGAGGCCGCGGGCTCTATGGACCCCGAGCTTGACCGCATGCTCTCGCAGACGTACGTCAACTACTACGACCAGCAGATCGAGGCGTACCGCGCCGCAGGTGACGAGGAGAACGCCATCGAGATGGAGAACCAGAAGAACCAGTTCGTTTTCGACGACCTGGCGCAGCGCGTGGAGCGCTATCCGAACGACCTGCACCTGCGCTACGAGCTCGGCGTGCAGTACTTCACCTACGAGTACTACGACGAGGCCCTCGAGCATCTGCAGCTCGCGCAGAAGAGCCCGAAGGACCGCCTCTGGGCGCTCTACTACCTCGCCATGTGCTTCCTCAAGAAGGGGCAGACGGACATGGCGATCATGCAGCTTGAGACGGCGCGCGACGCGATCCCGACGATGGACGACCTCAAGAAGAAGATCGTCTACCAGCTCGGCCTCTGCGCAGAGGAGTCGGGCGACCTCGAGAAGGCGTACCAGTACTACAAGGACGTCTACTCGACGGACGTCGGCTTCGAAGACCTCGGCGACCGCATGCTTGCCGTCAGCCAGAAGCTGAAGCAGAAATAAGCGGCATGAAGAAGATCAAGCTCCTGCTGGCGCTGTGCGCCATCGCCACAGCGTTCTGCACGCTTGCCTTCGTCAACAACGTCGTCGCCATCTGGAACTGGTGGTCGGCGTTCCTTGCCGCCGGAGGCGACACGGCCGCCTTCTCCGCGAAGGCGCCCGGCGTGATACCGTGGCTCGACTGGACGGCCGTGGACTATTCCGCGGTGACGACGTTCATCCCGACGCTCGGCTTCCTCTGCATGACCGTCTCCCTCGCGCGTATGGCGAGAGGGCGGCGCTTCCGCGCCGGGGATTTCCCGTTCTTCCGCGGATCGGACCAGCTCAACGTCGCGCTCGGACTTTTCGGAACGCTGTGGGGCATCATCGTCATCGGGTACTTCCAGCTCGACACGGTCACGATGGCCGACCTCATGCAGTGCCTCCACACCGCGCTCTTCTCGACGCTCATGGCAGTCGTCTGGGTGTTCCTCGTCGACCGTCCGCTCGTGCGTCCGCTTTTCACCAGGCTTCTTGAGTCGTCCGGACTCGCCGAGACGGATGACGGTGACCTCGCCGCGGCGGTGGACAGGCTCGTCGTCAGGCTCGGCGCGGCGTCGGATGCCTTCGAGCGCCGCCAGAAGGAGTTCGAGGCGGCCTTCGAGAAGCGCGCCGCCGAGTATGCCGCGGCCTTCGAGAAGCGCGAGGTCGAGTTCTCGTCCGAGTTCGAGCGCCGCCGCGGCGAATACGCCGCGCACTTCGAGGAGAGGCTCGCGAAGTACGAAGGCGAGTTCGAGGCGAGGCAGAAGGAGTACAAGGAGTTCTTCAAGCGGGAGATGGACGCGATGGAGCGCAGGGCTAAGGATGCGGAGTCCGCCCGTCTCGCCACCGAGGAGCGTCTCGCGCGCGTCGCCGCAGCCCTTCGCGGCATCTGACGTACAATATTGTAAAAAAGGAGAGAAAAACATGCAAAACAATGTCCTTCGGGGTTCGTTGCGCGCGAGTCGCGTGGCATGGGTGGCGCTGTGCGCCGTCGGTTTGGCGGGTGCGGCGTTCGCCGAGCGGGTGAACATATGGCCGGAGGGCAAGATGCCCGACGCGCAGGACCACCAGATCGCGGCGATGACGAACGAGAAGGAAAAGGGCAAGTCGCCGTACCTCGACTGGCGTCCGGCGCCGGAAAAGCCGAACGGCGGATGCATGATTCTCATTTCCGGCGGCGCATACGAATGCTGCTGCGACGTCGGGCTCGTCGAGATGTGGGAGAGGAAGTTCACCGCGATCGGCTTCCAGTGCGTCAACTTCGTGTACAGGACTCCGCGTCCGAAAGGGCTGCCGATCCACCAGAGCGCGTGGGAGGACGGGCAGCGCGCCGTGAGGATGGTGCGTTCCGAGGCGGCGAAGCGCGGGTTCGATCCGGAGAAGATCGGCACTATGTCGATGTCCGCGGGCTCGCATCTCGCGACGCTGCTCGCGACGAGCGCGCTTACCCCGGCGTACGAGAGGATCGACGAGCTGGATGACGTTCCGTGCCACATCAACTGGGCGATCACCGGCGCGATCGCTTACGCTGTTACGGACGGAATCGGCATTCCCAACACGCGCAACGGACAGGCCGTCGACGCGAAGCTCGACTCGATCTTCAAGTTCGACGAGAAGACGGCGCCAATGTGCATGTTCCACGGCAGCGCCGACGAATACTCCCCGATGGCCTCGACGCTCGTCTACCGCGAGCTGAGGAAGCGGAAGATCCCCGCCGAGCTGCATCTCTTCGCCGACCGCCACCACGGCTTCTGGGGCCAGGACGGGAAGGGCGACAAGGCGGCGGCGTACGACAACTGGTTCGACCGCGCGCACGAGTTCCTGACGCAGATGGGCTTCCTCGGCGAGCTTGCGCCGGAGGAGGACCTCATGCAGCGCTATGCAAAGGACTTCCACGATCCGGCGAAGTACGCGAAGGAGGAGCTCTGGCCCGCGGGCAGGATTCCTGACTTCCAGGAGAAGCAGAACATCCCCTACCTCGAGTGGTACATCCCCGCGAACCTCACGACTAAGTCAATCCAGATCATCTACTCCGGCGGCGCGTACAGCGGGAACGATCCGTACGGATTCGAGGTCGTGCCGGCGCGTCGCTTCCTCAACGAGAAGGGCATGGCGGTCGTGACGATGAAGTACAGGACTCCTCGCCCCGCGGCTCCGCTCGCGAAGCACACGACGGCGTGGCAGGACCTGCAGCGCTGCATCCGCATCGTCCGCTCCAAAGCCGCCGAGAAGGGGCTCGACCCGAACCGCATCGGCATCATGGGCTCTTCCGCGGGCGGGCACCTCACGCTCATGGGAGTGACGAGCTCGCAGAGCCGCTCCTACTGGAACATCGACGACATCGACAAGATCCCGTGCAACGTGCAGTGGGGCGTCGGGATATATCCCGCGTATTCGCTCACGGACGGAGTCGACGAGCTCAACACGACAGGCGGGAACGATGACTCCGCGCGGCTCGTGCCGGAGTTCGCGTTCGATCCCGCGACCTGCCCGATGGTCTTCATCCACGGCGACTCGGATGGCTGGGCGGCGATGAACTCCGTCAAGGCGTGGGAGCAGATGCGCAGGATGGGCATCGCGAGCGACCTGCACACCCTCTGCAAGAGGAACCACTGCTTCCACCGCAGCGCATCTCCCGGCACGGGCAGCTACACGTGGGTTGGGCGCATCTGGGAGTTCATGAACCACAAGGGCTTCAACAGGTAAGGGCAGGGTACGTCGATGACGATCGATCAGCTTAACGCGCGCTACGGCGCTCCGGGGCGGATAGTTTTCCGTCCCGGACACTGCGGGTATCCGAACGTGGTGCTCGCGAACAAGTATGGAACGGCCGAGGTCGCGCTGATGGGCGCGAACGTGCTGTCGTACCGTCCGACGGGGCATTCGGAGGTTCTGTTCCGCCCCTCGAAGCGCGACTACAACCGCGGCGAGTCCTTCCACGGCGGAGTGCCGGTGTGCTTTCCGCAGTTCGGCAACCGCTTCTCGAAGGACCTTCCGCAGCACGGCTTCGCGCGCGTGATGCCGTTCGAGGTGAAGGCGACTGAGTACTCGGACGAGATGACCGAGGCGACGCTTGTGCTGCGGTCGGACGCCGCGACGCGCTCGCTGTGGCCGCACGACTTCGAACTTGCGATAAAGGTGACGGTCTCGATGAAGCTCAACATCGCGCTCACGGTGACGAATGCGGACGAAAAGCCGTTTGACTTCAGCTGCGGACTGCATCCGTACCTGCTCCTGCGCGAGCGCGACGAGGCTGTCGTGCGCGGACTGGACGGCGCGGCGTTCCACGACGCGGAGGCGGATGCGGACGGCGTTCAGGTCGGCGACATCGCGATGACGTGTCCGAAGGACCACATCTTCTCTCTACCCCCCTCGCCGCGGCACGAGTTCGCTGTGGTCGATTCCGGGCTGCGGCGCGCGATTGCGATTGCGTCCGCGGGGAACGACAGGGCGGTGGTGTGGAATCCCGGGACGAACTACACGCTCCCGGACTTCGACGAGGACTCGTGGAGGCGCTTCGTGTGTGTGGAGCCGGTCTCGGACTGGCCCGGCGGACGCACGCTCGAGCCCGGCGGAAAGTACACGCTTCTCGCGGCGATACAGTCGACGATGGAGGGGTGCGATGAAGAAGCTTAAGCTCAACCCCGAGTTCTTCCGCCGCCACCTCGCGGTGTGCCTGCTGATGGTCGGGCTCGGCTGCTGGTTCGGATACGACGGGCTCGTTTCGTATCCGAAGACTCCCGCCGCCGAGCTCTACGAGAAGATCGAGAAGGCGAAGGCCCCGGAGGGGTATCCGCTCGAGGCTTTCAAGCGCCAGAAGATCAAGTCGCAGTACGGCTTCGCGGCGCTGTGCCTCGTAGCCGCGGCGCTCATAGGCATCAACATCTCCGCTGCGGCGTTCTTCCGCTTCGAGTACGACGAGAAGTCCTTCGTCTACGACGGCAGGCGCCGGATGCTCGGCGAGGTGAAGTCCGTCGACCGCTCGCAGTGGAAGAAGAAGGGCATCCTGAAGCTCGTGCTTGAGGATGGAACGAAGGTAGTTCTCGACGCCTGGCACCATCTGGGCGTCAAGGATTTCGAAAAAATGGTATAATCTACGCCATGGAAGCAATTGAAGAGGCAAAGGTAATCGCCCGTTCGCTGGAGGAATCGAAGGCGGAGGACGTGAAGATATACGACGTGCGTGGCAAGAGCTCGCTCACCGACTTCTTTGTCGTTGCGACGGGTTCGGCCGCCCCGCACCTCAAGGCGCTCGTCGCAAACGCCCAGCAGGCGATGCGCGACGCGGGCGTCAGGCGCAACCGCATGACGGGCGATCCCGAGTGCGGATGGATCGTTGCGGACTTCATAGACGTCGTAGTGCACGTGTTCTCGCGCGAGGCGCGCGCCTACTACGCAATCGAGAAACTCTGGGAATAAGAGGGGAAGCTGAAATGGACAAGAAGCTGTACATCAACCCGCCGCTCGTGGAGCGTGCGTACGACTGGAAGAACGGCCCGCAGCCGAAGACGCGCCGCGAGCTCGACAAGTTCTTCGACTCGCCCGCGATCAACAAGGTGAAGGACCAGATCTGCGAGATGGGCCGCCGCATCTACAACAAGGGCTACACCGACGGCAACGGCGGAAACCTCTCTGTGCGAGTGGGCGAGGATCTCGTCCTCTGCTCGCCGACGTTGTGCTGCAAGGGCTTCATGAAGCGCGAGGACATCTGCCTCGTCGACATGGCGGCCGGGCAGCTGTGCGGATACCGTCCGCGCACGAGCGAGGTCAAGGTTCACATCGCGATGATGAAGGCGACGGGCATGAACGCGTGCATGCACTGCCATCCGCCGCACTGCAACGCGTTCCTCTTCGCGGGCGAGGTCCCGCCGAACGGAATCAACCCAGAGGCGGACATCTTCCTGTCGCAGATTCCGCTCGCGCCCTACGCTACGCCCGGCACGGACGAAGTCGCCAAGACTGTCGCGGAGGCCGCGAAGAAGTCCAACGTCGTCTTCATGGCCAACCACGGCATCGTGTGCGGCGGACGCGACATCGAGGAGGCGGAGTGGTTCGCGGAGAACGCGGACGCATACTGCCAGGTGCTGCTTCTTGCGTCCGGACACGGCGGGAAGGTCAACCAGCTTGCGCCGAAGTTCGTGAAGGACATCGTCGCGATAAGGAAGGCGATGGGTCTTTCGGTCGTGAAGGGGCAGAAGCTCTACAACACGCACCGTTTCAACGGCTACACGATGAAGCACTGAGACATGGAAACCAACGAATACCGCGAGCAGCGCCTCGCGTCGATGAAGGCGCTGAAGGAAATGGGCTACGAGCCCTACGGCTGCAAGTACGACCACGTCGACCTCAAGGTCGCGAGGGAGACATTCGAGGAGGGCAAGGCCGTTCGCGTCGCAGGACGCCTGCTGATGATCCGCCGCATGGGCAAGATGAACTTCTGCACCATGAACGACGGCACGGACCGCTTCCAGCTCATCTTCAAGCGCGACGAGCTCTCCGAGACCGCCTTCGCCGCGTTCAAGCAGCTCAACCTCGGCGACATCATCGGCGCGGAGGGCGTTTTCTTCACGACGCAGAAGGGCGAGAAGTCCGTCGTCGTCAAGGAGTGGACCATGCTCGCCAAGGCGCTCGAGCAGCCGCCGGAGAAGTTCCACGGCCTTGCCGACCAGGAGGAGTGCTACCGCCGCCGCTACGTAGACCTCATGACGAACGACGAGAGCCGCGCGCGCTTCTTCACGCGCTCCAGGCTCATCATGGAGATCAGGAAGTACCTCTGGGACAAGGGCTTCGTCGAAGTCGAGACGCCGATCCTCCAGGACCAGGCGGGCGGAGCGGCCGCGAAGCCGTTCTTCTCCCACTTCAACGCGCTCGACAAGGACTGCGTGATGCGCATCGCGCCGGAGCTCTACCTGAAGCGACTCCTCGTCGGCGGAATGAACAAGGTCTTCGAGCTCGGCAAGGACTTCCGCAACGAGGGCATCGACCGCACGCACAACCCCGAGTTCACGGTGTGCGAGATATACGAGGCCTACGGAGACCGCACGTCGATGGAGGCGATCATGGAAGGGCTCCTTCCGCACCTCTGCGACAAGGTCATCGGCACGCGCAAGGTCGAGTACGGCGAGGAGAAGACGGTCATCGACTTCAATCCGCCCTACAGGCGCGTCGCGTACAAGGACCTCGTCAAGGAGCTCATGGGCGACGACTGGTTCGACCTCGACTTCGCGACGCAGCTCGAGAAGGCCAAGGCGAAGGGACGCGAGACGGACACCAACCTCGAGCTGGACGGAATCACGCGCGAGCTCGAGCTCACGCACGAGGTCTACGACAAGCTCATCGAGAAGAAGCTCATGCAGCCGACGTTCGTTACGCGCATTCCGCACGAGTTCGTCCCGCTCGCCAAGGCGTGCAAGGACGATCCGTCGCTCGTGGACGTCTTCGAATTCGTCGTCGCAGGACGCGAACTGTGCCCGGGCTACACCGAGCAGAACGATCCGCTGGAGCAGCGCAAGGCGCTCGAGAACCAGGCGGGCGAGGATACGGAGAAGATCGACGAGGACTTCATCTCCGCTCTCGAGTGCGGCATGCCGCCGACGGGCGGACTCGGCTTCGGCGTCGACAGGCTCGTGATGTTCCTGACCGGAACGGATTCGATCCGCGACGTTGTTTTGTTCCCACAGCTGAAGAGGACCTGACAGATGGACTGACATGGGGACGGACTGGAGAGAGCTGCTGGTTCCCGGAAGCATATTCGGGAATCTCCGCATCATAAAACGGCTCGGTTCGGGCGGCACGGGCGAGGTTTTTCTCGCCGAAGACCCGAAGGGCCTGCGGTGCGCGCTCAAGGTGCTCGATCCGTCCGTCTCCGGTTCCGACTCCGAATTCCTTGAGCGCATCCGCCACGAGGCTGACTTCGCGAAGAGGGTGAAGCATCCTAACCTCGTCCAGGTCTACGGCGCGGCGCGCGACAAGGGGACGGGGCTCTGCTATCTACTGATGGAGTACATGCCGGGCGGCTCGCTGAGGGACGTCCTCAACGCGAACCCCGGCGGGCTGTCGCTTGACGGCGTGATGTCCGTCGCTCGCGACATCGCGCGCGCGCTTGTGCTCATCGAGGCGAGCGGGATGGTGCACCGCGACATAAAGCCGGACAACGTACTCTTCGACGCGAACGGCGTCGCGAAGCTTTCCGACCTCGGCATCTCGCGCTTCTCGAAGTTCGAGGACGTGCGCGCGACGCGCGCCTCGGCCGTGATCGGGACGCCGGCATACATGGCGCCCGAGCAGATGCTCGACTCGCATTCCGTCGACATACGCGCGGACATCTACTCCTTCGGCGTGATGCTCCACGAGCTGCTCGCTGGGAAGCGTCCGAACGAAGGCGAGGGCGCGATGAAGACGCTTGCGAAGGCGCTTGAGGGGCGCTCGTTCCCCGACGTGCGCCTCAGCAGACCCGACACGCCCGCGGAACTCGCGGTGCTCGTGTCGGAGATGACGCTTCCGGACGCCGACCAGCGTCCGCCCTCGGCGAGGCTCGTCCTAGAGCTTCTCACCCATCCGGACCGCATACCGACCGGCGAGTTCGCCCCGCCTCCGGTACCGTGGTACAAAGACCGCTACGTCCTCTACGCCGCGACGGGCATGGCCCTTGCGCTGGAGGCGCTAGTACTCGCCATAATCAAGGCAGCAAGGGGGATGTGATCATGCTGTTCGGACTCTTCAAACGCCGGAGACGCATACACGTGGACATCGCGCACTTGTCGGAGTGCGGACCGGTCCGCCGCGAAAACCAGGACAGCGTCTTCGTCAACAGGCGCGGACTCGTCTTCTGCGTCGCCGACGGAATGGGCGGCGGCGAAGGCGGGGCGATAGCGAGCGGAATGATCTGCCGCGAGCTGGGCGCCGCGCTTGCGAAGCGCTCCGATTTCCCCGAGCGCGTCAGGCTGGTCGACGACGCGGTGAGGCGCGCCGACAAGGAAGTGCGCTCCTACGCCGCGAAGGCCGGCTACAAGCAGATGGGCTCGACGGCGACGGTGCTCGTCGCGGATGCGGAGGACGGACGAAGTGCCGTCGTCGGCAACATCGGGGACAGTCGCGTCTACAGCCTGAGCGGCGAGGGGTTCCGTCAGCTCACCAACGACCACACGATGGAGCGCGAGATCTTGCGACACCACAGTTCGCGTCCGGGCGGCGCGATGGCGGAGACGCGTGCCTCGATGCTTGCGCACGTCCTCACGCGCGCCGTCGGCGTCGGGCAGAACTCGCGGCTCGAGTGGAAGAAGGTCGACATGCATGCCGGGGACATTTTTCTGCTGTGCTCCGACGGCGTGCACGGAATGGTCCCGCCGGCGCTCCTGAAGGGCGCGCTTTCTGAAGGCGGCCGCGCGAAGGAAATCGCGGAGCGCATCCGCTCGCTCGTCGAGAGCGCCGGAGCGTCGGACAACTTCTCGGTGATCGTCGTGAAGATTGGGGGGCGCGCATGAACTTCGGCAGACAGGAGGTCTTCAGGAACGGGGAGAAGTTCCGCGGATACGTGATTGAGCGGCTTCTCGGCAACGGCTCCCTCGGCGCGGTGTATCTCGTCCGTCACGAGATACTCGACACCATCTACGCGCTCAAGGTGCTTTTCCCGGAGGTGGCGAAGGAGAACAAGGAGTACGTCAAGCGCTTCCTGCGCGAGGCGAAGATAGCGACGCGCATACGCCATCCCAACCTCGTCGCGGTTCATGACTGCGGCTACGACGAGGAGAGGGGGCTCTACTACCTCGTGATGGACTACATCTCCGGAGGAGACCTCCGCCAGGCGCTCGCTTTTGCGGGGCGTTTTGCGCCGGACCGCGCGGTGGAGGTGGTGCTCCAGGTCGCCGAGGCGCTCAACGCGGCCCAGAAGTACCACGTCGTGCATCGAGACATCAAGCCCGAGAACATAATGATCCAGCCGGACGGACTCGTCAAGCTTGTGGATCTCGGCATCGCCAAGTCGGACGACATAAAGGACTCGCTGTGCACGGAGGCGGAGAGCGTCTTCGGGACTCCTGCCTACGTCGCGCCGGAGCAGGCGCTCGACGCGTCCGTCGTCGACACGCGCGCGGACATATACTCGCTCGGCGTCGTCCTGTTCGAGATGATCGCGGGGCAGGTTCCGTACGACGGGCCGAACGCGCCGCAGATCCTCGCGCAGACTCTTTCGTCCGATCCTTTCCCCGACATCCGCGACATAAACCCCGACGTTCCCCCTGAGCTCGCGGTGATTATACGCCGCATGTGCGTCAAGGAGTACGACCGCCGCATACCGACGCCCGCGGCGCTCATCAAGGAGTTCGCGAAGATCGGCTACAAGCCAAAGGGCGGACACGTCTCAGACGTAAAGTTTGCCCACCAGGCCGATTCCGCCCCTACGATCGTCAGCATGAAGTCGCTCATCGGGAAGGCCGAGAACGCCGCAAAGAGGGAGACGCTCTCCTACGAGACGCAGGACGTCGAGATACAGGACTTCGTCGCGCGCATCAAGCGCCGCAAGAAGATCCGCAAGATCGTCTCGTCCGTCGCCACGGGCGCGGCAGTAGTCGCCGGTGCGCTCGTCCTCGCATGGCTCCTCGGAGTCCTCTGACGGGGCGGTAAATTTGGTATAATTACCGCCATGAACAAACGTGTACTTGTCACAGGAAGCTCCCGCGGAATCGGGAAGGCGATAGCCGACGCGCTCGCGGCTGAGGGATACGACGTCGTGACGCACTCCGTGCGTTCGGGCGGGACGGACCTTGTGTTCGACGTGTCGGACCGCGCGGCCGCGAAGGCGGCGCTCGACGCGGACATCGAGGCCAACGGCCCGTACTACGCCGTCGTCCTCAACGCCGGCATAAACCGCGACAACGCGTTCCCCGCGATGGAGGACGAGGAGTGGGACGCCGTGATGCGCACCGACCTCGACGGATTCTACAACGTCCTCAAGCCTTGCCTCATGCCGATGATCATGGAAAGGGTGCGCGGCAGGATCGTCGTCTTGTCGTCCGCCTCCGGCGTCGTCGGGAACCGCGGGCAGGTCAACTACTCCGCGGCGAAGGCCGGTCTCGTCGGCGCGGCGAAGGCGCTCGCCGTGGAGGTCGCGAAGCGCGGCATCACCGTCAACGCGATTGCGCCGGGCGTCATCGAGACGGACATGACGCAGTCCATTTTGCCAGAGGCCGTAGACGAGGTGAAGAAGGCGATTCCGATGCGGCGCTTCGGCAGGCCGGAGGAGATTGCGTCGCTCGTTACGTACCTCCTTTCGGACGGCGCGGCGTATCTGACGCGCCAGGTAATATCCGTCAACGGCGGAATGTACTGAAAAATATGGTATAATATTCCCCATTATGGCAGAAGAAAGCAAATCCTCACTCGACGCCCTGTCGGCGCTCTGCAAGCGCCGCGGCTTCATCTATCATTCATCCGAGATATACGGCGGCATGCCGGGCTTCTGGGACTACGGTCCGCTCGGGTGCGAGCTCAAGGCCAACGTCAAGCAGGCTTGGTGGCAGTTCACGGTGCGCGGTCGCGAAGACGTCGCAGGCCTCGACGCGACGATCATCATGCATCCGAAGATCTGGAAGGCGTCGGGCCATCTCGACACGTTCGCCGATCCTATGACGATGTGCAAGGACTGCAAGAAGCTGATGCGCGCGGACCAGATCAAGGACATCTACGCGGACCAGAAGAAGAAGCCCCAGCCCAAGGTCGCGGGTAGCGATTTCTTCTGCCCCTACTGCGGCGGCGAGCTCACGGAGCCGAAGCCGTTCAACTTGATGTTCAAGACCGTCGTCGGACCTATCGACGACCCGTCGAACGTCGCGTACCTCCGTCCGGAGACGGCGCAGGCGATCTTCGCGCAGTTCCTCAACGTGACGGCGACCTCGCGCATGACCGTCCCCTACGGCATTGCGCAGATGGGCAAGAGCTTCCGCAACGAGGTTACGCCCAGGAACTACACGTTCCGCTCGCGCGAGTTCGAGCAGATGGAGCTCGAGTTCTTCATCCGCCCCGACGAGGCGATAGAGCTCCAGTACGGGCACGTCGTCACGCTCGCCGACAATCCCGACCTTAACGGCCCGGTGCAGGACGACTGGGGCTGGGAGGTCTGGCACAAGTACTGGGTCGAGCAGAGGAAGAAGTTCCTCAACGCGGTCGGGCTACCGACCGAGAAGTTCGTCGAGTACTGGCAGAAGCCTGACGAGCTCGCGCACTATGCGC
>JAEEOY010000008.1 GCA_016284515.1 Kiritimatiellia bacterium | reverse complement strand
GAGGTCATTGCGGATTTTTCTGAGCGTGTCCTCCTGAACGCCATTCTGCGACAGCGCCTTGACGAGCGCCTGCTTGATGGCGATGACCTCTTCGTGGGAGATGATGTCCTTGTTGACGAAGAACGAGCCGACGTGGTGGTTCATCTTCGCGAGCTTCGTCTCGCCGGCGAGCTTCACCTCGCCGGCGTTGTGCTCGCCGATCGACAGCCTCTGGAACTCGTTCAGCGAGATGTTCACCTTGCTCAGGTTGATGGACATGTTCTTACCTCCTGTTTCTGCCTTGTCTACACTCCGCGCGGCGGAAGGTTACACGTTTTTTCGCAACACGCCCGTTTTCTCGGTTCGTCGTATATTTTACCAAATTTCCGATTCGCTCGGCGGTGTCCGAAGGCTCCTCCTCGGGGAGCCCTCGGCCACCGCGTTAGATGTCGAGGTTGATCTGGTTCTCGTTTTCTTCGTCGGCGAGCTGGATGGCGTCGACATTTGTGTTCTTGCCGTCGTTTTCGCCGAGCACCTTCGCGCCCTTGACGAGACGGTTCGTCGTGGTCTCCAGAGTCTCCCAGAAGCTGCCGCCGATCTCCTTCGAGATGGACTTGGCCGAGCCGCCGAGCAAAAGCTTGTCCGTCCCGGAGAAATTGCTCTCGAACATGTTCCTTACGGCCTCGCCGCCGCTGAACACCACGCCCATGATGACCTGCGCGAAGGACGCCGTGTGCTTCTGCGAGGACTGCCGGAACTTCGCTTGGTCGTCGGATATCGACTTCAGGCACCTGCTCGTTTCCTCCGCGCAGCGCTTGGCGATGGAGTCTATGGCAGAGTCGAGGTCCGTGCTGTGCTTGAGGAACGCTATGCACGCGTTTGCCTGCTTCTCGTAGCGCTCCCTGTTGGCGCTGTCGTAGGAGGCGAGCCTGTCCCAGAACGAACGGACAAAGGACTCCTTGTCCACCTCGCCGGCAAGGCTCTCCTTGAGGGTCGAGGCGTAATCCGCCTCGTCAATTTCGGAGGGAATGTTGCCGTTCAAGCCGGACATGAACAGATTGAGTCCGATGATGTCGTGCGGATCGGTTGCAACTCCCTGCATGTACTTGCCATCCTCCTTGAACGCGCCGAACCCCGCCTTGATTTTCGAAAGCAGCGCGTTCGTCTCCGCGAACATGTTCTGCATGCGCGTCATCGACTGTATGAAGCAGTTGATCTGCGGCGGCAGCTCAAGTCCGAGCTTCTGCAGTTCAGAGAGGATCGCCTCGAGGCGGTAGCAGGCGTGGAACGAGAAGTTGCCCTTCTCGTTGATCGCCTTGATCGCCGCCTCGGCCTTGGCGCGGTTTTTGTCGAGCGAGGCCTTGCCGGCGGGCGAGAGGAGCCGTTCGACGCTCTGCAGGACGAATCCGTCGTTTCTGAGCGTCGCGCCCAGTATGAGGCGCAGGAGCTCGACGCGCTCGTTGACCGTCTCGGGCTGGCCGTTCTTGCCCATGACCTGGTTCCCGGAGGAGTCGAGGAGCGGAGCATTCGTCTTGAGCTCGTAGAGGTTTCCGAAGTCGATGAACGTGATGCCGTCCGCATCCTTGACGCCGGTGTTGGTGAACATCAGGTTTCCCGCATGGGCGTCGCCGTGGAACTTTCCGCTGGCGAGCAGCGCCTCGCTGAACCACACCTTGCCGGCCTGCATGAGCATCTTCTGCATCTTGACGAGGTTGGCGTATATCTTCCCGACGTTGGTCTTCGCCTTCGCTATGTCCGGGAACGTCACGTCGTCGCGCACGACGAGCGTCTTCTTTCCGTCCTCGCCCTCCACCTGCTTCGGCTTGCCGGTCTTAGGGTCGATGACGAATATCTTCCCGAACATCTCGTCGACATCCTTGCGCGCCTTGGTGGCGATCCTGTCGACCGTATCGCCCTTCACGAGGTCGCAGACCATCGCGTTCTTCGTGGTCTTGACGATGCTGCTGAGCTGCATGCTGTGAACGGACGGCGCGATCGCCTTGTAGGGGCTCATTGGATTTCTGGCGACCGAGTATATTCCCAAGGCGGTATTGACGTTCTTGGCCTCATTGGTGAAGTCGAACTCCGTCATGTACTGCTTGAGCTGCCCCTTCCATGTCGCAGACATTCCCGGACCGATCTTCTTCGCCGCCTCGGAGAATACCTCCGCCTCGCGCTTGACGCGCTCCTCCGCGTCGGGACGCATGATCTTCACGACGACGAACGCCCCGAGCTCGATGTCGCGCAGATTCTGGTCGCCGAACGGATCCCGAGGATTCGGCGCCAGCCTTTGTTCGGTGTACTTTATTTTGCAGAGGAACGCCTCGCCGACGGACGCCGCGCCAAGCGACTTCATTACCTCGATCCCCTTTATCTGGCGGTACTTGAGCGTTTCGGCGGCGTTTGTGTCTTCGATCATCTTGAGGAGATGCGCCTGGACTATCTTGCGGGGAATAGGCGCGAGCTTCGACTTCATGTCGTCGAGCGCCTCGGAGAACTTGCCCATAACGCTCTTCGGCATTCCCTGCATCATCTTCTGCATGAGCGGGCTCGTGCCCTTCAGGATCGCGCCGACGAACTTCGACGTGGCCTTCGTGAGCGCCGCCTCATGCTCCTTTTCGTCAAGCCCCCTGAAGTCGAACGTGTCGGCGTACTTGAGCGCGGCGGCGAAGATCGTCTTCTTGTCGGCACGTCCCATTCCGGTGAAGTACCCGCTCAGCACCTGCTTGAAAAGTCCGATCTGCCCCGGCGCGGCGGAGTCGGCCTGCGAGGCGTCGCTGCGGATCTGGTCGAGCGTCTTGCCTTCGAGTTCCGTTTTTATCTGGTTTGCCGACTTGTCCTTGTAGGGTTCCGTCGTGAGTCCGCCTGCGGCGTTCTTCGCCTTCGGGTCGATGTTGAAAACCTCGTTGATGAACGTCTGGAGCTTCTCGCACCCCTTGATCGCCATCGACTGCATGATCATCGGCAGACGCGCGAGCTCGTCGTCCGATATCTTCGACTTGTCGGCGATGAACGCGGCCAGGCGGGCGGCGAAGCCGTCCTTCTTCGCGGCGTCGGACAGACTCTCGCCGCCGTTCGCCGCCTTGAACGCGGCGTCGAGGATTTCGACGAACTTCTGCATCCCGCCCTTCACGACGTCGGCTACGGTCGGCGCAACCGCCGAGTCAAGCACTTCCGGATTCTTGACAATCTCGGCGAGCGCGGCGGCGCGGCCGGGCGCGGCGAGCGCCTCGCGCATCTTCGCACCGGCGTTGACGTTCTCCGAAAGCTCCATGAAGAGCATGTCGTCGGAATACACCATGTCCGCGACGAAGTTCTTCACGTCCGCGACGTCGGCGGGCTTCACGTCGTCGGCGAGCGGCTGCGCGCCGCGGACGTCCATCTTCTCAAGAATCTCGTCGGGATTCTGGACGAGCGAGACCTCCATCATGCCGTCGCCCTCGGACGGCCTCTGGATGGGAATGTCCAGCACCTTTGCGAGCATCCCCTTCATCTCGCCGGAGAGTGACGAGTTGTACTCGCGGATGTGGCTGTAGAAGTCGTCAAGCGCCGCCTTGGTCGCGACGGACTCTCCGTGGTCGATTGCATTGAGGGCAACGTCAACGAGGCATTCCGTGTCGTAGTTGCCGTAGCAGATGTCGTCGAAGCGCACACTGTCCTCCGGCTTGCGGGGGACGCCGTTGGCCTCGTTCCTGTCCAGCTCCGCCTCGCTCGCCTTCATGACGATCATCGAGGCGAACTGGCGCGACACGCTCATGCGGTCGCCTGCCGCCAGGAAGCCGTCCATGTCGCGGGCGTATGTCGTCTCCAGCATCTCCTTCAGGACATTGTTGCCGAGGAGCGGCTTGCCGCCGACCGCCTGTCCGATCATCCGGCACACGATGTCGTCCGCTGTCATCTTGAGGTTGAGCTTCGTCTGCGTCGCGCCCTGGCCGAGCAGAACAGATATGTTACCGTCATCCCCCTTGACGAGCTGGGCGTCCTGTCCGAGCATCTTGAACTTGTCGGATTCGTTGGAGGTGAGCATCTTCAGCATCTTTTCGTACAGCGTCGTAAAGCTGTTCGTGAGGATGGTCTTCGACTCGTCCTGCTCGTTCACCGCGTTCTTGCCGGTGATTTCGCCCATGCGAGCCTCGTTGACCGTGTCGAGCGCCTCACCCGTCATCAGCTTGATGGTGTGCAGGATCGAGTTGTCGCGCCCCGCCTGCGCGGCCGCGCCGACCTCTCTGTTCACGCTGTCGCGGTCGCGCTGGTTCGATTCGCTCATGTTGCGCGTGCGGTCGGCCTTGCGTACCTCCCGGTCCGTCGCCACGCCCTGCCCATCCTCGAATCCGCGTCCATAGTTGGCGTACCAGTCCAGCATCTTGCGTATCTGGTCGCGCGTCAGCGGCGTGTAGCGCCTGTCGAGCAGCGCCGCGTTTACGTCCGCTCCGGCATCGATTTCCCCCGACAGCCCCAGCTCTTCGCGGATCGTCTGCAGATCCTCCTCCCTTACACTCGCCTTCTCGAGGGCGCCGAGAAACGCCTCCTTTATGGCCACCACCCTCTGTCCGTCAAGATGGACGTCGTTCTTGCTCTTGCGGATGACGTGGTTGTTGATCTTGACGAGTTCACCGGTGAACTCGCCGACGGAATTCTGCTTGAAGTCGACCTGGCCAGCATTCTGCCGGCCAGATGCAATCTTGTTGAACTCGGCAAGCGTGATACTTGGCAGCGGCATGACGGTACTCCATCTGAAAGGTCTTGGGTTGTCCTCTCTGTCTACACCTGGCGCACCAATAGGTTACAAGGATATTCGCCGCCGGAAGGGACTTCGGGCTTGAAGCCTGCCACCAGTTCGCGCCAGGTTTTGGCCGTATCGGCGAACCGGGTCACCATCTCAACGCCCTTCTCGCCGTCAAGGCGCTCGAGGAAATTGTACTTCTCGAGCCAGATGCAGCCGTCCTCGGGGTTTATCGCGAGCGTTGCGCCGCCGGTCCCTCGGTATAGCCAGTTTGCCTTGAGGGCCGTGCGGAAAAGCGCCTCAAGTCCGTCCTCCGGCGGCGGCGGACCGATTTCGGCCGAAAGAAAAACAAGATCGTCGGCATCGTGCAGCATCACCGTCACGCCGTCTATGTCCAGCCCGCATGCGCCTCCGGCGTTTTCCAGCCTCATTCCCAGCGCATCGCCCAGCGATTTTATGAATTTCCTGAAGTCCATAATGCCAATGGCTTTTTCCTTTTGTTGTCCTGAAATTGTTTTTCCGCCCTGTCTACACACCACGCGGCGGAAGGTTACACGCTTTTTCGCGACACGCCCGATTTCTCGATTCGTTGTATATTTTACCAAATTTCCGATCCGTTCGGCGGTAACCGAAGGAAACGCCGCCTCACTTTCTGCCGCAACATGCACCTTCGCTCAACAACCATTCCTCAACCACGCTCCAGCCACAGCCAAACCAACCCCAACCACTACTCAACCATCCTTCGTGTCGAATCCAAGAACGATTTCGACACAACCATCCCACACTCGTGATTCTATA
>JAEEOY010000077.1 GCA_016284515.1 Kiritimatiellia bacterium | reverse complement strand
CGCCGGAAAGCGCCGAAGAGGCGGTCCCGGCCGAAGAAGCAGTTGAGCCTGCCGCTGAAGAAGCGGCCGCGCCTGCTGAAGAGGCCGCCCCCGCAGAGGAGGCTGCACCTGCAGCCGAGCCTGCCGCCGACGATGTGGACGCTGCGCTTGACGTCGTCTCCGAGGTTTCTGGCGAAGAGCCTGCCGAGGCGACCGAGGAGCCTGCGGCCGAAGCGCCTGCGGAGGCCGAGACGACCGAGGCCGCTCCCGAAGAGGGTGCGCCAGCTGCGGTCGGCGCGGCTCCGGGCAAGGACAGCGAGCTCATCGATGAACTGAACACCTACGAAAGGCTCCGCCGCCAGGCGATGGACGCGCAGGCGATGCGCGAGATCGAAGAGGCGCGCGCCAGCATGGTCGCAGGAGAGTTCAAGGAGGCGGTCCGCCACTACGGCAACGCCTTCAAGTTCCTCAACGACCGCCCCGGCTCGAAGGTCTTCAAGGAGGAGTGCAGGGAGGGCATCGCGGAAGGACTCTACCAGGCCGCACTCGAAGAGGACCGCACGGGGCGTCGCGACGCAGCGGTCAAGCTGATGAATCAGGCCGTCGACAGGCGCCATCCCAAGGCTCGCCGTCAGCTTGAGGCATGGAACAGCGAGGTTGATCCCGACAAGTACAAGACCGACGTCAGCGAGATCTCCCACCGCCGCAACGATGCGGACTACAAGGCCCGCCGCGAGCGTGAGATTCAGCACCTCAAGCGCGCCCGCCACCATCTCGCCCAGCGCGAAATCGACCTCGCGCTTGAGGAATGCGAACTCGTGATCAAGAACGACCCCTACAACCAGGAGGCCATCCGTCTCAGGGATTCCATCCAGCGCAAGCGCGACGTCATCCTCAAGCAGGAGCGCGAGGTTACGCGCGAGGCCATGATCGCCGACGTCGACGAGGCGTGGCGTCCGGTCTACGCCGTCGATGCGCGCGAGCTTGACGAGAAGGACAACGGCAAGACAATCCAGAGTCCGACCGGCCCCGACCGCGCCCAGACCATGGAGCAGTCCATCATCTCCCGCATGAAGGAGATGCGCCTTCCCGCGATTTCGTTCAAGCCGCCGGCGACGATCATCGACGCGGTTGAGTACTTCCGCGGCGCTTCCAAGGACTTCGACCGTCCCGACATCCCGATCGAGAAGCGCGGCTTCAACTTCGTCCTCAAGACGCCCGAGGCCGTCCACATGAAGACCGCCAGCGCGGCTGACGACAGCGATGACTTCTCCGACACCGGTGCGGACGACACGGGCGACGGTCCTGTCGGCGTGCCTGTGATCCCGATGATCACCGCGAGCGACATCACGTTCTACGACGCTCTCAAGCTCGTCTGCGAGTCGGTCGACTACAAGTTCTCCGTGCAGGGTCCGATCGTCATGGTCATGCACAAGGACATGTCCACCGAGGAGCTCATCACCCGCTCCTTCCCCGTTCTCTCGACGTTCCTCGAGAAGATGTCCACCGCCTCCGAGGACATGACGTCCATGCAGACGTCCACCTTCGGCGGTGCGGCGAACCGCAGGAAGAACGACGCCGAAGAGGAGAGCCAGGAGAGGGACTGGAAGGAGTTCTTCTCGCTGCTCGGCGTCAAGTGGCCTGAGGGCAGCTCGATCTTCTACGTCAAGACGGTCGGCCGCCTCTTCGTGAAGAACACGCAGGACAACCTCGCCGAGTTCGAGAACGTCCTCCTCTCGCTCAACCAGCAGGTCACGCTCGTCGAGATCGAGACCCGCTTCGTCGAAGTTTGCCAGGACGACCTCAACTCGCTTGGCTTCGAGTGGATTCTCAACGGCGACTACACGCTCGGCCTGAATCGCCACATCGGCCGCGCCCTTGGTATCAAGGACGGTGCGTGGGCAGGCAGCGAGGCTTCGTGGGGCAGCCCGAAGAGCCGCTACAACAAGCCCAACACCACGAAGGGCTCCGGCTCTATCACCGGCGCGGACGGCGACTCCACGACCGCCTCTTCCACGACCGCCTCGATCATGCCCGGCTCCGGCACTGGTTCGACGGACTGGCACCACTGGAACTCCTCGGGCAGGAATCCCTGGAACAACCGCAGCAGCCGCAATGTCGGCGTGAACGCGATTCCGGGCGTGACGGACTTCTCGGACACGTCGAACATGTCTGGATCGTTCTCTACGGGCGAGCGCTATCTGTCGACGCTCAACAACCACATCTCCGGACAGGGCAACGCGTACAACGACCAGTTCATGCGCGTCAACGCGTTCCTCGGCAACGCCGACCTCTCCATGATCCTCCACATGCTCTCGCAGAGGAGCGACACCGACCTCCTCTCCGCGCCGAAGGTGCTTACGCGTCCTGGCGAGGAAGCGGTCATGAAGGTCGTCACCGAGTACATCTACCCGACGGACTACGACGTGCAGCTCCAGTCCAGCAACTCGGGCGGCGGCGGATACGGCGGCAGCTCTCAGTCCGCGATTCTCGCGGTCGTCGAGCCGCAGAGCTTCACGATGCGTGAAGTCGGCGTCATCCTCCAGGTCACCCCGACGCTCACGGACGACGGCAACGTTGTCGACCTCGAGCTCAACACCCAGGTCGTCGACGAGCCCACGTGGAAGAACTACGGCATGAGGATTCCGTTCACGGGCAACGCCTCCGCCGGCAACCTCCAGGTCACCCTCGGCAACGGACCCTTCGCCGACCAGGGCTACATGCCTTCGGCCGACATCATGGAGAGCATCGTCACGCGCTACTGGAACGCTGTCGCCAACATGTTCGAGAACATCTCCGGCGGAAACCAGAACATCACGTACTACGACGCCCCGATGGAACAGCCGTTCTTCCACGTCCGCTCCGTCGACTCGAAGGTCAGCGTGTATCCTGGCGCCACGATCGTCATGGGCGGTCTCATCACCGAGGCCCGCAAGGCGATGGACGACAAGATTCCGTTCCTCGGCGACATTCCGTTCCTCGGCCGCTTCTTCCGCAGCCACTCCGAGCAGACGTCGAAGCGCAACCTCCTGATCTTCGTCACGACGCGCATCGTCGACGGACGCGGACGCGAGATGCACAACGACGGATTCAACCTCGAGGAGCCCGGCTCCGCAGGCGAAGTCAAGTCTGCCCCCGAAGTTGCAGCCGAATAAAGCGATACAATGAAAATCGCACTGACGGGAGGGATTGCCTGCGGCAAATCCCTCCTTTCTCGCTTTCTTAACGAGTTGGGCGTCGAGACGCTCGACGCCGACGATATCGTCCACGAAATCATTCCCGACCCTGCGGAGCGCCGCCGCATCGCAGCGGAAGTCTTCGCCGACCCCGAAAAGCGCCGCGAGCTTGAGGCGAGGATACACCCGCTGGTGAAGGAGAGAATCGAGAGATGGTTTGACGAGGGAGACAATGTCGTGAGGGACGTGGGTGACGCGAGGGACGAGAGGCCCTCGTCTCTCACGCCCCTCGCGTCCCTCTCGCCCCCAAATCTCAAAATCGCCATTGTCCCTCTCCTCTTCGAGGTGCATTGGGAGAAAAATTTTGATATAATATCCTGCGTTGTCTCCAAAAGGGAGAGTCAAATCGAACGGATGGTGACAACGCGCTCGATGACTCGTGCGGAGGCCGAGGCCCGACTGGCGGCGCAGTTGCCGGTTGAAGAGAAGGCCAGGCGTTCGCATTATGTCATCCGCAATGACGGCTCCCCCGACGAACTCCGCGAAGAAGCGCGTTCGTTCGTCGAGTGGATTTCGCGGCAGGTTGTGTCGTGATTCGAAACCTCAGAAATAACATTCAAAATACAACCTTTAAACTTCAACGACAAAAAGAACATGTCAGACGAACTAGATATTTTCGCAGGGGCCATAACCAAGGGCTCGTCCTCAAAACCAGCCCAGCAGCAGCCCAAGCAGCAGAACCAGCAGCCCCAGACGCAGGCTCCCCAATCTCAGGCTCCCCAGTCTCAGCCCCAGGCTCAGCCGTCTCAGTTGCCCCAGCCGTCCCAGCAGAACGGCGGAGGACAGGGGATGAAGAAGCGCGACAAGTTCCGCAACCGCGGCGGACGCAACTTCACCCGCGGCAACAAGCCGAACAACTCCCCGATTCGCGGCGCGAACGGCGAGGAGAGTGTGAATCCGCTCCTCAATGCGCCGCTTCCGACGGACCAAAAGGAGCTCGAGCCCGAGACGCCGGCCAACCCCAACCGCAACCCAGACCTTCCCGAGTACCGCCTCGCGGACATCCAGACCTGGCCTGCGCCGCAGATCGTCGAGCGCATGATGCCCGGCGCCGATCCTGAGGAACTCGGCTCCTACCGCAAGCACGAGCTCATCTTCGCGGCGATTCGCAGGTACCTCGCGAACGGCGGAGCGGTTCTGGCTTCCGGATGCCTCGAGATCGTGCGCGAGGGACATGGCTTCCTCCGCTCCGCGAAGAACAACTTCCTCGCCTGCCCCGAAGACGTCTTCGTCACGCAGCAGCAGATCCGCCGCCACGCGCTTCGCACGGGCGACATCGTCGAGGGACCGATCCGCGATCCGCGCGACCGCGACCGCTTCTTCTGCCTTGGCAACGTCGCGACCGTGAACGGCAAGGAGCCGTCCGTCGCCGCTCGAGTGATCCACTTCGAGAACCTCACCGCGACATTCCCGACGCGGCGCATCATCCTCGAGACCGACCCCAAGGAGTTCTCGACGCGCGTCGTCGACCTTTTCACGCCGATTGGGTTCGGACAGCGCGGACTCATCATCGCGCCGCCGCGCGTCGGCAAGACGGTCCTCCTCCAGAAGATGGCCAACGCCATCTCGAAGAACTACCCCGAGGCGATGCTCATCATCCTCCTCATCGACGAGCGCCCCGAGGAAGTCACGGACATGCAGCGCAACACGAAGGCGATGGTCCTCTCCTCGACGTTCGACGAGGAGCCGCAGCACCACGTCAACGTCACCGAGATGGTCCTCGAGATGTCGAAGCGCCAGGTGGAGAATGGACGCGACGTCATCATCCTCATGGACTCGCTCACTCGCATGGCCCGCGCCTACAACACCGTCCAGCCG
Organism: Kiritimatiellia bacterium; assembly: GCA_016284515.1. Taxonomy (GTDB): domain Bacteria; phylum Verrucomicrobiota; class Kiritimatiellia; order RFP12; family UBA1067; genus UBA1067. The sequence continues at coordinate 8,509 of JAEEOY010000077.1, read as the reverse complement.
CACTCCGGCAAGATCCTGACCGGCGGCGTTGACGCTCTCGCGATGCACCGTCCGAAGCGCTTCTTCGGCGCGGCGCGCAACATCGAGGGCGGCGGCTCGCTCACGATCATCGCGACCGGACTCGTTGACACGGGCTCCAGGATGGATGAGGTCATCTTCGAGGAGTTCAAGGGAACGGGCAACATGGAGATCGTGCTCGACCGCGGACTCGCCGACAAGCGCATCTACCCTGCGATTGACATAGACAAGTCTGGCACGCGCAAAGAGGACCTCCTCCTTGACCCGGTCGAGCTGGAGAAGACGTGGGGCATGCGCCGCATCCTCTCCGACGCCGGTCCCGAGAGCGCGATGAAGTCCGTCCTCAATTCCCTTAAGAAGACGCAGTCGAATCCCGAGTTCCTTCTTGCGCTGGACCTCAAGCAATTGTAAATCCGCTCCGTCGCAATGGATATTACAATAAAAAACGCTCGGGTTCACAACCTGCGGGGGATCGATGTCACGATCCCCCGCAACTCTCTCACGGTGATCACGGGACTTTCGGGCTCCGGCAAGTCGTCGCTCGCCTTCGACACGCTCTACGCGGAAGGCCAGCGCCGCTACGTCGAGTCGCTCTCCGCCTACGCGCGCCAGTTCCTCGACCGCATGCAGAAGCCCGACGTCGAGAAAATCGAGGGACTGTCCCCGGCGATTTCCATCGAGCAGCGCACGACAAGCGGCAATCCGCGCTCTATCGTCGCGACAGTCACCGAGATCCACGACTACCTCCGAATCCTCTACGGATCGATCGCCGTTCCCCACTGCCCGCACTGCGGAAAGCCGGTTACGAAGCAGTCCGCCGAGCAGATCGTAGAGTCGATACTGGCGGGCGGAGCAGCCGCCGGATGCAGAATCATCTTATATTCGCCACTAGTCAAGGGCAAGAAGGGACGCCACGAGGAGACGCTTGCCGCCGTGAAGCGCAACGGGTTCGCGCGCGTGAGAATCGACGGCACGACATATCCCGTCGACGAGCTCCCCGAGCTGGACAAGAAGAAAGCGCACAACATAGACGTCGTCATCGACCGCCTCGTCATTCCCGCGGAGCCCGACGCCTCCTTCAGGACGAGAATTACAGACTCAGTCGAGCTGGCGCTCAAGACCGGCAAGGGCATCATGATGGTGGAGTGGCTTGAACCCACAAAGCCGAATGCAGAAATCGTGTCTGGCGCGGAGCGGAACGAGCCGAAGGCGAGAGACGGGCAGACAAAAATCGCGTCTGGCGCGGAGCGGAACGAGCCGAGGGCGAGAGACGGGCAGACAAAAATCGCGTCTGGCGCGGAGCGGAACGAGCCGAAGGCGAGAGACGCGAAGCGCCAGACCACCTATTCCGAACTCAACGCCTGCCCCGACTGCGGCATCTCCTTCGACGAGCTGAAGGCGCGCTCGTTCTCGTTCAACTCGCCGTTCGGCGCATGCCCGACGTGCGCCGGCCTTGGGCAGCTCTACTACTTCGACGAAGACCTCGTTGTGCCCGACAAGTCGCTTCCGCTCGAGGAGGCGATCCACCCCTGGCGCCGCATGGGCCAGATGAACATCCTCTACCACAAGGAGCTCCTCGCCCACATCGCGAAGCAGTACAAGGTGAAGCTCTCGACGCCCTACGAGAAGCTGCCGGCAAAGTTCCGGCACGACCTCATGCACGGCTTCAAGGACGACCTCGTCCTCCCGTGGCGTCGCGTGGACCGTCCGTTCGAGGGAGTGCTCGCGTCTTTGAAGCGCCGCCTCGACGAGGCGGAGGACGACGAGATGCGCGCGAAGTTCGAGGCCTACCAGAATTACAAGACATGCCCAGACTGCAACGGCTCGCGCCTCAGGCCAGAGTCGCGTGCGGCGACGGTCGCAGGGAAGTCGATCGTCGAGGTGATGGCGATGCCGGTCACCGAAGCGCTCGAGTTCTTCAGGAAGTTTGCCTCTGCCGCGGCGCCATCCGCCAAGCTCGCAGGCCTAAAGGACATCATCGCCGAAATCGTGCGTAGGCTCCAGTTCCTGCTCGACGTCGGACTCGACTACCTCACCCTCGACCGCGCCGCCTCGACGCTCTCCGGCGGGGAGATGCAGCGCATCCGCCTCGCGACCCAGATCGGCTCTGGTCTCACGGGAGTTCTCTATGTCCTCGACGAGCCGACTATCGGACTCCACCCGCGCGACAACGAGCGGCTTATCTCGACCCTCAAGGGGTTGCGTGACCGCGGCAACACCGTAGTCGTCGTGGAGCACGACGAGGAGATGATGCGCGCTGCGGACTACATCGTCGACCTCGGTCCCGGCGCAGGACGCGAAGGCGGCAAGGTGATGTACCAGGGCGACTTCAAGGGCCTTCTCAAGGCGAAGAGCCTGACGGCCGACTATTTGACGGGGAGAAAGAAAATTGCGAAAGGCGATGGCGTGAGGGGCCTGAGAGACATGAAAGACGTGGGCCTCGCGCCACTCACGACTCTCACGCCGCCCACGTCCCCAAAAAATTCTCGCTCACGCCCCGCCCTCGTCATCACCGGCGCGTCGGAGCACAACCTCAAGAACGTGACGGCGCACTTCCCCGTCGGAGCGTTCACCGTCGTGACGGGCGTCTCGGGATCCGGCAAGTCGACGCTTGTCGACGAGACGCTCAAGCGCGCGCTTCTTCAGAAGTTCTACCACGCCAAGGCTGTCCCCGGAAAGTACAAGAAGATCACCGGCTTCGAGAACTTCGACAAGGTCGTGGAGATCGATCAGTCGCCGATCGGACGCACCCCGCGCTCCAACCCCGCGACGTACGTCGGCTTCTTCTCCGAGATACGCGAGCTCTTCGCGAAGACGGAGTCCGCCCGCGCGCGCGGCTACACCGCGGGGCGCTTCTCGTTCAACGTGAAGGGCGGAAGGTGCGAGACGTGCGGAGGCGACGGACTCCAGAAGCTCGAGATGAGCTTCCTCCCCGACGTCTACGTGACATGCGACCAGTGCGGAGGCAAGCGCTTCAACGCCGAGACGCTCGAGGTCACCTACGGCGGCAAGAACATCGCCGACGTCCTCGAGATGACCGTCGCCGAAGGGTGCGAGTTCTTCGCGAAGGTACCGTCGCTCGCCCGCAAGCTGCAGACGCTCGCGGACGTGGGACTCGGCTATGTCGCGCTGGGGCAGTCCGCTACGACGCTCTCCGGCGGAGAGGCCCAGCGCATCAAGCTCGCCACCGAGCTCTCTCGGCGCTCGACTGGGCGGACGCTCTATCTTCTCGACGAACCGACGACGGGGCTCCATTTCGACGACGTCGCGAAGCTGATGAAGCTGCTCCTGCGCCTGCGCGACCAGGGCAACACGATCATCGTCATCGAACACAACATCGACGTCATCCGCTGCGCGGACTGGATCGTCGACCTCGGACCGGGCGGAGGAGACTCCGGCGGCACGCTTGTGTGTGAAGGGCCCGTCTCCGCCGTCAAGGCGTGCAAGGCCTCCTTCACGGGACGGTTCATTTGAGATCTTGCATAACATCGAAAAAGGAGAAAACGGAAAATGACAAACGAAGTTGAAGTTGCGGAAAAAGTCACAGGCGCGTTCGGCGCGCAGCTGAACGAAGGCAGGGAGGTCGCCTCGCAGGTGATGACGTGGGTTACGGAGAAGGGGCTCGACTTCGCGGTCAACCTTCTCGCTGCGGCGTTGATCCTCGTCGTCGGATGGCTCGTCATAAAGCTGATCGACGCACTCGTCCGCAAGGCGCTTATGCGCGGCAAGGCGAAGCAGACGCTTTTCATTAACTTCGCGTGCTCCGTCGTCACGAAGGTGTGCTGGGCGGTCCTTCTCATCATGATCGCCGGACGTCTCGGCGTGAACGTCGCGCCGCTGATCGCCGGTCTCGGCGCCACGGGCTTCATCATCGGCTTCGCGTGCCAGGAGTCCCTCGGCAACCTCGCCTCCGGAATGATGATTGCGATCAACGAGCCGTTCAAGGTCGGCGATGTCGTCGACGCAGCGGGCCACACGGGATGCATCCTCGAGGTGAACATGATGGCCACCGTGATGAAGACTGCGGACGGAAAGCGCATCGTGATTCCGAACAAGAGCGTCTGGGGCGGTCCCATAGTCAACTACAACACGCTCGGCCTCCGCCGCGTCGACCTTCAGGTCGGCATCGACTACGGAGAGGACGTCACCAAGGCGATCGACGTCATCCGCGAGACGGTCTCTCGCATCCCCGGCGTCCTCTCCGAGCCGGCGCTTGGAGTCGCGGTCGCGTCGCTCAACGACAGCGCGGTGCAGATCAACGTGCGTCCGTGGGTCAAGAGCGCGGACTACTGGCCTGTCGCGTCCGCGACGCTCACCGAGGTGAAGGAGGCGCTCTTCAGCGCCGGCGTGAAGATTCCGTTCCCGCAGATCGAGGTCCACACGGCGCGCTGAGCCATGCTGCACGTAGTCGCAACTCCGATAGGGAACCTCGGCGACCTTTCGCCGCGGGCCATAGAGGCGCTCAAGGGCGCCGCGGCCATCGCGTGCGAGGACACGCGCCGCACGTGGCAGCTTCTCTCGCACTTTGAGATTCCGCGTCCGCAGGAGATGTTCTCCTATCGCCAGGGCAACGAGGAGCGCGTCACCGAGAAGGTGCTCGCGCTGCTTGCCGAGGGGAGGGAGGTCGCGCTCTGCTCGGACGGGGGATACCCCGCCGTGTCCGATCCTGGCTACCGCCTCATCCGAGCGTGCGCGCAGGCGAACGTCCCCTACGAGGTGATACCGGGCGCGAGCGCGGTGGAAGTCGCGCTCCTCATGAGCGGACTTTCCACGTCGTCCTTCACGTTCCGCGGCTTCCCGCCGCGCGGACCCGGCGCTCTCAGGAACTGGTTCGCGGAGGATCGCGACAAGGAGCACACGCTCATCTGCTACGAGTCGCCGTTCCGCATCGGCGCGACGCTCGCCGCCGCGCTTGACGCGCTCGGCGACCGCGAGGCGGCGGTATGCATCGAGCTCACTAAGATGCACGAGCGCGTTTCGCGCGGATACCTCTCCGACCTCGCGAAGGAGTACGAAGGCGCGAAGGTGAAGGGCGAAGTCGCGCTCGTCATCGCGGGGAACAATCCGAAGTTCCGCAGAGAGCCCCAGGTTTTGGTATAATCTAGGAAAGCTTTTCACAAAGGAGGAAACAAGATGAACATCAACCGCCGCAGTTTCATATCCACGATTCTCGCAGCAGGTGCGTATCCGCTGATGCCGGGATGCTTCTCGCCAAAGGCGTACGCCGCCAATGGGAAGGTCCGCCTCGCCGCGATCGGATGCGGCGCGCAGGCGTGGTTCGACCTGAAGGCGCTCGCGCAGAACAAGGACCTCTGCGAGGTGGTGGCCCTCTGCGACACCGACATCGGCGCGCCGCACACGCTCGACGCGCTCAAGGAGTTTCCGGCGCTGCCGCGCTTCCAGGACTTCCGGAAGATGTTCGACAAGATGGCCGACGAGATCGACGCGGTGCTCATCGGCATCCCAGACCACTCCCACTTCTGCGCCGCGATTCACGCGATGCGCCTGGGCAAGGCGGTCTACGTCGAGAAGCCCCTCGCGCACTCGTTCCGTGAGTGCGAGCTCCTTATGGCCGCGGAGCGCAAGTACGGCGTCGTCACCCAGATGGGCAACCAGGGCCACAGCGGGAACAACTTCTACCAGTACCGCGACTACGTGGCCAACGGCGTGATCAAGGACGTCACGAAGGTCGTCTCCCACATGAACATGCAGCGCCGCTGGCACAAGTGGGGCGGAAAGACCTCGTCGTATCCGAAGGCCGAGCAGCTGCCGAAGACGCTCGACTGGGATGTCTGGTGCGGCGCCGCGCCGTGGCATGACTTCTCCAAGGACCTCGCGTACGGCGAGTGGCGCTGCTGGTACGACTACGGCAACGGCTGCATGGGCGACTGGGGCGCACATATCCTAGACTGCGTCCACCGCTTCACGCTCAAGGGCGCGCTCCCGAGCGAGGTCGCGATCTCCAACGTCATCGGATGGAACCCCTACGTGTTCCCGGTCCAGGACACGCTCACGATGAAGTTCCCGGGAGTGACGCTCGAATGGTACGAGGGACTCGACAACAAGCCGAAGCTGCCGGAGGGGTTCCGCTATGCGGACAACAAGGGGCTCTTCCCCGCGTCGACAGCAAACGACGGACTCATCGATCCGCCGCTCAAGCCCGGCAAGGAGATCTACCTCGCGGACGGCACCGTCTGGCAGGGACTTTCCCACGCGTCGACGCTCGTGCGCTGCGGAGCGCAGGACGAGCCTGTCCCGGAGTTCGAGAAGGCGCACAACGACCACTACCGCAACTTCCTCCTTGCGGTGAAGGGCGAGGAGGAGGCGAAGAGCCCGTTCCATATCGCCGCGCCGCTCTCGGAGATCTTCTGCCTCGGCGTCGCCGCGCAGCGCCTGAACCGCGGCTTCAAGTTCGATTCCGTGAAGAAGTGCGCGATCGGCGATGCGGAAGTCGACATGCTTCTCAAGGGGCCCGCCCCGAGGCGCGGCTGGGAGGAATACTACCGCGGATGAAGCGTCTTCGTTTCGTGATAACTGCGGGGCCGACGCGCGAGCACATCGACCCCGTCAGGTTTCTTTCGAATCCGTCCACCGGAAAGATGGGCTTCGCCGTCGCGCGCGCGGCGGCGAGGCGCGGACACGACGTCACGCTCGTCGCTGGACCGGTCTCGCTGAAGACCCCGAAGGGCGTGCGCCGCGTCGACGTGACGAGCGCGCGCGACATGCTCGTCGCGGCAGAGGAGGCTCTTGCCGGACGACACGCGCAGAAGAGAAGCCAAGATCCATTGACAGTATTTGTCGCGACCGCCGCAGTCGCCGACTGGCGTCCCGCGAAGTGCGCGGCGAGGAAACTCAAGAAGGGGCAGATGTCCGACACGCTTAAGCTCGTGCGCAATCCCGACATCTTGAAGACCCTCTCCCTCCGCGCCGCACGCGAACCGCGAACCACCCTGCTCATCGGATTCGCCGCGGAGACGAACGACGTAATTTCCGAGGCGCGGCGCAAGTGCCGCGAGAAGGGGCTCGAGATGATCGTCGCGAACGACGTCACGAAGAAGGGCTCGGGCTTCGGGACGGATACCAACTGCGTGACCTTTCTCAGGAAGGACGGATCCGTCGAGCGCCTTCCGCTCATGTCGAAGGCGGCTGTCGCGACGAGAATCGTTCGCGAGGCCGAGCGCATGGCGCGGGAATGTGGTATAATCTCTGCAACAAGCCTGTAGGAGGAAAGGACAAAAGATGAACACTCTGATAGTCGTCGGAATCATAGTTGTCGCACTCGTGGCGCTGATCGCATGGGTCGTCGGACTCTACAACGGACTCGTCGTCCTGAAGAACCGCTTCAAGAACGCGTTCGCTCAGATCGACGTGCAGCTCCGCCGCCGCTACGACCTCATCCCCAACCTCGTGGAGACCGCCAAGGGCTACCTCAAGCACGAGCGCGAGACGCTGACCGCCGTCATCGAGGCGCGCAACCAGGCCGCGGGCGCCGCGAAGGCCCTCGCCGCCGCGCCGGGAGATCCGTCGGCCGTAAAGGCCTTCGCCGCCGCAGAGTCGGGCCTCGCGGGACTTCTCTCCCGCCTCATGGTCGTCGTCGAGCGCTATCCGGAGCTCAAGGCGGACGCACAGATGTCCCGTGTCATGGAGGAGCTTTCCTCGACCGAGAACCGCATCGCCTTCGCGCGCCAGGCGTACAACGACGCCGTCACGGAGTACAACACGAAGCGCGAGCTTTTCCCGACCTCGATCGTCGCGGGCATCTTCAACTTCGAGCCCGCAGCGCTCCTTGAGTCCACAGACTCCGCCGCGCAGCGCGAGGCGCCGCAGGTCAAGTTCTGATGGATCCGTTCGCGCTCCAGGACGAAGCGCGGCGGAACACCGGACGGCTCGTCGCGCTTGCCGTTCTCGCTGTCGCCGCGGTCGTCGCGGCGGCGGCGTGCGTCTTTGCGTGCGGCGCGTGGACGCTTTTTCGGTTTCTCCTTGAGGAGAGGGATCTCGCGTTCTGGCCGTTCGTGCTGAACCCTGCCGTTATCGCGTGGTCGCTTTTTGTCTCGTTCCTGGTCGTCCTCATCGGCTTCCTCGTGAAGAGCGACGATCTCTCATCTCCTGAGAAGCTGATGGCGCGCATCGGAGCGAAGCAAGTGGTCCGCTCGCGGACAAAGGGGAGCGATGCGAAGTCGCTTGCGAGGCTGAGGCTCTTCAATGTCTGCGAAGAGATGTCGATCGCGTCGGGCGTGCCAATGCCGTCCGTGTGGGTTCTCGAGGATTCCGGCGACGTCAACGCGTTCGTAGCCGGGACGACGTGCGACGCGGCATCTCTCTGCGTTACTGCGGGAGCGCTCAGGTTCCTCGAGCGGGACGAGCTGCAGGGCGTAGTCGCGCACGAATACAGCCACATCCTCAACGGCGACATGCGGCTGAACTTCCGGCTCCTGATGCTTGTCGCGGGTGTGACGGCGTTCAACCGGCTCGGAAAGGGCATGCTCGGCAT
>JAEEOY010000076.1 GCA_016284515.1 Kiritimatiellia bacterium | reverse complement strand
GATGGGGCAGATGGGCGGCGACGGACCTTCCACGCTCGGCAAGCTCTTCGACGCGTGGGGCGTCAAGTTCGAGGAGGGGAAGATCTCCTGCGACCTCGAGGCGGCGACTAAGCTCAACAACGGACAGGGCGGCGTCGAGTCCAACCCCGCGTTCCTTTCGCTCGGAACGGCCAACATGGATAAGGGCGACCTGATCGTCTCCGACCTCACGAACGTCATGTTCCCGTTCGCGGGCGCGTTCACGTTCGAGAAGAAGGACATGGACATCGCCTTTGCGCCGGTCATCACGACGTCTAAGGACAACTCCTGCTCTACGGACAAGATGTCGATGCAGTACGGCGGGATGAAGGATATGGTCCCGGACGGGAAGGAGCGCATCCTCGCCGCGCGCCTCTCCGGCACGTTCAAGACCGCGTTCCCGAAGGGGCCTGACGGGACGAACGACGTCTCCAAGGCGCTCGCGGAGGGCAAGGGCAACGTCCTTCTCTTCGCCGACAGCGACTTCCTCGCGGACGACTTCTGCGTGCGCATGATGAGGACTCCGTTCGGCTCGATTCCGCAGCTCATCAACGAGAACCTCACTCTCTTCTCGAACGCGATGGAGCAGTTCGCAGGGCGCGAGGAGCTCATCGGCGTCCGCTCGCGCGGTGCGTCGGACCGTCCGTTCACCGTCGTGAACGAGCTCGAGGCTGAGGCGACGAAGAAGTGGCAGGCGAAGGAGGCGGAGTTCCAGGAGGAGCTCCAGCAGACGCAGCAGCGCCTCTCCGCGCTCCAGAAGGAGAAGAAGGGCGGCGAGCGCTTCATCCTCTCGAAGGAGCAGCAGGACGAGATCGTCAAGCTCCGCAAGAGCCAGGCCGAGACCCGCAAGCAGCTCAAGAACGTCCGCAAGGAACTCACCGCCGACATCGACTCGCTGGGCCTCAGGCTCAAGGTCGTGAACATCGCGCTGGTGCCCGTTCTCGTCGTGCTGTTCGGGCTTCTCCGCGGCTTCCTGCGCAGGAAGCGTGCGTAAGGGTTGTTGAAAAAATAGGAAAGGATTTTTGAAATGACTACAAAGCAACTTGCAATCCTACTTGGCGCGGCCGCCGTTCTTGGCGGCGCTGCGCTGTGCCTCTCGTCCGGCTCGAAGCCCTCGGGCGCGAAGCTCAACGGGAAGGCCATCTTCCCGAAGCTCGACATCTCGCAGGTCGCGCGCGTCGAGCTCGGCGACAAGCTGAAGCTCGCGTCGGGCGAGAAGGGGTGGACGGTCGAGACGTACCACAACTATCCGGCGGACCACGCGAAGCTCACCGAGAACCTCCTGAAGCTCACCGAGCTCAAGGTGGGCCAGGTCTCGCGCGGCAAGAAGATCGAGAACGCCGACGTACTGACGCTCAAGGACGCCTCCGGCAAGGAGGTCGCGTCCATTCCGCTCGGCGAGAAGCACGCCAAGTGGGGCCACGGACGCTACGCGACGTTCGAGGGAGAGACCGTTCTCGTCTCCGACTCGCTCGACGCGTTCGGCACCGACGGCAAGTCGTGGGTAGAGACGAAGATCGTCGACACACCGTGGATCTCGTTCAACGACATCGCCGAAGGGGTCTCCGAAGAGGACCTCGGCTTCGCGACAGGCGTCGTCGCGAAGGTTACGATCGCCGGCGACACGAACCGCGTCGCCACGATCGGCAACAAGGCGAAGGACGGAAACGACCGCTACCTGAAGCTCGACAACTCCGACTGGGTCTACATCGTCTCCGGATACTCCGTCGACAGCCTTCTCCCGAAGCCCCCGAAGGAAGAGGAGAAGAAGGACGAGGCAAAGGAAGAAGAGCCCAAGGCCGCGGAGCCTGCAGTCGAGGAGGCGAAGGTCGAGGAGCCCGCAAAGGCGGAGGAGCCTGCAAAGGAAGAGCCTGCGAAGGAGTGATTCGGCAGGAATCGCTGGGCAAAAAAAGAGGAGGGCGGCGTTACTGCCGTCCTCCTCTTTTTGCATCCCTTCGGTTGCTTAGGCCTTGGGCCAGAATTTGTCGCTGAGCTTGGAGGGAATGCCGACCTCGCCTTTCTCGAAGTTGTCGGCGAGGATCTTCCATCCGAGGTCGAGCGCGTCGATGAGGTCGATGTTCACGGAGAGGTCCATCATCTTCTCCTCGAACTCCGCGCCGTACTTGAGGAGCTTCTGGTCCCATGCGGACATCTTGAAGCCCATGGACTGCTTTTCGACGGTCTCCTTGTACTGGGCGTAGAGCTTGATCATCGCGTCCATGAGGGTGCGGTGGTCTTCGCGGGTCTTGTTGATGTTGACCTTCTTGCCGTCGATTTCGACGAACTTGTCAACGCCCTTGTTGACCTGCTGCTTGAGACGGGAGAGCGAGCCGAACGGCTCAATGCGTCCGTTCCTCAGGTAGAACTGCCCCTCGGTGATGTATCCGGTGTTGTCCGGCACGGGGTGCGTCACGTCGTCGCCAGGCATCGTGGTGACTGCGAGGATCGTGATGGATCCCGCGCCGTCGAAGTCCACGGCCTTCTCGTAGCGCGCGGCGAGCTGCGAGTAGAGGTCGCCCGGATAGCCGCGGTTGGAGGGGATCTGCTCCATCGTGATGGCGATCTCCTTCATGGCGTCGGCGAAAGATGTCATGTCCGTGAGCAGGACAAGCACGTCCTTGCCCTGGAGCGCGAACTTCTCCGCGACTGCGAGCGAGACGTCCGGAACGAGCACGCATTCAACCGTCGGGTCGGCCGCGGTGTGGACGAACATGACGGTCTTGGCGAGAGCGCCGGACTTGTCGAGCGTGCTGCGGAACTTGAGGTACTCGTCGTACTTGAGTCCCATTCCGCCGATGATGATCACGTCCGAGTCGGCCTGGAGCGCGATGCGCGCGAGGAGCTCGTTGTAGGGCTCGCCGGCCTTCGCGAAGATCGGGAGCTTCTGGGAGATGACGAGCGAGTTGAACAGGTCGATCATCGGGATGTTCGTCTTGACCATCCTGTTCGGCATGATGCGCTTCGCCGGGTTGACGGAGGGCTGTCCGATCGGCGAGGGGTTCTCGTTGATCGCGGGGCCGCCGTCGCGCGGCACGCCCGAGCCCGTGAAGGCGCGTCCGAGGAGCGCCTCGGAGAAGGGCACCTTCATCGTCTCGCCGAGGAAGCGCACCTTCGCCGCGGTGTCTACGCCGCGCGCGCCTGCGAAGATCTGCAGCGTCACGTTTGGTCCGTCAAGTTTGATCACCTGCGCGAGGGAGGTTCCGGCGCGGGACTCGATCTCCGCGATCTCGTTGTACTTCACGCCTTCCGCGCGCAGGGTCGCGACGGATCCCGAAAGCGCGTCGATCTTGTGGTAGACTTTGTTGTTGAACATGGCAGGAAAAGTTGAAAGTTGAAGGGTTGAAAAGTTGAAAGTCCGGCGGCGGCTATTCCCCGTCCGTTGCCTCCGCTATCTTCCGGTCGAGTTCATCCTTGAGGGCCTTGAACTCGTCGGACTCGAACGGCTTGTCGTTCCAGTCGATGAAGGTCTGCTGGAGGCCGAGGAAGAACTTGCGCGTCTCGTCCTTTTCCTTGAACTCGAAGTTCGAGGACAGCACCTTCTCGACCATGTCGAACATGACCTTCTGTCGGGCGACGGGCGTCGTGGCGTCCGACTCGGAGAAGGCGTTCTGCTGGAGGTAGACTGCGTCGAGGAACTCGGCCTTCAGGTACGTCGTGAAGTCGCCGAGGCTCGTTCCCTCCTCACCGACGACCTTCATCATCTGTCCGATCTCGTTTCCCTTGCGGAGGATCGCGCGTGCCTTCTCGACCCTGTCCTGCTCGATGACGGAGTTGTAGTGGCTCCAGGAGTCGAGCGGGTCGATTGCGGGATAGCGGCGCGCGTCGGAGCGGGCGCGGGAGAGTCCGTGGAATCCGCCGACGACCTTGAGCGTCGCCTGCGTCACGGGCTCGTCGAAGTTGCCGCCTGCGGGCGAGACTGTCCCGCCGATTGTGACGGATCCCGTCGCGCCGCTGCGCAGCTTGACGCGTCCTGCGCGCTCGTAGAAGGCCGCGATGCGGGACTCGAGGTAGGCGGGGAACGCCTCTTCGCCCGGGATCTCCTCGAGTCGGCCGGAAAGCTCGCGCATTGCCTGCGCCCAGCGCGACGTGGAGTCGGCGAGAACGAGGACGTTGAGCCCCATCTGGCGGAAGTATTCCGCGAGCGTCACGGCCGTGTACACGGACGCCTCGCGCGAGGCGACGGGCATGGACGACGTGTTGCAGATGATGATCGTGCGCTTCATTAGCGACTGACCCGTCTTGGGGTCGACGATCTCGGGGAACTCCTTCAGAGTCTCCACGACTTCGCCGGCGCGCTCGCCGCACGCGGCGGAGATCACGATGTCGACCTTCGCGTAGCGCGCGGTCGTCTGCTGGAGGACCGTCTTGCCGGCGCCGAAGGGGCCGGGGATGCAGTAGGTTCCGCCGACCGCTACGGGGAAGAACGTGTCGATCGTGCGGACGGTCGTCTCAAGGGTCTCAGTCGGCTCGAGGCGCTCGGTGAAGCACTTGATCGGAACCTTCACCGGCCAGCGCTGCATCATCTGCACGGGGATTTCCTTGCCGGCCGCGTCAGAGAGAGTCGCGATCGTCTGCGTGACCGTGTAGTCGCCCGCAGGTGCGACGGTCTTGACGGTGTAGACGCCGCGGAGCGCGAAGGGGACCATGATCTTGTGTCCCGGCATCGTCTTGTCGTCGAAGATTCCTTCCGTCACCCATCCGAGGAAGTCGCCCGCCATCACGCGGTCGCCTGGCTTCGCGAGGGGATGGAAGTCCCACTTCTTGTCGCGCGGAAGGCCGGGGATGTACATGCCGCGCTGGAGGAAGAAGCCGGCGTCCTTCGAGATCTTCGAGGCTTCCGCCGCGAGGTCCGCGAGCGGATTCTGAAGTCCGTCGTACACCTGCGCGAGCATGCCCGGTCCGAGCTCCGCGGCGAGTAGCTCGCCCGAGAACTCGACGCGGTCGTCGACCATGAGGTCTGTCGTGGCGTCGAACACCTGCATGTCGCAGCGCGTGCCGCGGACGCGGACGATCTCCGCCATGAGCTTCTTGTCGCCGCAGATCGCGTAGCCGACCTCGTTCTGCGCGACTGCGCCGTCGAACGCGACGGTGATCATGTTTCCGTTGACGGCGACGATCTTTCCTGTTGTTGTCATAAGAGGTTGAAAGGTTGAAGGGGTTAAAATTCGGTATTTAGAAGTTCAGCTTCGTTTCGGCTGTGACGGCGTCGAACGCGGCGCCGCCTTTCTCCTTCGAGATGGCGGAGCGCCTGAGTGCGATCTTGAGCCGCACCGCGTAGGCGGCGAGCGCGCCAGGTCCGAGAGGCGATGCCGGCGGAACGAGCTCCTCCGCCGCGTCCCACCACACCTTGTCGAGCAGCCTCTGCCGCGCGGCGACGTCCTTTTCCTGGAAGCACGCGGTGACGCGGTTTTTCCAGTAGAGCGAGCAGCCTTCGGCGGGGCGGACGTACTTCGCGCCGCCGCGCGCCTCGGCCATGGCGTTGCGGAGCTGGGTCTCGATGTCGTCCCAGCCCTTGTCGCTGACGAGCTTCGCCACCTCGTCTTCGCCTCCGCACTTTTCGGCGAACGCGTCCCACGCAATCGGGGCGGGCGCGTCGAACTGGATGGCCGGGAGGCTCGCGACTATGTAGTCGACGCTCATTTCACAAGCTTGGCGAGTTCGGGACGGAGGCGCTTCGCGATTTCGGCCGCGATCGCGTCCTCTGTGAAGGTGTGCTCGACGCGTCCGCCGTCCGTCTTCACGGAGAAGCCCGCGCCGATGTCCTCGTCTGTCACGACGGTGACGCTGCCCTGCGCCGCGAGCTGTGCCTTGAGCGCGGAGGCGAGCTTCGGGCTGACCGCGACCTCGACGGGTCCGACAAGACCCTTGATTGCGTCCGCGACGAGCCCGGTGACCGTCTTCTCGTCCGACAGCGCCCTGTCGACGTCCTTGGCGAGCGCGTTTTCGAGGAGGGCGGAGACGGAAGCCTTCACTTTCAGCACGGTGTCGCGTGCGGCCTGGCCGATCGTCTCCTCTGCGCGCGCGGTGTAGTCCTCGGCCGCCTTTTTCGCGTCCGCCTTCGCGCGTTCGGCCTCTTCGGCCGCTGATTTGACGAGCGCGTCGGCCTTTGCCTTCGCCTCTGCTATGATGCGCGCGGCCTCGGCCTTTGCCTTTTCCACGCCATCCCTGTTGATCTTCTCAAGGAGACTCTGCAGATCTTCGGACATATTCTTCTTCCTCTTAAAAAAATTACCTATAATTATATCGTTTTTTGCCGTCATAAGTCAACCGCCAGGCGATTTTCTGTACGCGCGCTCGCGCGGCCCATTGACTATCCGCGCAGTTTAGTGGTATAATATCTCCCACTTTCGGCCGATTGGCGGATGCGTCAGGTTTCGTCGCGCCGCGGGTCGAGGCGAAAGTCCGCGAAAGCGCGGGGTTGTAGCTCAACTGGACAGAGCGACGGTTTCCTAAACCGTAGGTTCCGGGTTCGATTCCCGGCAGCCCCACCAGAGCGCCTGTTTACAAAAGGGATGCTTGCAGTTTTACGAAATGGATCGTCTGTGCCCCTCGTTTATGGTATCATTTAGGCATCCAAACGAAAACTGCGGAGTCAGCACTATGAAAAAGACAACACTGTTCACTGCTGCGGCGCTTGTGTGCGCTGCGCTTCTTGCGCGGGCGGACGTCGTCTCGCGCGACATCGGCGATCCCGTTCTCAACACCTGGAAGGCGGGCGAGTGGGTGACCTGCGGCGGAGAGATCATTCCGCTCGACGAGCGTCCGTCCGATCCGGCCGCGCCGAAGGACGCTAAGGCGCTCAGGCTCAAGGTCAACTACCTTCCCAAGAAGTTCGGCGGATGGAACGCCGCGCCGACCGTCAACACGTTCCCCGGCACTCCCGTCAAGCTGACGGCGTGGATGCGCCTCGGGAACGACGAGTCCACTCCTTTCGAGTGGGGCTTCGAGGACGCGACCGGCAAGAAGTTCAAGGTGCAGTTCAAGGACGCCGGCGGACAGAAGCTCGAGCTCACGCGCGAGTGGAAGGCCGTCGTCGCGGAGTTCCCCAAGGACATCACACCCCCGGTCAAGCTCACCGAGGTCGCTCAGAACAACTGGGGCGCCGACCAGAACCCGAACCCGTGGTCGCGCATCCTCGACGTCTACGACCTCCGCCTCCACACGGAAATGGCCGGAATCGACGTCGCGGACCGTCCGTGCGGACTTTCCGTCAACTATCCCGCCGAGGGCGCGATCTACTACATCGGCGTCGACAAGCCGGTGTTCACGATCTCCGCCTACAGCTGGACCGGCGGCGAGAACATGATCCGCTTCGAGGCGAAGACGATCGCGGTGGACGGCAAGGAGACGCCGTTCGAGATTGCGCCGCTCGCCGTCAACGGCTCGGCGATGCGCGAGATTCCGCTCCCCGTCGCGTATCCCTCCGCCAGCAAGGTCGTCATCAAGGCGACGGGCTTCCCGAAGCCGGTCGAGCTTTCAAGCCGCTACATCATGTGCGTCCCGCACCGCGCATGGCGCGGCGACGAGCAGAAGAACAGCATCTACGGAATCAACATCCACGGCGGAATGTACGCCGGCTACGAGCTCTGGGGCCGCCTCGGCTTCGCGTGGATCCGCGACTACGCCTATACGTTCGACTGGATGAAGGCCGCGCGCGGAACGGGCGACTACGGTGGGTGGCCGTGGTATCCGAAGCTCATCGGCGGCGCGGAGAAGGCCGGACTCATGACGCTCGCGTGCATGGTCGGAGCGCCGCGCTTCCCGAAGGACGTCAAGCCGGGCGACCCGTCGCTTGAGCCCAGCCTTGAGTGGCGCCGCGACATCGCTCACGCCGTCGTCTCCATGCCGACGATCCCCGCCTTCGAGCTCGACAACGAGCTTGACCTCCGCATGCAGGTTCCGTACGAGAACTACAAGGAGGGCTACGCCGAGTACCACAGGGTC
>JAEEOY010000075.1 GCA_016284515.1 Kiritimatiellia bacterium | reverse complement strand
CCCGCACCGCGCGGCGATGTGTCCGATTGGGACGTCCGACTTCAGCAGCTCGAAGACCTTCGCCAGCCTCACGGACTGTATCTCCTCCAGGATCGACTTTCCCGTCGCGGCGAGGAACCTCTTCTCGGCGAGCCTTCGCGAGCAGGGCATCTCGGCGAGGATGTCCGCGGACGTTATGCCGGTCGCGGCGTCGCGGCGGATGCGCTCCACGGCGCGCGCGACGACGGGGTCGTTCCTCACGAGCGCGCGCGACGACTGGCGGCGCACGAGCTTCGTCGGCGCGAACTTAAGGTGGCGCGGCGGGAGCTTCGGGTTCGCCATGAGCTCCGCGAGCAGGTCGGCCGCGAGGCGTCCGCCGCCGCGGAAGTCCTGCTCGATTGACGACACCGTAGGTTCACAGAGTTCGCAGTGCATCTCCTCGTTGTCGACGCTGACGAGCGTGAAGTCGTCGGGGCAGGTCCAGCCAAGCTGGCGGCACGCTTCGACGACCTGGACTGCCGCGTAGTCGTTGACAGTGAAGATCCCGACCGGACGCGGTAGCGGTTTGAGGAACTTCGCGAAGCGCCTTTGCGCGTCCAGGGTGTCGCCGATGCCCCAGTTCTCGCCGAACGAGACGCATTTCGCGCCTTCCGCGGCAACCGCTGCGGAGAAGGCGCTCTCGCGACCCTCGCTCCAGCGGGTGGGGACGCACCATCCGAAGAAGGCGTAGGACGCTGGCTTCGTGAGCACCAGCTCGTGCGCGGCCATCCGCGCCGTCGCGTCCGGATCGTCGGTCACTACATGGCGGGCGTGGAGCGCGTTGGTCGGGTCGGGGTCCATGTACACGACCGGCACCCCCCGGAACGTGCGCGCGAGGTCGAGGGAGTCCGTCTTGCTTCCCTCGATGATGCAGCCTGCCGGACGCCACTGGCCGAGAATCTCCGAGATGGAGCGCGTCGTGCGCTCGAGCTCCACCTCGATGACGCGCCAGCGGTGCGCGGCGGCGCGGTCTACCACGCCGGCGAATTCGCCGACGTGCGAGCCGACGTGAAGGTCGGTGATGTAAAGGACGGTCTCCATCGCCGATAAGTCTATCAGATTCCGCTGCACTTTGCAATCCCGCCCGTCGCGCTCGGGCGGAAAGTGTGGTATACTATACGGAAACGGAACCGCGGCGGAATGCCGCGGCGCTGACGATTTAAAACGAAGGAGCAACATGGACCTAAAGGAAGCAACGAACAGGATCGCCGCGCAGAAGGAACTCGTGGCGAGGATCAAGGACGAGGTCGCGAAGGTGATCGTCGGGCAGGAGAAGCTCGTCGACCGGCTTGTGCTTGCGATGATAACCGACGGGCACATCCTCCTCGAGGGAGTTCCGGGCCTCGCGAAGACGCTGTCGTGCAACACGCTCGCGAAGGCGCTCGGACTTGAGTTCAGGCGAATCTCGTTTACGCCCGACCTCCTCCCGGCGGACGTCGTCGGAACGCTTGTCTACTCCCCGAAGACGGGCGAGTTCACGCCGAAGAAGGGTCCGGTGTTCACGAACCTGCTGCTCGCGGACGAGATCAACCGCGCGCCGGCGAAGGTGCAGTCCGCTCTCCTCGAGGCGATGCAGGAGCGCCAGGTTACGATCGGCGACGAAACGTACGCGCTGCCGAAGCCTTTCCTCGTGCTCGCGACGCAGAACCCGATCGAGCAGGAGGGGACGTATCCGCTTCCCGAGGCGCAGGTCGACCGGTTCATGTTCAAGTGCCTCGTCGAGGTTCCGACGAAGGCCGACGAGCGCCGCATCATGCAGCGCTTCGCCGAGAGCGCCGAGAAGCCGACGGCGAAGACGGTCTGCACTCCCGACGACATCGCGACGCTGCGCGCCGCCGTAAACGACGTCTACTGCGACGAGAAGGTCGGGGACTACATCCTCGACATCGTCTTCAAGACGCGCGAGACCGGCGAGATGGTGCAGAACGGCGCATCCCCGCGCGCGACTCTCGCGCTCAACCTCGCCGCGCGCGGCAACGCGCTCATGCACGGACGCGCCTACGCGACGCCGCAGGACGTGAAGGAAGTGGTCCACGACGTCCTTCGCCACCGCATCCTCCTCACCTACGAGGCCGAAGCCGAGAACATCACCTCCGACAAGATCATCGACAAGATCCTGAGCGAAGTGCCCGTTCCGTAACATGGCGACAGACGTTAAAGAACTGATGGCGAAGGTGGGGAAGATACGCATCCTCACCAACCGCCTGATCGACGACCAGCTGGCCGGCGACTATCATTCCACGTTCAAGGGGCAGGGCGTCGAGTTCGACGAGGTGAGGCCGTACATCGCAGGAGACGACGTCAGGACGATCGACTGGAACGTCACCGCGAGGACAGGCGTTCCCTACATCAAGCGCTACTCCGAGGAGCGCGAGCTCACGATCCTCTTCATGGTTGACGTCTCGGGCTCGCAGAGCTACGGCTCGCGGACGCGCTCGAAGATGGAGCTCGCCGCCGAAGTTACGGCGCTCCTCGCTCTGACGGCGATTCGCAACCAGGACAAGATCGGGCTCGTCCTCTTCTCCGACAAGATCGTCAAGTACATCCCGCCGCGCAAGGGACGCGACTCGGTGATGCGCCTCGTGCGAGAGGTGCTCGCAGCGGAAGACGAGGCGAAGGGCGGGACGGACATCGAGGGCGCGCTCAAGTTCCTGAACGGCGTGCAGAAGCGCCGCGCCGTCGTCTTCCTCGTGAGCGACTTCCTCGCGTCGCGAACCACTGACAACGAATCACGAACCACGTCCTTCGAGCGCCTCCTCCGCGCGACGGCGCGGCACCACGACGTGATATGCGTGCCGGTCTCCGATCCCGCGGAGTCGGCGCTTCCCGACGTGGGGCTCGTCGAGCTTGAGGATTCCGAGACGGGGGAGCTCATGCTCGTCGACACGTCGAGCGCGAAGGTGCGCGGCGCATTTGCCGCGCAGGCGGAGTCCGACCGCGAGGAGCTGACGAAGTTCTTCCGCAAGACTGGCATCGACACTCTGGAGATCGCGACGGACCGTCCGTACATCGACGGCGTGCGGGCGCTCTTCAAGCGCAGGGCTCGCAAGCGGTAAAGTCCGCCGCGAGTGGTCTGTTTTTGGTATAATATATTCACCATGGCAGAGAAAAAGGCAGTTTATCCGGGCACGTTCGATCCGATGACGCTTGGTCACTTCGACCTCATCAAGCGCGCGTCGAAGCTGTACGACAAACTTGTGGTGGCGGTTGCCGCGACGAGCGCGAAGCAGGGCGCGCGCTTTTCGGCCGAGGACCGCCTCGCGATGATCCGCGAGGACGTCAGGAAGGCGCGCCTCAGGAACGTCGAGGTGAAGATGCTCGACTGCCTCCTTGTCGATTTCTGCCGCAGGGAGAAGGCGCGCGTCGTCATCCGCGGCGTGAGGGTCTATAGCGACTTCGAGTACGAGTTCCAGATGGCGCTCACCAACCGCCGCATGGCGCCGGAGATCGAGACGCTCTTCATGATGCCGAGCGAGAACCTCGCCTACGTCACGGCCTCCACGGTGCGAGAGATCGCCTCCTACGGCGGCGACACGACTCCGTTCGTCACTCCCGCCGTGCAGAAGCACCTGAAGACCTCACCCCGCTGACCGGAAGAGCCTCTATATCCCCGCGTGAGATTTCGCCGCGCGGTATCGTCTTCGTGTGCTGCAGACAAACTATAGATCACGGAAGGTGCGAGCCTGTTGGAGTATGTGCTTCACTGACAGGACTTCGATGCAATCTTTTTTGATTCTGTAGTACACCCACCAATTGCGGTTTTTGCAGAGAACTTTGCGGTATTGCGGGCGTTTCATGCTCGCAAAAGCTTCAACACCTATTTGGGGATTTTGTGGTATGGTTTCCGTGGTGCTGAAAACATCGTTTTCAAATGCGACGGCGTACTCTGGATAGAAGTTTTCCGCGATATACAAAAAGGCATCACGAAGGCGCCTCTTTGCGCGCTTGGTCCACTGAGGAACAGGGTTCATCAAGCCACCGCCAATTTCTTTGTGCGTTTCTTGGAGCTTTTCCGAGACGAGAGTTTTTTGAGTTCTGCGTTAAGCATCTGCTTTACCTCGTCTTGTGTGTATACCTCGCCTCGCTCGGATTCACCTTCGCTGACAAGTATGTCTTCATACACTTCTGCGTTGTACAGCTTCTCCGCGATCTTTTCCCATTCCTCGGCGGAGAGGAACACGGAGGTGGCTCGTCCGTTCTGGGTGAGGATTATGGGGCGGTGTGTCTCGGCGGTGCGAGCGACGCAGTCCGCGAGAGTGTTGCGGAACTCGCTCATCGAGATGATGTCTTCGGTTGGCTTGAAATCGAACATGGCATTCCTCCTTTGTTGAGTGTCGGTGCGTGATATTGTACGAAATTGCGTACGAGAAGTCAAGGGCGGGTTTTGCTTTTTTTACAACACCCTGAAATCCTGCGTGAGATTTCGCCGCGTGGCGGCAGTATAGGGTAGAGGATAGGCCAGCCCTTTGCCACGGAAGAAGGCGCGAAGTCGAAAATTGGCTGTTGCTGATTTTTGCAGAATGACGCCCACAAGCCGAGGGGATTGTGCTATAATGCACAACAGCGAATCTAAAGATGAAGATACGACTTTACCATGGCAGTCAGAACGCGACAGTCGAGCCGCAATATGGGCTCGGCCAGGATCGACATGATTTTGGAAGGGGATTCTATCTGACTGAAGTTCCCGATCTTGCGAAGGAATGGTCTGTGTATCGTCCCAAGTCTCACAATGGATGGGTACATGCCTTTGATCTGGAACTGGAAGGACTGAAAGTTCTGGATTTTCGCGACAGGGGCGTATTTGCCTGGGTTGCGGAATTGATGAAACACCGTGATGCTGACGAATCGGCTGCCTACAGGCGTCGTGCGCCGTTGTTCATAGATAGGTTTGGTGTTGCGGATGCCGATGATTATGATGTACAGGTTGGGTGGCGCGCCGATGCATCCTATTTTTATATAGTAAAATCGTTTGTGCGGGACGAGGTTGACGCGGATTGTCTTGACAAGTTGCTGAAGTTAGGCGGATTCGGCATTCAGTATGTCGTGAAGTCGCCAAAGGCGTATGCCAATCTGCAGCCTTTGCCTGAGCTCAGGGAGCCGGTGATATTTGATGCGCACCACGCGGCATACGAAGCAAGGGACGGCGCCGCACGGGAAAAGATGCGCGCGCTGATAGCCGACCAGAAGTTCAATCGCCTTGAGCGGTTGTTCTCCGATCTCTTACGGGGGGATGGATAATGGCTGGACATCCGTATAACGCTGCATACCTTCAGGAAATCTCCGAGACGCAGGGCGCCTTGTTCGAGCGGCTTCAGGATGTGTCGCCGAATGTCGACGGACGGGAATTCATCCGCGCCTATATGAAAAGCGACACGCGGCGGTTTCTGGACAGGGGCGACGTCTACCTTGCTACGCTGAGTCCTTCGGAGCTGATGGACTACTATCGGGCTGAAGACGCCCATGACATCAAGGACGGCAGACCATTCCGCGGATCTGCCCCCAACTGGATTGGGCAGTTCTATGCTCAATATCAGTGGCAGACCGGGACGGAGAGCCGCGACATTGTCGATCAAATCACTCCCGAATGGCTTGAGTCCGCATATCCCGGGCTACACGATTTGGATATGCGGCTTGCCGTTGAGAAGGTCGCCGCTGAAGTCGGCGATTCCGAAAATTGTATTTGTGACGGAAGAGGACAATAAGCCAATGCCGGAACTGGAGCGACCCAAACGAAGTCGAAAGGGCATTGCGAAAGCAGGGAAGCCTGTCGAGTTGTCGGGGGCGCAGGATCTTTATGCGTTTCTGTATAAGGCATGTGACATCATTCGCGGTCCGGTGAGCCATGAGAACTTCAAGGATTACATTACTCCGCTTTTGTACTTCAAGCGCATCAGCGACGTGTGGGATGAGGAACGTGATCGCGCGTTGGAAGAATCCGGCGGAGACGAGGAATATGCGCTTTTCCCGGAACAGCACCGTTTTGTAATCCCCGAGGGCTGCCATTGGGCGGATATCCGAAAGCGGACCGAAAACCTGGGCGCGGCGATTGTCGGGGCGATGCGGCAGATAGAGCTCGCGAACCCGAATACGCTGTATGGCGTTTTGTCGATTTTCGGCACGGCGAACTGGACGGATAAGTCTATTCTCTCGGACGGACGCATCGCCGATCTTTTGAATCACTTCTCCAAGCGGCGGTTGGGGAATGGTGATTATTCGGCTGACTTGATGGGCGATGCCTACGAAATCCTGCTGAAGAAGTTTGCCGACGAGTCGAAGAAGAAGGCGGGTGAGTTCTATACACCCCGCGCAGTGGTCAAGCTGCTTGTGCGCATTCTCGATCCACAGCCCGGCGAACGCGTCTATGATCCCGCTTGCGGTTCGGGCGGAATGCTGATCGAAGCCATCCACCACATGCACAACGATACGCTGTGCTGCGGCTCGATTTACGGACAGGAGAAGAACGTAACGAATGCCGCCGTCGCGAAGATGAACCTCTTCCTGCACGGCGCGGCGGATTTTGATGTGATACAGGGTGACACGTTGCGCGATCCAAAGATCGTCTCTGGCGATCAGCTGGCCCGGTTCGAGTGCGTGATCGCCAATCCGCCGTTCTCGCTTGACAAGTGGGGAGCGACGGAATGGTCCAGCGACCGATATGGACGCAATCTCTGGGGGACGCCGCCTGACAGCTGCGGTGACTATGCCTGGCTTCAGCACATGGTCGCGTCGATGGCCTGGGAGAACGGACGTGTCGCCGTCGTCTTGCCGCAAGGCGTTCTTTTCCGTGGCGATGCCGAAGGTCAGATTCGCGAGAAGCTTGTCAAAAGCGACTTGATCGAGGCCGTTGTCACCTTGGGCGAGCGGCTTTTCTACGGTGCCGGCATTGCACCCTGCGTTCTTATTCTCCGCAGGCGGAAACGCCCCGAGCGCGTGGGCAAGATGCTGATGCTGGACGGATCGAAGATCTTTACGCCCCAACGGGCGCAAAACGAACTCTCCCCTGCGGACGTGGATCGGCTTTTCGGACTCTACGAGCGGTTTGCCGACGAGGAGGATTTCTCAAAGGTCGTGACCGTGCGAGAGGTCGAGGAAAAGGGCTGTGTCCTTTCGCCGAATCGATACGTCGTATATCATAAGGCGGAGGTGAAGCCCTATGCCGAGGTGAAGCGGGAGTATTTGGCGGCAGTTGAAGCGGTTCGCTTGGCCGAGCAGCGGTTCAAGGAGGTGATGTCCTGATGACGGAGCCGATTTCAATCGCTGATCTTGAGAAGTACCTCTGGGGCGCGGCGGTTCTCTTGCGCGGACAGATCGACGCGTCCGGTTACAAGGAATTCATCTTCCCGCTTCTGTTCTTCAAGCGCATCTGCGACGTTTACGACGAGGAGTTCCAGCGGAATCTCGAAGAGGCGGGCGGAGACGCCGAATTCGCCGCCGCGCAGGACTACATCATCCGCATCCCCGAGGGGGCGCATTGGCGCGACGTGCGCAAGGTCACCGAGAACATCGGCGCGAAACTGGTCGAGGCGTTCATGCGCATCGAGGCCGAGAATCCGCCGAAGGAGATCGAGGGCCGTCTCGTCGGCGGGCTCACGGGCATTTTCGGCGACAAGTCGATCTGGACGAACAAGGCCAAGATGCCGGATGCGATCATCGTCTCGTTGCTCAACCACTTCTCCAAGGAAACGCTGTCGATTGCGCGGTGTCCGGCGGACGAGATGGGCACGGGCTACGAGTATCTGGTCGGACAGTTCGCGAACGACGCGGGGCATACGGCGCAGGAGTTCTACACCAACCGCACGGTCGTGACGCTGATGGCGCAGATTCTGCGTCCCGCGCCGGGCGAGTCGATTTACGATCCGACCTGCGGCTCGGGCGGCATGCTCATCAAGTCGCTCGACTATCTCAAGAGTCAGGGACTGGAGTATCGTTCCGTCCGCGTGTACGGACAGGAAGTGAACCCGATCACCTCGGCCATTGCGCGGATGAATCTCTACCTTCACGGTGTGACCGAGTTCTCCATCCAGAAAGGCGACACGCTGGCCGATCCGAAGTTCATCCGCAACGGACAGCTCGCTCGCTTCAACGTGGTCCTCGCGAATCCGCCGTATTCGATCAAGACATGGGATCGCGAGAAATTCGCGCACGATGTCTGGTCGCGCAACATCCTCGGCACGCCGCCGCAGGGACGGGCGGACTATGCCTTCATCCAGCATATCCTGGCGAGCATGGACGAGACGAACGGCCGGTGCGCGATCCTCCTGCCGCACGGCGTTCTCAATCGCCTTGAGGAACGCGAAATGCGCGCCGAACTGGTCAAGCTGGACTGGCTCGATTGCATCCTCGGCATCGGCAAGAACCTCTTCTTCAATTCGCCGATGGAGGCATGTGTGCTGATCGCGAACCGCAACAAGCCCGCGTCGCACCGGGGGAAGGTCCTCTTCGTCGCCGCAAAGCATCTGGTCGAACGCAAGAACGGCGAGAGCTATCTGACCGACGATCACATTCGTCTTCTCGCCAAGACCTATCACGACTTCGAGCCTGTCGAGGGCCTTGCGACTGTCGTGACGAACGAGATGATCCGCGAACAGAAGAATTCGTTGGCGGTCAATCGATATGTGAAATGCTCAAAAGATGCAAGCACTGAACTTGATCTTCAGGGTGCCTATGATACATGGTGCCATGCCTCTCAGGTGATGGAGGCAACGGTGGCCGAGTTTGCGAAATTTGTGTGAGGTGTCAGATGGCTGTGGTGAAATTTGAAGATGTTGCGACGCGTGTCAACACGAAAGAAGACCGGCACAATACCGATCTTGTCTATTATGTAGGCGGCGACCATATCGACAGCGAGTCATTGAAGGTCTCGAAACGAGGAATTATCAAAGGCGCGCCGCTGGGACCGATGTTTTACTTTGGATTCAAACCGGGTGACATATTGTTCGTGACGCGCAATCCGCATTTGCGGAAATGTGCGATGGTGGACTTTGCTGGCATTTGTTCAGAAAAGACGCTTGTGATTGCGACGAAGGACGAGACCGTCCTTTGCCAGAAGTATCTTGCCGGGGTCATGCAGTCCGATGATTTCTGGGATTTTTTGGAGGAGAACAAGAGCGGGTCTGTCAACTACTTCATCAACTGGTCAACGCTTGCCGAGTACGAATTCGACCTGCCGCCGATTGAGGAGCAGCGGGCATTGGCCGAGAAGCTTTGGGCGGCGAACGACCTCAAGGAGAAATACCAACATCTCCTCGCCGCCACCGACGAAATGCTCAAGGCCAAGTTCCGGGAGATGTTCGGTGATACTTCTCAGAATTCAAAAGAATGGGCAATGCCTGAATTCGGTAATTCGTTGATTGGGATTGAGAATGGTAAAAGCTTTGTTTGTCAGAATGAACCGAGAAAGAATGATTATCCTGCAGTTCTAAAATTGAGTGCGGTAACATATGGTGAATATCGTCCTTGGGAAAACAAAGCGGTGTTAGAACCATCTCAATTTAATCCACAAGCGGAGGTCAAGGCAGGTGATCTGTTGATGACTCGTAAGAACACCATGGAGCTTGTTGGAGCTTGTTCATATGTTTATGGCACCCCGCCTCGATTGATGATACCGGACATAGTGTTTCGGTTGAAAGTGAAACCTTGTTATGATAAACGATTCTTGTGGGCGTTGCTAAATCATCCAGATCAAAGGCGACGGCTTCAATGTATTGCGGGCGGAACAAATACATCAATGGTTAATATTTCGAAAGAGCGACTGTGCGCCTTGCCGATGGTAGTTCCGCCTATAAAACTCCAGCGCGAGTTTGTAGCCATCGCCAATGCGGCAGAGGCGTCAAAGGCAGAACTTAAGAAGTCGATAGCAAGTATCGATGCGGTTATGAAAGGGTTGATCAATGAGAGATTGTAAAGTTAGAAACATTTGATAATTGAGAGGAGAATTAGATGCATAATCACGACTTATACGAAGAGCTTGAGAAAAAGTTCTCGATAGATGGCGAAAAAATATCAACAATCTTAGGGTTGTTGAAGAAGTTGGCCGAGTGCTTAAAAGAGACTGAGATTCTAGAATGGACGGAAAAGGAATTGTATGGTTACAAGGATGGAGATTCGGCCTTCCCCCCTTGTCGGCAGCTGAAAGTAAAAGAGTTAGCAACCTGTTGTACGCCCACTGGCCAGAGCTTTGAGACAACACGTTCCCAGTATGATTATTGTTTATTGACTGGGTGGCTTGTTCTTGAAGATAGTATTGTCGGTTCGGAAATAGTGTTGCAGCAGAAGCCAGATGTTATAGGTAGATTGTATCCGACTCCTGGAAATGACTATCGCAATGTTAGAGTAGTTGCTGACGTACAAGTTGTGAAGAACTGTGAGTCTGGAACTAGGGCGTCGGCGAAACAGAAATTTGAGTTGATTTGTTCCAAGCATTCAGAAATCAAGAAGGCCCCTTTTACACGGCTTGAGATACGAGGATATATCATTGGGGGAATTATCAGCCTTATCACGGGCATTGTGGCGGGTATTGTGGTGTCAGCATTAAACCCGACGATTCCCCAGTGGGTAGCACAGTTCTGGAAACGGCCCTCGGCATTAAATGCGCCCATGGGGCCTCAGTCCGGAATAGGAGGGGATACTAGAGATGCCCCGATGCAGGAAATTAATCATAGTAATATAGAAGGAATATGTCCGATTGAGCAAGCGACGACACCGATCCATGATACGGGTGAGGTTAAAACTCGCTGATAATTTAATTGTGAATAATATGGCAAGAAATTCTTAGGAGAAAAGTGGTTGGTTGAAAGATTTTCAAAGTCACCTTATGGGTTGAGTCTCTAAAGATGCAAAAAACTAAAATAAGAATAGTGCATACCTTGCCCCCTGATGTGGGACGAAAGTATGAAACTCCTTGTGACAGATGCCAAGGCGGGAACGGTTATGTCTACAAATGTAAACGTAAATCGGATGGAGTAATATGCGCAGTTAAGGTGCTAAAGAATTTGCGTGGTGATGCCGGGGAACGATTCCGACGCGAAATTAAGGTTGCCAAGGAATGGTCGGCTAAGACGGATCGAATATTGCCGGTGCTGGACGTCGGTGCGGACGATAAATGGTATTCGATGCCCTGGGCGGGACGCTATAATTGTAATCGAAAGAAATATTCCGATGATGAATGGGCGAAGTTTGTTGCTACTGAAATTGCAGACTTGGCACGATTGTTAGCGCAGTTACATTCAGAAGGAATATGCCATCGTGATATAAAACCGGCTAACATTTTGCTATACAAAGGGCATTTTGTTCTGTCAGATTTTGGGTTGGTTAAAGATAGAGCAATAAAAAGCGACCTGACACTTGGGCAGAAAAAGCTAGGTCCTGTGTTTACGATGGCACCTGAAATGCGACGGCGCCCAGCCGAATCGGATAGTGCCGCCGCAGATGTGTATTCGCTCGGGAAGACATTGTGGATGATGCTTTCAGATGATGAGCAGGGATTTGAGGGACAATATCTTTGGGATGATGCAACGATTCAGTTGCACAGGAACGGACGATATGGGCAGTTGTCTTTGGCGTTAATTGAGGTGATCCTAAATCAAGCTACTGAGAATGATCCTTTGAAACGACCATCATGTGCGGACTTTGCGAAAAAGTTGGATGTGTGGCTGAAAATATCGCATGTTGATTACCTTGCTCTACGAAGCGAATGGGATTTGCTTGCGAAATCATTGTTCAATGGCAGACCGCCTCGAAGGGCTGAATACCGTGATGTGCGGACGATTGTGTCGGTGCTTAATCAACTTGTTGTTAGACCTTCGTACAATCATATGCTGTATCCGGATGGAGGTGGGTTGGATCTACAGTCGATTGAATTTGCAAGGGAAGATGGTTGTGTGGCGATAAGAACTGAAGGATCGATCGATATTTTAAAGCCGAACTGTTTGTATGTAGAGGTGTATCCTGAAGGAGAGCACAGCTATTTCCTTTTGGACGCTGATGAATTGTCGCTGTTGGAAAATGTTGATGATAATGGGCCGATTTCTCAACGAGTTGTGGAAGACATCCCAGGACATTATGTTTCTGCGCGTGCAGCACAATATGGCGTTTATGACTATGATGAAGGGACGAAACTTCCCGAAAGTGCCAGAGTGGTCCGCAGATATTCTAAAGGCAAGTTTTTGATTGTTCCCAAATCTGGACCATATAATCATATCCCGTCAGTATATGACGGGAGACATAATGATGCAACGATTGAGCAATTAAGGCAATACATGGACTTGGTTGCTGCTGTCAATAAAATCAAGTTGAATACTGGTCGATCGTTGTTCAATAATGACTTATTTAAACAGAATATATTTGCCTTGAAGAAGGATGATGTACCGCAAATGCATTTTGTTGATGATCGCTTACGAAATGAAATTGAGACACTCGATTTTTCGAGTTGCATGACAAAGGGTGGACGCGCGCCCAGCCAATCAAAGTTGAGGTTTTGGGTGGTAATTGATGGATTGGATCCTAATGGTGAGATTGAACGACTTTTGTCTGAGCGTGCGGACATCTTGCAACTCGATGGTCGTTTCCACCGTAATGTCGAACCTGATGATAAAACCTATTATTTGTTCTCGCGCGACGAGGCGGTGACGGTGTGCGCAAGGATAGATAAGATGTTGCATGATCGTTATGAAACAGATGTGGATAAGTTGTCAGGTGAGATTTGTGTTCGTGGTGAATGGAAATGCATCGCTAAGCCGACTCATGTTTTCAGTTGTGCTGAATTGGAAGCAAAATTAAAAGAGGCGGACGATAGAAAAGACAATCGACTTGTGATTGATGAAAACGGGGAGGTTGATGTGGTCCCAGGAGGTTTTGGTTATATTCGTTATCCCGTCGAAAATGAGACGTATAGTGCGGGAGGAATGTATGTTGGTAAGTATGCGGATTATGCCAAGGAGCGTATGGATGAATTGTATGGAAGTTTGTTAAATGCGTTTTTATGTTATCTTCAAACCGGCCGATCTCAGTTTGTTGATATGTTGCTAAGTTATGATGAGGAACAGCTGTTGAAGATGATCAATTTAGAGATCGGCGGATGTAAGTGATCTGGTCGGAAACGGAAGATCTTGAAGGTGTTTACGTTGTTCCATTGAGAATTGGAGTTGACATATTTGATGAAGGTTGATGAGATAGAGCTATCAGCATTAGAGACGGCGCGGGATGTGCTGCAGAAGCAGATCGACGAGCGCGTGGCGTTGCGGCGGCAGGAGATGCTGCTGGCGGACTCGTTTTATCGTGAGCGGAAGACGCGGCGTCTGGCGGGCTTGAAAAAAAGCAGATGACTGGAGGAGATAACATGGTGCGCCAAGCAAAGCACGATACAACTAGTGAAATGAAAGGAGTTCACTCTGACTAGAAATCGACAGTCAGATAGGAAGACAGGGGGCGGAAGGGGCGACCCGACCG
>JAEEOY010000074.1 GCA_016284515.1 Kiritimatiellia bacterium | reverse complement strand
GCCAGTGCACGTATATCCGAAGCGAAAGACCTTGTCGCCCTTCTCGACCGTTCCGATTTCGCGGTAGAAGCCGAGATTCGTTTCGGGCTGCGCTGGCTTGCTCCCCTTCGGCGCGGAAGTCCAGACGAGTTTTTTCATCGCAAGCTCGGGCGTGATCCACGGCCCGCCTGAAACGGTGTAGCCAGGGCAGTTGTGCATGCCAATCTTAAGACCGCGCTTCTTCGCCTCGCTCGCGGCGAACGAGACATAGTCCCACCATTTGTCGCTCGCAAAGTCGAAGTCTTTCATCGTGTCGTCGTCATACCCGAACGCGGGAACTTCCGAACAAGGGCCGCGCGCAACCTGGAAAATCGTGGCGCCGCCTATGCCGGCATCGCGCATTGCGTCGAGGTCGCGGACAATTCCTTCCTTTTTCACGGCAGTACCGCACCAGTGCCACCACACGAATGGCTTCGCGCCGTTCGTGCGTTCCCAGCAGGCCGGTGGACGCGCAATCAGTTCGTCGATCACATCGCGCAGCTTCGCCTTTGGCGTCTTCTCAACGAGGACGCAATGCGGGCCGTTCTCGGCCTTCATCCATGTATTAGATCCTGTTGACGGGTCTACTGACATTGTTCCGCGCTCGAGCGCAAAGTCGCGCTCCCATCCGCGCACAGCCGCAAGGACTGTAAGTTCGTCCCACGATGGACGTCCGCGGCGCTCCTCGTTCCAGACCTTCATGCAGCGCACGAACGCCTCCGACACAGGGCCTGCGGCGATTCCAAGCCGCGCGACGGGAATACCCGTCAGGACATCGGCGCCAAGATTGAAGTCGACGAAATAGATTGGCACCGGGCTTTCTCGGATCGCCCTGTCGGACGACTCCGCATCTATGCGCAGGTTGCATTCAAGCCCGTTCGGCAGCATCCCGCCCATCTGGTACCACGCCTTCACCTTTTTCGCGACGAGCTCGCGTCCGGACAGCGGAGATATCTCGTCGCCCTTCGTCTCCAGAAGCCGACGGATGTTTGTCGGAAAGCCAACGACGCAGAGCGTGACGGATCCGTCGGGAGAATCGGC
This sequence comes from Kiritimatiellia bacterium, assembly GCA_016284515.1. GTDB lineage: Bacteria > Verrucomicrobiota > Kiritimatiellia > RFP12 > UBA1067 > UBA1067. Next base: position 9,269 of record JAEEOY010000074.1, on the reverse strand, counting down.
AAGAGCGCGTCGGTATATCTCGTTCGCGTCCGGCGCGGAGTCCGTCGAAGGGTGGCGCAGCGAGTCACTGCGCGCGGCGACCATGTCCGCGAATATTTCGCCGACGCCATTCAGCTCCGTGCCGAAGCGGAAGCCAATGTCGCGGCACGCGCCCATCGGGACGTTCGCGTGTCCGTACTCCGCGTTGACCATCTCGCACATTCCGAGCGCGGGCGAACTGCGCGACGACGAGACGACGGCAAGTATCTCGCACTCGCCCGCGTCGGCTAGCGCGTTCAGCACGGCAAGCGCCCCGATGTCGTCGTAGTCGCCGCACATGTCGGTGTCGAAGACGATGCGCGCGGGCGTAGCGGACGCGCAGAGCGCGAGCGCGACGAGCGGTGCGCAGAGCGAAGCCGTCAGGCGCATATCGGCTTGCCCTTGTGTCCCCATGCGTCGCAGGGGCGCACGGTGAAGGTCAGGTCCTTGTAGCCCTCGGCGTCGAGCTTCTCCTTGTCGAAGACGACTCGCACCGGCTCGCGGTCGCGGTGCTCGGCGAGCCCGATTCCCTTCGAATACACTCGGCGGCACTCGATCTGCCGGCGGAAGTCCTCGATGCGTCCCTCTGCGATCACCTCGTAGTCGAGAGCCCGCGCGCCGGCGTTCTCGCGGCGAACAGTCGGGAACTCGAGGATCAGCCTGCCGTCCTTCTCGGTGCGCTTGAGGACGGTCCCCTCGGGGAACTCGGGGACGACGGACCTCTTCGCCTGCGCGTCGTACGCATACGGCCTGCCGCGCGAGATCGGCCAGGGGAACTCCCAGTCGTCGCCGAGGTTCTCGTCGAAGGTAAACTCGCGCTTTTGGATGACGATGCGGTCGTCGTAGACGGAGAGGAGCTGTCCGACCTTCGGAGTCTCACAGTCGAAGAGCGTCTCCTCTGGGAACTTGCGCGCGCGGTGCGCGTTGGAGCGTCCGCCGATCACACCGGCGAACGGCAGCCCCGGACACGCCGACGCGTCGATGGAGGTGAACTCGCCCTGCCATATCGCCCTCTCGTCGCTCATCGTGACGTGGGTGTGTCCGGAAATCGCGATGCAGTTCGGATAGTTCTTCAGGTATTTTGTCGAGCGGCCGAAGTCGTGTCCTCCCCAGCCCTGCGGCGACGCGTAGAGAAAAGGCGAGAAAACAGTGTCCGCCGGATGGTGGTGCTGCACGTAGAAAAACGGCTTGTCGCCCTTGAGCTCCGCGCCGCGCGTCGCGAAGAATTCGTCGAGCTTTCTGTGCTCGTACCTGAGCGCGTTGTAGAACGGAGTGTCCGGCGGCTCGGCGGTCCAGCGCTCGGAGCAGATGTCGCTTGCGAGGTGGGCGAACCAGTGGAAGAGCACGAACTTGTAGCCCTTGACCTCCTTGACCTTCACCGTCTCGTACTTCTCGTGGAAGAGCTCCTCCCACACGCGCTCGCGGTTGCAGACAAAAGACTCCTTCGCGGACTCCTCGTCCACCGGAAACTTCACCTTCGGGAATTCCGGACGGTGGTAGAAGTATCCGTCGACATCGTGGTTGCCCGTGACGAAGAGCTTTTCGACGTGTCCGCCGTCGGAACGCCGGTCGTCCGGGAACACCTCGTACCAGATGTCCGCGACACACTTCAGTTCCTTGATGAGCCCGTGGAAGCCGAGGTCGCCAGAAATCGCGACGCCGTCCACCTTCTGCGCGTCAAACCACTTGAGCGCCTTGCGGAAATGCTCGCCCTCCTCCATCGTGGGGACGTGTATGTCGCTAAGTATGCCGAGCCTGAGGCGGCACGGACTTTCCGCGGCGACACCCCTTAGCGGCTTCATCGCCGCGGCGAATGCGCCGGCAAATGCCATTCCTCCGAAAGAACGTCGCGTAATCATATCCCGTCCCTCCTTCCGTCAGAACTTCCTGACACCGATGATCTTGAAGAACGATGCTCCTTCCGGCTTCGGGAAGGTGAACGCACCGCCCTCGGACTTCGCGTCGAGCGTCGGAGCAAAGCTTCCGGGCGCGCTTCCAGGGACGACGAAGTATTCCGCCGTCGGACTCATCCTGTCGACCTCGATCGTCACTGTGGCGGACTCCACGCGGATCGACGTTATCCTGGGCTGCTCGATTTCCGTATAGACGCCGACGCTCCCCAGCCTCACTGGCGCCGATGCCTTGATTTGGCCGCCGGCTGCCGGAGCGGCTCCCTCGTCCGTCGCCGCGCCGAGCGAGTTCACGAGCTGTGGCGCGCCGTCGCGGAAAGGCGCGAGCGCGACGCGTCCGTCGTCGTTGCGCACGCGCGTGTCGAGCAGGTAGAGCGAGAACGTCCCGCCTTCGTACTCACGCGCCGCGGCGGCGTCGAGTTCCAGGACGGTCGTCGGACATCTCCCCGCCTTCGCGAGCGGCGCGACGAGCACAAGACGGTCGGTCTCGGCGATGGTCTTCGCGTCCGCCGTGAGCCCGCCGAACGACGCGCCGTCCTTCGTCCATACTAGCGCGTAGCACTCTCCGTTGAGAACGCGCGATCCGTCTGCATAGAGGTCGACGCCCGGCGTGGAGAACGTCAGCAGCGTGTCGTCCTGAGCGGCATGCGCAAGCGCAGCGGCGAGGACTGAAAGAACCGCAATGGCTGTATTCTTCATGGATGCACTCCTTTCGCTTTATGTCACTGGCAAATGTTCACGAAACGGCGGCGGCGCAGCGCGAGCAGTCCGGCGCCGAAGAGGAGAAGCGTGCCGCACGTCGGCTCAGGAACGGCGCCGAACGCGCTGTAGGCGTACGGGACGATTCCGGTCTGCCCCATGTTCTCATACGTGTGGAACTGTCCCTTGAGGATCGCGTACGAGACCGGATCGCTCACGCCGACGAGCATGGACTCCCCGTTCGCGTTCTCGCGGTACAGCTCCACGGCGAAGCTGTATCCGTCCGCGGCATATGCGCCGAGGATGGAATACGCCTCGTCCGTTGAGTAGCCGGAGATCGTGTCGGGATAGTCCGAGTGGTAGACCTCGGTCCTTCCGTCAGTGCCGTCTAGGGCAAGGTATGTTCCGCTCTCGACTCCCTCGCCGCTCACGGCGAGCTTGGCGTACGTGAAGTCGATCGGATCGGACTGCGACTTCTGGTCGACGAGCCACAGAACGTACTCGGCGCGCGCCGCGGTCGCCAAAAGAACTGCCGCAAGAATCACAAGCATCCTGTTCATTATTCGCCCTCCTGGTTGTTTGCGGTGTTCTGGGAATTCCAGTTCAGCGTGCCAGATCCCGTGGATATGTACCAGAACGCCGCGCCCGCCGGCACCGTGACGTCCGTGACCAGCACCGACTTCGCGAACTGGCGTCCGCCCGCGGTGATCACGCGGTTCTCGTGGTATCCCCATGTCCCGTTAGAGTACGTGATGTTCCACGGCGCGCCCGCTGTCGGGACGACGATCCTGTCGCCGTCAGCAAGCGGAGCGAGGCCGGAGAGCACAAGCGGCGCTCCGGACGGATTGCCGACGAGGTTCCATCCGGACGTCACCGGCGTCGCCACGGCAGCCCCGTCGTACTGTCCGACGAGATAGACGTACCCTTCTACGTCGGCGCGCTCAAGCCATACGCCGAGTCCGCGCGCGACGGCGGATGCCTCAGATGCGTCTCCGGCGTTCGACATGTCGAGGATTCCGTCATGCAGCTGGAACGTCGCGAGCGGATCCCACAGTCCGTTGTCGCGCAGCTCCCACGCCTTGTAGCCGTCGGACGATCCGCCGCGGTCGTAGACGTACAGCTTGTCGCCGGGCGTCAGGTTCATCGTCTTGACGAGGTTCGCGGCTGCGACGGGAGACGATCCGGACGGCGCGAGCGCGGACCACGGCACGGCGATCGCCGCGCGCTCGGCGCGCGTGTCGACGCGAAGGACGCCAGCGGTGTTGACGGACGTGACGAACTCCTCGGACGTCTTCTCGTGGTCCGGCACGAAGATGAGGTCGATGACGTAGAGTCCGCTCGGATCGGTCGCGACGTTGACGTCGAAAACGCCTGTGTCGTTGACCGCTCCGCGCGAAAACTCCGCTGCGTCGCCGAGTTTCCCGTCGAGGCGATAGAGAACGGTGAAGCCCGAGCCCGTCACTGGGGCGAGGTCGTTCATCTTGAAGCGGATAAGGTTTCCGCCGACAGTCCTGTACTGCGGGGAGTCGATCCATAGAGCGGCGTTCCTGTCGCCAGGCTCGATGCCGAGCACGTAGTCCTGCCACATCTTGAGTCCGGTATCAGTGTCGACCACCTCGAGGAGTCCGGTGATGAGCGCCTCCTGCGCTTCCTTCGTCTTGCCGGAGAGCCTTTCCGCGATGTCGGGATACTGCGCGAGCATCCAGTTCGTCGTCACCTTGATCGGGAAGAGCGGGGAGTCCGTCTCGCCGATCGCCTGGCGCACGTGCACCTTCGGCTCGGGCTCGAAGAGCTCTGACATTCCGGAGAAGCGCGGCTCGAGGATGAGGTCCTTCCACACGTTGAACGTCCATACCGTCGCCGTCGCCTCGTTTGTGACGGGCTCGGTCGCGCCCGGCTCGAACCATCCGAGGAACGTGCGCGCGAAAGCGGGCGTCGCGGTAAGTGTTACCGGTGTGCCCTCCTCGTACGTGTCGCCGTAGAGCGTGATGCCGGTGACGGTTCCGTTGACCACCTCGCCAGCAAGCTTGACGGTGTAGTACACCTTCTCGTCCTCGAGCCATCCAGAGGCACCCGTGACGCCGAAGGAGCGTCCCGACGCGCTTTCGTAGTAGTTCGTCACCATGTGGTCCGCGTCGGCCGCCTGGAGGTCTCCGACGGCGACGAGCTCGCCCGCCGAGTCGAGGTCCCCGTAGTGGGCGGACGCGTTGGACACAGTCGCGTAGGACATCTTCACCACGCCGCTCTTCCAGTCCGACGCGTCGAAGTAAGTGTATACTCCGTCCGTCCCCATAAGCGCCTTGCCGGGCGTGTCGGAGTTCGGCAGCGTGCGAAGAATCGGCGCATAGCGCGCGAGCTCGGCATTGAGCGATCCGTCGTCCTTCGAGACAAGGCGCGCGCCGTTCACCGGCATCGTCGTGGACTCGCTGTTCTGGTATATGCGCGTCGTCGCGAAGTAGGAGCTGAAGACGTTGGAATCGGCGTCGACGTCGGAGAGCGCCACGTCGTTCGCGAGCGTGAGATGATCGGCGCCGGTCTCGAGCTGGAATATGCTGGAGTACACGCTGTAGCGGATGTCGTTGACCATGCGATCGCCCGGGTCGGCGCCCTGGAAGTCGAGCGAGCAGACGTCGGAGCGGTGGATCTCCCCGGACTGCTGGAGGTTGATCTGGTAGTTGTCGCAGAAGAGGCTGTTGACGGAGTAGAACAGGCCATTGTGGTTGTGCGCAAGGCGCAGTCCGATGCCGCCGCCCCAGTCGGCGATGTTCGGACGCGACGCGCTGAAGTTTCCGGCGACGGTCGTGTTCATCATGTAGAGCTTTACGTGCTCGTCGGAGCTGAAGTTGTTTATGGCGCCGCCGATCTCGGTGGACGAGTTGTTGCAGATCACGCAGTTGTTTACGAAGAGCGTCCCGCCGTTCTCGCACGCGCCGCCGCCGCCCTCGGCGTAGAGGGAGCGGTTTTCGGAAAGGCTGGAGCGGTCCATCACCGCGAAGCCCTTGTTGAAGAGTCCGCCCGCGCAGTAGCGGCAGTTGCGTACGATGCGGCAGTCGTCGAGGTAGAGCCGCGCGTTCTGCATGTTGAGTATCGCGCCGTTCGAGCGCGTGATGGTCACGTTCTCGAGTTTGAGCGTACCCTTGTTGAGTATTCCGTGGCTGCCGTTGTTGTTCACCGCGGGCTCGGCGATTCCGCCGCTCCTGATGTGCATGTTGCGTATCGTCACGTCGTGCCCCTGCGCGACCTCGATCACCTGCGGGAACTCGAGCGTGTAGCCGCTGGAGACGTAGCCGGACTCGTCGACGAACGGATCGCGCACGCTCACCATGTGTCCGTTGCCGTCAAGCACGACGTCGCTCGCGATCGTGACGGACTTCCCGATCATCGGCTCGTCCGCGACCATGAGTATCGTGTCGCCCGACTGCGCCGCGGCCGCAGCGTCGGCGAGCGTCGTGTAGATGTCGTCGCCGATCTTCGCGACCGCCGCTGCCTCGGCGGCGGCCTGGTTCGCATAGCAGTAGCTCCATCCGCTTCTGGTGTATGGAGCCTCCGCAGCGGGGACGACGTGGTACGGCGTTTCGTTGTCCGTCGTGTCGTGCAGTATCACATATCCCGGGGCGAGCCAGCTCGCCTTGGGCGCAAGCGAGAAGGACCCGCCGGAGATGCGGATGTTCCCCTGGCGCAGGTCGCTGCCTCCGTTCGGATTGTGCTTGCGCCATCCGCGGATGAAGAACCTTCCGCCAGTGATGTCGAGCTCGCTGGCGCCCGTGCCGGACGCGAAGAGCGTCCCCGTGTGGTAGCTGCCACCGGAGATCGTGATCTTCTCGTCGCTGCCCGTCACCATCGCAAGCTCGAACGGCTCGTATCCGCTCGTGTCCCCGACAGTGACGTCGAAAAGCGTGAGAGAGTTGGCGGCGTTTTCCCCTTCCGCGACCTTGAAGAGCGGAAGATTCGCGGCGGAGCTTCCCGGGAACACACCGAGCGAGTGCGCGACCGCGACTGTTCCGTTGGAGACGACGAGTCCGGGAGTCTCGGACTGGATGTACGACGAAAGGTCGTTGCGCGTCAGCGTGAATCCGTTGAGGTCGAGCGTTATCGCCTTGTCTATAACATAGGAATGAAGGACCGCCACATTCTTGAGAAGCGTCACCGTATCGCCCGCAACAGCCGCCGCAAGCGCCAGGTCAAGCGTGTCATAGTGGTTCTCGCCGATCCGCGCGACGCCGGCTACAGCAGGCTCGTCTCCTCCGCCCGACTCGCCGCCGCCACCCGAACTCTCACCGAGGTTGCGCACCTGGATGGCGTTAAGAGGTCTCATACCAGAAGATTGCGCGGAATAGGTCACAACAACATCCTTAGTCTCACCTGTAGCCTCGAAGACGCCGACGATTGTGCCACCACAGGTGTAGTCGATTCCGTTGTGTGTCCCATGGATGTGCACAGGCGGCGAATCATTGGCTGAAACAAGCGTACTGTTGGATGCTCTGTGCACGACGAGCTGGACAAGGTAGGTATTACCAGCCTTAAGCCCCTTAAGTGTAAGCGTAGCCGAAAGCTCATGAGACGAATCGCCGTTGTAGCCCCAGTACCAGCCACCCTCCATCATATGACCTAAGTCACCGGACTGACCCGCCGTCTGAAAGTCGGAACCGACAGAGCCTGTAGGAGCAGGCGAAGCTGAAACCATGGAAGCATCCGCAAAAACTAGTGCACGCGTAAACGACACGCCGCCCACTGTCCCCCCAAAATATGAATACGCGTATACGAGTGTACCATCAGTACAGATACTACTTTGATCGGAACTCATTGGGCCTGAGGTCCAGCCGAGTTCCGGGGTCGCACCGGCAGTGCTGGCGAACAGCGCGGCGAATGCCGCAAGGAGATGGAATATGCGTGATTTCATTGCTTGGCACCTTTCCAACTTTGCTTCAAATATTCGTGTTCAAAAGCCGTCAACCTCCTTTGACGGGCTTTCTACCACATATTATAAGTTGAAATGCCGATTTGGACAATCCCTACAAACGTAGGGGTGCCAAACCGGCATGGTGCCGCGCTAGGCGGGAGCATGTCTGCCGACGGGGTGTCAGTCCTCCATCTCGAACTCGAGCGTCCCGCCGGACATTATCTGGTCGTGCGTGATCTTGAAACCGTCGAGTTTCTTTCCGTTGAGGCTCACTGACTTAACGTACTTGTTCTTCTCCGAAAGGTTCTTCGCCACGATGACGAGCTTTCTCCCGCCGGGGAGGCGGAGCGTCACCTCCGGAAGCTGCGGCGCGCCGAGGACGTACTCGCCGCCGCAAGGGTTGAACGGATAGAAGCCCATCGCGCCGAAGACGTACCATGCGCTCATCTGTCCGCAGTCGTCGTTTCCGCACAGTCCGTCCGGCTTGTTGAGGTAGAACCTGTCGAACACCTCGCGCACGACCTCGGCGGTGCGGCGCGGCTTGCCGACATACTGGTAGAAGTATGCCACGTGGTGCGACGGCTCGTTGCCGTGGGCGTACTGGCCAATGAGCCCCGAGACGTCCGACACGTCGCCCTGTCCCTCGATCCTCTCCGGGAACGTGAATAGCATGTCGAGTCGCTCGGCGAACTTTTCCTTCCCGCCGAAGAGTTCGATAAGCCCCTCGGGGTCGTGCATCACGTGCCACGTGTACTGCCAGGAGTTTCCTTCGGTGAAGTCGTTGCCCTCGCCGTATCCCAGCTTGAAGGGATTGAACGGATCCCTCCACCCGCCATGCGAGTCGCGGGCGCGCATGAGAAGGTTCTCCTTGTCGAAGATGTTCCGGTAGTTCTGGGCTCGCTTTGAGAAGAACTCGTAGTCCTCGCCCTTCCCGAGCGCCTTCGCCATCTGCGCCGCGCACCAGTCGTCATAGGCGCACTCGAGCGTGCGGGACGCGGACTCCGCCTTTATGACGTCGCACGGATAGTACCCGTACTTGTCGAGCAGGTCCCAGTTCTCCTTGCGGCGGTTGTCGTGGCTCTCGCGGAGGGACGCCCTGATCGCCTTGTACGCCTCCTCGGCGTCAAAGCCCCTGAAGCCCTTGAGGTACGCGTCGACTATCACAGGCACGGAGTGGGTGCCGATCATGCACTGGTTGTCCTCGCCCCACAATGTCCAGATCGAAGCGAACCCGTTCTTCTTCTGGTCCTCGATCATCGAGTTCACGAACGGCGAGACGTTCTCGGGCGTGAGTATCGTGTAGAGCGGATGCGCCGCGCGGAACGTATCCCAGCACGAGAAAGTCGAGTAGCGCACAGGCTTGCCCGCGTCCGCAATGTTGTTCGGCTGCACGAAGAGGTGGTACAGGGACGTGTAGAAGTTGGCGAGCTGCTCGTCCGTTCCCTTTGCCTCGACGCGTCCGAGGACCCTGTTCCACGCCTCCTTCGCATCGAGGAGGATCTTTCCGAAATTATCGTTGTAAGTCTTGCCAAGGTTATTAAGTGCGCCGTCGACGCTTTCGGAAGACATCGCCACCCTCACCTCGACGACGTCTTCCGGCTTCATGTCCTCGAAGGTCAGCACATACCTCGGAGCCTTCTCCCCCTCTGCGGCGGGAAGTTCCACGGAATTGAACCGATGATTGCAGTCAAGGACGAAGTACCAGTTGCGCTCGACCCACACGCGCGTATGCACGCGCCCCG
>JAEEOY010000073.1 GCA_016284515.1 Kiritimatiellia bacterium | reverse complement strand
TTATTGCTAACCAGCCGATCCCGTTCGACTTGCATGCCTAATCCACGCTACCAGCGTTCGTTCTGAGCCAGAATCAAACTCTCAGAAAAAGAATTTGAGTTTAAGCTCCACACAAACATTTACTGTTTTCTCAAGCACCGACTTTCAAAGATCGACGTCCGCCGTTTGGGGCGAACGAGTGGATATTATACCACATGTTGCCTCCGCCGCGCAAGGGGGTAAGTGAAGATTTTTTAAAAAAATTTATAATGGACAGAAAACAGGCAAAAAGCAATCAGAAATCGATATTATAAAACCCGATAAGCGGCTTGAATCTCGTTGTCAGCAGCCCGCGGCCCATCGTGCACCCCATTATTGGAGACGCGGCATCCTTGCCGCGTCAAACGTTCCGCGGCAAATCCACCGCACAGCCCGAGTTTTTTCCAGGGACCGTCCCCCTGATTTCACCGCACAGCCCGAGGTTTTTACCAGGGACTGTCCCCCGATTTCCAGGGACTGTCCCCCTGATTTGCAATTGTAATTATCGCCGACGTTTTTAGTTTCATATCCCCCTCCAATCATCATATTAACTTAACGCGTCCCATGACTGCGGAATGCGGTCGCGACAAGCGCGACCCTCCCGCGCGGGAAAACTATCGCCCCGAATCGGGGTTGCCCCCGCCATGACATTAATATAATACCACAGATTGGCCACTTCGCGCAATTAGGAATTTTGGGCAAAATAAAGGGCATGTGCCGCTGAATGCGAAATGCAACCAGTTGTAAGCTATCCTGCAACGACGTTACAAAACATGTAACCCAAACATCGAAAGTCATGCCCTATTGCCGTGTATTTCAGTTTGGCACGGTTTTTGCTGTTGGTTCCGCAACTTTGAAAGGACAACTATGAAGATCAAGAAAAGGTATGCGATTCTAATGTCTCTCGTGGCGCTCATCGCGGCAGTAGGAGCATTCTTCCCCGAAACTCCCGGAATCTGGGAGCCGGACGAGAAGTTCAACGCCGCGAACGTGGCGTGGATGATCACGGCGACGATCTTCGTGTTGATGATGACGCCGGGGCTCTCCTTCTTCTACGGAGGCATGGTCGGACGCAAGAACGTGATCTCCACCATCCTACAGAGCTTCATCGCGATGGGCATCATATCCATGCTGTGGGTGGTGTTCGGATTCTCCCTGAGCTTCGGATCGGACGTCGGCGGACTCGGCCTCATCGGCAATCCGGCCGACTTCTTTATGTTCCGCGACGTTGGCGCGAAGGTCAATACAACTCTCGCCCCGACGATTCCGCTTGCGCTCTTCGCGCTCTTCCAGATGAAGTTCGCGATCATCACGCCGTCGCTCATCACCGGCGCGTTCGCCGAACGAGTGCGCTTCTCGGCCTACCTCGTCTTCATGATCCTCTTCTGCATCTTCATCTACTGCCCGCTCGCGCACTGGACGTGGCATCCGGACGGATTCCTCCACAACCTCATGGGTATCGGCATCCACGACTTCGCGGGCGGCATCGTCGTGCACGCCTCCTCGGGCGTCGCGGCGCTCGCGGGCGCGCTCTTCCTCGGGCGGCGCGTCAAGACGCCAGGCGCCCAGAACCTTCCGGCGAACATCCCCTTCGTCATCCTCGGCGCGGCGATGCTGTGGCTCGGATGGTTCGGCTTCAACGGCGGCTCGTCGCTCGCGGCTGACGGGACGGCCGTCAAGGCGTTCCTCAACACGAACACCTCCGGCGCGACCGCGATGATGGCGTGGGTGCTCTTCGACTGCCTGCGCGGACGCAAGCCGTCCGGAATGGGTGCCGCCGTCGGCGCGGTCGTGGGCCTCGTCGCGATCACGCCGTGCGCGGACGTCGTGACGATCGGACAGGCGTTCACGATCTCGTTCCTCACCACCCTCATCTGCAACGTGGCCGTCTACTGGAAGGCGCACTCGCGCGTCGACGATGCGCTCGACGTCTTCCCCACCCACGGCATGGGCGGCATCGTGGCGACGGTGTTCACGGGCGTCTTCGCCCAGACCGGACTGATCGCCTGGACCCACGCCGGGTTCATGGAGTTCGCCGCAGCAGTGGTCGGCGTTGCGATCGTCATCGCCTACACGTTCATCGTCAGCATGGGCCTCTACTGGATCACCAACCGCATGATCCCGATGCGCGTCTCCCCCGAGAGCGAGAAGCTCGGACTCGACGCCAGCCAGCACGACGAGGTCTACGCACCGGAAATCTCCAGCCTCCACTGACCACAGCCTGAACTCGCAACAACGGCAAAGTCAGGCGAAGAAGTCATAGAACTGGAACCACTGGTCAGGATGGCGACGAGCGGCCTGATTTGCAGGGACTGTCCCCCTGATTTGTGACAGATCGCAGATGAATACAGAACACCTCGCGAGGTGGGCATAGGGTACCTCGCGAGGTGGGCATGGGGTACCTCGCGAGGTGCATGGCGTCCACCTCGCGAGGTGATTTCGGCTATGATCACTCCGGCATCTTGCCGGTCTTGAAGTACTGTTCGATCTCCTCGAGCGTGCGGCCCTTCGTCTCGGGGAGGAAGAACGCCGCCGTGATGAAGTAGACGACCGTGAAGCCTGCGAGGCAGTAGAACACCGCAGGGAAGCCCCACGCGTCCTTCCACGCCGGGAAGATGGAGGCAATGGTGGCGGAGACGCCCTGGTTGATGATCATCGCGATGGACATGCCGGTCGCGCGGATGCGCGTCGGCATGAGCTCGGAGAGCGCAAGCCACACGCACACGCCCGGTCCGACGGCGTAGAACGCGATGAACATGAAGAAGAACGCAGTGGCGACGATGCCCGTCGTCATGGATGCAACGACAACCCCCTTCGTGATGAGGAGGAAGGTCGTCGCGACGCCGCAGAGTCCGAGGATGATGCCGCTCGTGCCGAGCTTCAGCAGGAACTTGCGTCCCTTGCGGTCGACTATCGCGCACGCGACTATCGTCATGAACACGTTGACGAGCTTGATCGCGAGGTCGGAGAAGTTGGCGAACACGCCCTCCATTCCGGTCGCCTTGAAGATGTCGACGGTGTAGTTCAGCACCGAGTTGATGCCCGTCGTCTGGTTGCAGGCGAGAATCGTGACGGCGAGGAGGAACGGATAGATGTACTTCTTCTGCAGCAGGCTGTCGCCCTGCGCGGCCTGCGCGATCGCGGCCTTCTCCGCCTCCGCCGCCTTGTCCGCGGCGATCATCTCGTCGAGAATCTCCTTCGCCTTCGCCTCGCCGTTGTTGGCGGCAAGCGACGCGAGCGCGTCCTCCCTGCGGCCCTTCTTGTAGAGCCAGCGCGGAGATTCCTTGAGCCAAAACGCCCCGAGGAAGAGGATGAGGCCCGGAATCGCGGAACAGAGGAAGATCGTCTGCCACGCGGTCGCCCAGCCCTTCAGCTGTTCCGAGGTGACCCAGGACTTGACCTGCGCGAACGTAACAGTCGCAACATCGACGCCGTTCTGCTCGGCAAGCGTCTTGACGACCTTGTCAGAGTCGCCGACCAGGCCCGTCACGACGAGGCCGATGACGGCCGCGAACGCGAGGCCGATCGTCAGGAGAAGCTGGAACATTCCGGTACCCTTGCCGCGCGAGTCGCTGTCGAGGCACTCGGCGAGATACATCGGAACCACCACGCCGACGAGTCCGGCGGATGCGCCCTGGAGCGTGCGGCCGACGGTGAGGAGCAGGAAGTTGCCTCCCTCGAACAGTCCAGATATGCATATCACCGGGATCGAGATGAAGAAGCAGAACGCCGACGCGATGATGATCTTCTTGCGGCCGAGCCACTCGGATAGCGACCCCGCGAAGAGAGAGGACAGGACGCTTCCCCAGAGCACAGCGCCCACGATGAAGCCAAGCTGCACGGACGAGTAGCTGGATGTGTTCCGTATGTACGGAAGCGCCGCGGCGATCACGCCGACGTCGATGCCGTATATGAGGCCGCCAAGCCCCGCCATCACCAGTAGATATCTCGCGTATCCTTTGACTGTCATGTTGTCCTCCTTTTGTTTATTTTATGTTCAGATGTCCAGAGCGAGCGCGGCGGCGATCGTCTGGTCCATGTCGAAATACCTGTAGCCGCCGAGACGCCCGCCGACGACGAGATTCGGGATCTTCTCCGCCTCGGCGCGGTACTTCGCGAGCAGCGCGCGCGATTCCTCGCAGTCCACCGGATAGTACGGTTCGTCGCCCGGCTTCCATGCTGCGGAATATTCGCGCATCACTACCGTCTTCGGCGCAGACATGACGCTTGCGAGCTCGGGATGGTAGTGCTTGAACTCGTGGATGCGCGTGTATGGAACGGACGCCTCGGTGTAGTTGACGACCGAAGTCCCCTGGAAGTCCTTCACTCCCAGCTTCTCGGTCTCTAAGCGGAGAGTCCGCCACGGAAGATGACCGAACTTGTAGTCGAAGAGCGCGTCTATGGGCCCGGAGTAGTAGACAGGCGCATCCGCCATGTCAGAGAGGACGAAAGGCGCATTGACCTTCACCTCGATGTTCGGATGGTCGAGCATCCTGTCAAAGACCACGTTGTAGCCGTCGGCAGGAATTCCCTGCAGATAGTCCTTGAAGTAGTTGACGTCGTAGTTGTCCCTCACGGGCACGCGCTTGATGATCGAGGGGTCGATCTCCTCGGGCGCCTTTCCCCACTGCTTAGACGTGTACCCTCGGAAGAACGCGTCGAAAATCGCCGACGAATGGCGCTCGTCCGCCATGAAGTCCGCGACCTCGCCAGGCTTGAGCTCCACGCCGAAGAACTTGTTGATGAGTGCGAGCCCGAGGGGGAGGTAGTATATCTTGCCCTGGTAGTTCGCGAGCACCTTGTGCTGGTAGCCGTTGAAGTCGGTGAAGCGGCGGATAAAGTCCCACACCGCCTTGTCGTGCGTGTGGAAAATGTGGCTGCCGTAGAGATGCACCTCGATGCCCGTCTCGGGATCGGTCTCGCAGCGGACATTCCCGCCGACCGCGCCACGCGCTTCCAGAACGAGCACCCTGCGACCCGATTCCGCAAGCCTGCGCGCAACCGTGCAGCCCCAGAATCCGGCACCTGCAACTATCGCGTCTATTCCGTTGGTAGTGTACATTTGCATTATTATAGCATATTTCGCGCACAGGCTGCCGCGCTAGCGGATGCAGGCCATGCGCAGTTCGTCCAGGGTGCGCGCCATCTTGGCGACGGGCCACGCGCGCTTCCACCGCGGAATGTCGCGCCAGTAGGCCAGCAGTTCCTTCATCCGACCGAGTACCGCATGGTCCCCGCTGAGCTCGCGCCCCGATGCGTCGATGTAGCGTCCGAGAAGCTCGTCGATGTCCTCTCGCCCACCGAGATGTCGCACAAAGGCCCTGCCGACCATGACGCGCTGTCCGCCGGACGCCGCGCCCGCGAGCGGAAGGTCCCCGTTTCTCACGAGCGGAACCTTCGCCGCCGCCGCGATCCTGTCGAACGCCGCCCAGTCGCATTCGCCCTCGTACATCTGCCTCGCGTTGCGCGGATGGACGACGAGAAAACGGAGCGGGAAGGAGTTTATGATCGGCATCAGCGCCAGAAGCTCGTCGTTGCCGTCCACTCCGAGCCGCGCCTTCACGGAGAACTTCCCCGGCCCCATCACCCCGCATCCGACCTCGAGCATCCTCCGCAGGACTTCGGGCGTCCTGAGAATGCCGCTTCCGCGGCCCTTCCTGCGCACCATCGGATACGGACAGCCGCAGTTCAGGTCGGCGGTCTCGTAGCCCGCCTCCCTTATGCGCAGCAGGCACGCGCGCAGCGCCTCCGGGTCCTTGCCGATGAACTGCGGCGTCGTCGCTATCGCCTCCGAGCCACGCTCGGACCTCAGTTCGCTGCTCTTCAGCGGATCCACCCCGGCGTTGGCTGGGATGAACGGCGTCACCGCCTCGGTGAAGCCGACCTCGCGCAGAACCTCCGCGAACACCTCGCGAAAGCACCGTACGGTGACCCCCCTCAGCGGCGCGAGAATCATGGGATGCCCAGATTGGCTGGAATGCGCGAAGTCTTGCGGCACGCGCTCTTGAGGAGCTCCTTCACGGCGGCGCGCATCTGCCGCTTCGCCGTGCCCATCGACCCCTTGATGGTGCATCCGGCCGCCCTAATGTGTCCGCCGCCGCCGAACTTCCCCGCGAGCACCGTCGCGTCCCAGTCGCCGCGCGTGCGTATCGAGCAGCGCGTCTCCTTCGTCCGGTCCGGGATCTGGTAGAAGAACAGGGCGATTTCGTTCCTCGCGACGGACCTCGGAATCTCGATTATGTCCTCCGCGTCGGCCTTCGTGCCGCGCACGGCCCGGAAGTCGTCGCGCGAAAGCGACACCTCCGCGACCTTGCGGTTCTTCCAGATGTGGAGAGACCGCCAGGCGATGCGCTTGAGCTCTATCGCCTTGCGCGAGAACGTGCCATAGATGACGTCGTTGATGAAGGCCGTGCGCACCCCGTGCTTGAGCAGGTCGCCTGCCGCGCGAAGGGTCCGCGGACTCGTCGAGTCGTAAGCGAAGCGTCCGGAGTCCGTTATCATCGCGACCCAAAGCGCCTCGGCGGAAGCCCTGTCGAGCTTCCACTCCATCCACTTCGCGAAGCGCCACACGACTTCGCCAGCGCTCGACGCGGAGGGGTCGACGATCTGCGCGTCGCCGAAAGTGCCGTCGTTCGTCACGTGGTGGTCGATGCAGATGCACTTCAGCCCCTTCGCGACGGGCTCCACCTCGGGCGGCATGCGCGCGAACGAGCTGCAGTCGACGGCGATGAAGAGGTCGAACGCACCAGTCCTGCGGCGGAACGCCTTCAGCTTCCGCACCGGAACGAGGTCCTTAACACCGTCGAGGAATCCCGGTTTGCCGAGCGCGTTGATGTCCGCCGTGGCGTACGCCTCCTTGCCGGCGGCGCGGAGCAGACGGACCATCGCGATCATCGAACCGAGGGAATCCCCGTCTGGACTCAGATGGCCCGAGACGAGAATCCTCTTAGCGCCGGAGACAAGCTCCTTCGCCGCAGCGTAGCTCTCCCTGCTTTCCATTTCAGATGCCGAGCCGGAGCGGACGCGTCACATGGCGGCCGCAAGCGCGGCGCCGAACTCCGAGCACTTGACCTCCGTCGCGCCCTCCATCTGGCGCGCGAAGTCGTAGGTCACCGTCTTCGCGGCAATCACCTTGTCCATAGCGGCGATGATCCTGTCCGCGGCCTCGGTCCAGCCCATGTAGCGGAGCATCATCTCTCCGGAGAGGATGAGCGAGCCGGGGTTGACCTTGTCGAGCCCGGCGTACTTTGGCGCCGTGCCGTGCGTCGCCTCGAATACGGCGACGCCCGTCTGGTAGTTGATGTTCGCGCCGGGCGCGATGCCGATTCCGCCAACCGTCGCAGCGAGCGCATCCGAGACGTAGTCGCCGTTCAGGTTCAGCGTCGCGATCACGTCGTACTCCGCCGGACGAGTGAGGATCTGCTGCAGGAACGCGTCGCAGATGCAGTCCTTGACCGTGATCATGCGTCCGGTCTTCGGATTCTTGAACTCACACCACGGCCCCTTGTCGATCAGCGTCGCGCCGTACTCGCGCTGCGCGAGCTTGTAGCCCCAGTCGCGGAACGCGCCCTCGGTGAACTTCTGGATGTTTCCCTTGTGGACGAGCGTCACGGACTTGCGGTCGTTGTCGATCGCGTAGTCGAGCGCCGCCTTCACGAGGCGCTCCGTGCCCTCGAGGGAGACCGGCTTGATGCCGATCGACGCCGTCTTCGGGAAGCGGATCTTCTTCACGCCCATCTCGCCGAGGAGGAACGCCTTCACCTTCTCGACCTCGGGAGTGCCGTTCATCCACTCGATTCCGGCGTAGATGTCCTCTGTGTTCTCGCGGAAGATCACCATGTCGGTAAGCTCGGGGCGCTTCACCGGGGAGGGAACCCCCTTGAACCACCTGACGGGCCTTAAGCACACGTAGAGGTCGAGCTCCTGGCGCATCGCGACGTTGATGGAGCGGATTCCGCCCCCTACCGGCGTCGTGAGCGGGCCCTTGATGGAGACGAGGTTCTCGCGGCACGCGTCGAGCGTCGCCTGCGGGAGCCACTCTCCCGTCGCCTTGAACGCCTTCTCGCCCGCAAGGACCTCCTTCCACTCGATCCTGCGCTTTCCGCCGTATGCCTTCTCCACGGCGGCGTTCCAGACGACCATCGCCGCGCGCGTGATGTCAGGGCCGGTTCCATCGCCCTCGATGTACGGAATAATCGGGTTCTCCGGGACAGCAAGCTTCCCGTCCTTCATTGTGATCTTTTCGCTGCTCATGGCGAATAGTATACCAAAAAGAGCGCCCGCGTGCAGAACCGGCAAGGTATTGCTATACGCGCGGCTCTCCCGTGTCCGCAAGCCGGCGCTCCTGGTCCTTTATCCATCCGGACGCTACGCTCTCCTCGGGCGAGCCGAATATGAGATGCTTGAAATGCCAGCCGTACTCGCACGCTTCCGAGGCGGGCCAGAAGACTCCGCGCTCTATGCCGGCGATCAGCTCGCGCACCTTCTCCTCCGCCTCCGGAACCTCCGCGCCGGAAAACGACTCCGTGTAGAGCGTGTGGTCCGCGCTCTTCGAGAGGACGCAGTAGCACGCCTCGATGGAGTCGCGCCGCGCTTCCGGGAATTCCCCGTCCGCGTCGAGCATCGCGCAGTAGAGCGGAAGCTGCAGGCTCTTCCAGACGCGGACCGATCCGCCCGTCTCGGGATCCTCCCCCTGCGCATACGCCTCGGCCCTCGAGGAGTCGTCCCACGTCTTGTAGTCGACGACGCACCACTTGCCGGTGGTCGGATTGAAGTCGATCCTGTCGCAGCGTCCGTTCACCTTGGTGTGCCCGTACGAGACGTGCATCTGGCGCTCCGTCGCCATCACCTTCCATCCGTCCGCGGCGCGCGCAGCCTGCAGCGCCGCGAAGCGCGCGAGCCTCCGCTTCGCGCTCTCGCCCTGCAGCGCCACCACGGCCGGAACCTCGACCCCGAAGCGGTCCGCGAGAATCGCATCCACCTTGTCGGAGAGAACCGCCGCAATCGCCTGCGCGTCCGCCGAGTCCCTGAGCTCGCCCTCCCCCCATTCCTTAAGCGCATCGTGCACCAGGTTGCCGAACTCGGACGCGTCAAGCTCCTCCGCGCGGTAGTCCTCGCTTTCGCGGAACGTCTTCTTGAGGAGATAGGTGAACGGACACTTGAGATACGTGTCCAGGGCGGAAGGCGAGGTCTTCGTCAGGGGCTCGTGCTCCGGCGGGATGGGAAGCTGGATCTTCCAAGCCTCCGGCAGGTCGGCCGCAGCGGACTCTCCCGTCCCCGCGCGCTGCGAGTAGAACGAAGACACGCGAAGAAGGAGCTCCGAGTCGTCCGAGCAGTCGAACAGCAGCCGCGATGGCTTCAGCACGTCCCCGGAGGAATCCACGGAATGGAAATGCACGCCGAAGGCCGCCCTGTCGCGGCATGCCGTCGCCATGGCGAGTATCTTTCTGTCACGCACGGTGCGCGAGATGTTGTCCGCAAGCCCGAGTCCGCGGCGGAGGGAGTCCGGCAGGTATGGATGCCCCACGACGGACTCCGGAACCCTTCCCTCAGCAAACCCCGAGACGATCACCTCGTCCGCGTCGAGGAACGGAAGCTCCAGCCATCCGTCGGTGAGAATGACGTCGCCTTCGTCCGGTTCCAGCTCGTACGTCGCCTCCCCGAGACGCCGCGCAAAGAGCTCCATGGCGAGGTCGCGCGGCACATCCGCCGCGAAGCACTCGTCCATAAGCGCGTTAAGCGCCTCCGCGGCCGCGGCGAACTCCCGCGCGCTTTCATCGTGTTCGTCGAGGACGAGGGACGAGAAGATCGACTTCAGCATCTGGCGCATTCCGCGCTTCCTGAGCTGGGTCTTGACGAACTCGAAGATACCGCGCAGGGCGTGCTCCGTCTTAGGGGCAATGTCGTCGATGCGCGCCGGTATGAGCTGCTTCTGGCGGTTGTCGAGGTCTATGATTGCCGCAGTAAGCGCCGCGTCGTCGAGCTTGAGCTCCGTCTTCAGCCACCTGCGGACGTCTCCGCCCCGGACGAAAGCGGAGAACACCGAGTACGACGACGAGCGAGCGAGCTCCGCGAGCTGCCCGGCGAGATGTCCGAGCGACGACGTCGCGAGGGCGGTGGCGGACGGATTATGCGCCTTCAGCCCCCTCGCCTGCAGCGCACCCTGCACCTCGGGGAACATATCCGCGTCGGCAAGGCACAGCGCGGGCAGCGCCTCGTCGGGCTTTACGGACGCGAAGACGGCGGCTATCTCCTCCGCTTCGCTCGCAGCGGTTCCTGACGGGAATATCTGGTCGCCGCCGAGCTCCGGCGCGCCGGAGAGGTCCGGAACAAGTTCTGTGACAGGCAGTCCCGACTTCTCGAGAACAAGATCCATCAGCGGAATCGGATCAAGCACGCACGCGACGACGACTTCCTCTATGCCGGGGAACTCCACCGGCCCCTCGAGCGCCTTCTTGACGGCCTCGATCCTGTCGCGCTTGCCGCGCCTCGAAAGCGCCTCTAGATATCGCCTCTCGAGCTCTGCGAGCTTCTCCCATCGAGCGGTCTCCTCGTACGCGAGCTCGCCCGTAAGAAGCGTTCCCACCTTCGCGGCGACATCGGCGAACGAAAGCGCGCGCGCGCCGAGAATCCTCCGGATGTCCGACAGCTCCGCGGCGACGTCGAAGCCTCCCTTCCCTCCATTCGCCTCGCGGAATGCGAGCAGCTCGTCCGACCGCCCCGCGACGTCGTCCGCCGACGCGTCCAGAAGCGCCGCCGGCATCGTAACCTTCGGCGGAACCAGCCCCGCGGGGAAACGGCGGGCGAGCGCGAGCCTGAGGCGCCGTCCGCTCTGCGACGTCGGCACAACGACCATGAGATGCGCGAGCGAGTCCGCTCCCGCCGCATCCTTCCGCGCGCGCTCCGCCAGCCAGTCCGCGACGGCATCGACGGCCTTCCGCCGCGCGTCGAACGCCACTACGCTTCTCTGCATGTGAGGACTTCCTTTGTCATCCGCAAGAAGAAGGCGGCGCGTCCACTGGGAACACGCCGCCTGCCGCCGATTGCGGAACTGCCTTCACTTAGGCCTGGGCAATCGCCTCGTTCGGGCACTGCGCGGCACATGCGCCGCAGTCAACGCACTTGTCGGGATCGATAGCGTAGGGGGTTCCCTCGCTGATCGCCTCCGCAGGGCACGCGTCCTTGCAGCATCCGCACGCAACGCACTTCTCAGCATCAATCTTGTGAGCCATTTTTTTGTTCTCCTTTTTGTTGTTATGAAATACAGTGCCATTATACCACCTGGCGAACGAGTTAGGCAACGGTAATTTGAAGCGCCATTTCGACAGACTCCTCAAGCGTCTCCGCCGTCGGGGCCACCTCCCTCAGCCGCCATCCGGCGTGGCTGCCCTGCGCGCAGAGGACGCATGGAAGATCAAGCGCGTCCGCCACTTCCTTGTCGTGCAGCGCATCGCCTATGAGAACGAACGACTGGTCCGCGCCCGACGAGCGGAGTTCGGCGATGAAACGCCGCGCGCGCTCCACCTTCGACGCGCCGTGCAGGTTGTCCGAGCCGCAGATGCGCTCGAAGTATTCCGCGACGCCGTAGCCGCGCGCCTGCTCGTCGAGGAGGTCCTGCCTGAGCGCGGAAAGAAGCGACTGGCGGCATCCAGCGGACTTCGCAAGCTCCAGCGCGGCAAATGTGCCGCGGTTGAGCGCGACAGCCTGGCGGGAGTAGACGTCGTGGTACTCGCGCGCTATCTCGTTCCATTCGTCCTCGTCATGCGCCATTATGCCGATCCTGTCGTAGAACGGCCGCACGGGAAAGGCGAAGTTGTCGAGATAGAACGGCATCGATATGGGCGTGCCTCCGCGCTCCGCGATCATGAAGTTGAGCGTCGCAAGCGCCGCCTCGGTGTCGTCGAGAAGCGTTCCGTTCCAGTCCCATATGATGTGCACGGACTGCATGTCGCTACTCCCCGCAGATCGCGGCATGTATGTCTGCCTCCCCGAGCGCGGCCGCGACGAGCCTGTCCACTCCGAGCGCCACTCCCGACGCGCTCTTCACGAGCGGCAGAAGCTCGAGGAACTCCTCGTCGATCGGATAGTCGCTCTCGCCGAGGGCGCGCCGCTCCTCGCGCGCGGCGAGGAAGCGCCGGCGCTGCTCCGCGCCGTCGCACAGCTCTGTAAAGCAGTTCGCGAGCTCTATTCCGTCGAAGTACAGCTCCCACCTCTCCGCGACATCGCCCCTGAGGAGCGCGAGGGAAGACGCCTCCTTCGGATAGTCCATGAGGAAGACGAGCCCCTTCGGAAGCCCCGGCTCGATCTTCGCGGCCATGTCGAAATCAAAGCGGTCCTGATCCCAGCTCTCCCACGGATCCCACCCCGCGAGCGTCCTGTACGCGTCGCGCACCGTTATGCGCTCGGCCGCGCCGCACCCGGCGATTTCCGCGCGCACGAGCGCCTCCGCGTCCTCCGCTATGTCGAGATACGTCGCGCCAAGGCGGTACCACTCGATCATCGTGAACTCCGGATTGTGCCTCGCGCCGAACTCTCCCTCGCGGAAGCACGGACCGATCTGGTAGATTTTCTCCATCCCCGCCGCAAGAAGCTTCTTCATCTGCAGTTCGGGCGATGCACGGAGGAAGGCGTCGCCGCACGTAGGACAGTCGATGTGCGGCTCTGGGGCGGGCGCGGCGATCCTAACCGGCGTCGTCACCTCCACGAAGCCGCGCGAATCGAAAAAGCCGCGCATCCTGCGCATCAGCTCCGCGCGCGCCCTGAGGTTCTCCACAAAACCTTTCAACCCTTCAACCCTTCAACTTTTCAACCCTTGCTCAGCGGCTCCCTTATCCTGAACGCCTCGATCGAGGACGCCTTCTTCGTCTGCGCGTCGAACTCGACGATTGCACCCTCGAGGACGCACGGGCCCTCCGCCACCTCGAAGCGCGAGGGCATTCCAGTGACGAACTTGCGCGTGACGGGCTTCAGGTCGCGCCCGATGGACGAGATATACGGACCAGTCATGCCGAGATCGGTGATGTACGCGGTCCCCTTGGGGAGCAGCATCGCGTCCGACGTCTGCACGTGCGTGTGCGTCCCCACGACGGCCGTGACGCGTCCGTCGAGATAGTGGGCCATCGTTATCTTCTCGCTCGTCGCCTCGGCATGGAAGTCGACGAACACGGGGAGGTCCTTCGGTATTTCGTTGAGGACGCGGTCCATCGCCTTGAACGGACAGTCCACCGTCTGCATGAACACCCTGCCCTGCACGTTGACGACGGCGAAGCGCCCGACCGGCAGCGTGACGACCGTCCATCCGCGCCCCGGGCATTCGCTCGCGAAGTTCGCCGGACGTACCACGCGCTCAAGCGAGCCGATCTCGCCCGGGAACTCCTTCTGCCCCCAGGTGTGGTCTCCGAGCGTTATCGCATCCGCCCCAGAGTCGAACAGCCCCTTGGCGAGAGCCGCCGTGAGGCCAGAGCCCGCGGCGCAGTTCTCGGCGTTGACGACTACGGCGGAAAGCCCCATCTCGCGCTTGAGGCGCGGAACCTCGCGCATGAACATGCGCCTGCCCGGACTTCCCACCACATCGCCTATCAGCAGAACCTTCACTGTCTGTCCCTTCCCATCCTATCCAATAACGACTAACGACTAACAACTAACGACTAACGGCTAACCCCTCACTTCCCGTTCTGCTGCAGCCACGCCGCCGCATTGCGGTCTCCGCGCGCCGCCATTCCGCGCACCTTCCAGACGGTAGACTCGGTTGCGTCCTTGCGCACGCCGCGTCCGAGATCGTAGCACGCGGAGAGGTTGTCCATCGCCGGAGGGAAGCCGCGGGCTGCGGACGCCCTGAACCATCTTACGGCGACCGAGTCGTCCTGCCCCACTCCGTCGCCCGTGAAGAAGCACATTCCGTAGGAGTTCATCGCCTCGGCGTTGCCGCGCATCGCCGCCTCCTTGAACAGCTCGACGGCGCGCGAGGAGTCCTTCTCCACTCCCTCCCCCCGCTGCAGCGCGAGCGCGTAGTTGAGCAGTCCGTAGTCGTTGCCGAGGTTCGCGCTGCGCTCGAAGTTCTTCGCGGCGGACTCCAGGTTCTTCTCGACGACGATGCCGTCGCGGTAGAACCCTCCGATGTTGTTGATCGCCTCGGGATGGCCCGCGTCGGCGCTCGTGCGGAAGCACTTGAACGCGAGATCCTGGTCGCTCTGGCATCCGTAGCCGTTGAGGTAGCACATGCCGAGGTTGTAGAGTCCGTTGGCATCGCCCATGTCCGCGGCCTTCTTGAAGTACCCGAAGCACTTCACCATCGCCTTCTCGACCTCGTTCGTGTCCGACATGGATCCGCTCATGGCCTCGTTGAGCGAGATCGTGCCCCACGCGTTGAGCGCCTGCACGTTGTCGCCTTCCGCAGCACGCTTGAGGTACTTGAGGTCGTTCTTCTCGAGCGACAGAAGATACCACGCGAGGGCGTTGCCCTTCTCCTCCGCGAGCAGGCGTATCTTGTCGCGGGACTTGTCGAGGTACTCCTTGCGCTTCTCCTTCGAGAGGCGGAGCTTCGCCGGCAGGTCGGCGTCGGAAGCGACGACGGCGATCACGTACTGCTGAAGCGGACGCCCCGCCGCCGCGTCCGCCGCGACGATCTCGGCGGCAGCCGCGTAGTCCTTCGGACTGCCCGCCGCGCGCGAGTTGAGCAGGCGCACAATGGCGGAGGACGAGGTTTCCGCGGCGAAGGCGGCAAGCGCCAGCGCCGACGCGACCACAGATAGGACCGTCTTCTTCACGACAGCGAAATCTCCTTCTCTTCCCTCGTCTCCATGTCCTTCATCCTCGCGACGCCCTTCTCGACGTCGTCCGGCCCGAGGAACACGGCCTTAGCCGCGCCGCCGGAGTCGGCGTGCGAGAAGAACTTCTTCGGCTTCTGGCTCCTGAGCGAGAGGTTGACGCTCTCGCCCTCGCGCCTGAGCCTCGCCGCGAGCGCGACAGCCGCGTCGCGCTGCTCGGGGAACATGAACCCGACCGCGATGCCCTTCTTCGCCTTCGCGGCGTCCGCGCCGAGGCGCGACTTGAGCAGCTCCGTGACGACGACGTCTCCGAATCCGAGCCCGACGGCGCTCGTCGGCTCGCCGCCTATCGTTGTGAGCAGGTTGTCGTACCTGCCGCCGCCGAAGATCGCGCGGAACTCGCCCTTCGTGTCGAAGCACTCGAACACGACGCCCGTGTAGTAGCTGAGGCCCCTTATGACGCCGATGTCGAACTCGAGGCAGTCGGCGAAGCCGGCTATCCCGGCGAGGCGGAAGAGCTCCACGAGCTCCGGGCACGCCTCGTACGACTTGGTCTCCATGATGCCGAAGGTCGCCTCGACCTCGGCGTCGGTAAGACCTCCGTCCTTCAGCATCGCGGCGATCTCGGAGTCGGGCATCTTGCCGCGCTTGTCGAGCGCGAGGAACACCTGCGCGTGCTTGTCGGCGGCGATTCCGCTCTTCGCGAGAAGCTCGCCGAGGAACTTGCGCGACGAGACGTGGACCTTGAAGTCCGCGGACGTGAGCCCCATTCGCCTCAGCGCGTCGCACGCCGCGCCGATTACCTCCACCTCCGCGAGAATCGAGTCCTCGCCGATGATGTCGACGTTCCACTGGTAGTGCTCGCGCTTGCGGCCCTTCGTCATGCGCTCGTAGCGGAAGCACTGCGCGATCGTCGTCCACTTGATCGGGAACGACAGCTCCTTCTGGCGCTGCGCAACCATGCGCGCGAGCGTCGGCGTCATCTCCGCGCGGAGCGCGATGTGGCGCTCGGACTTGTCGAAGAAGTGGTATATCTGCTCTCCGACCTCCTCGCCCGCCTTGCGCGCGAGAAGCTCGTAGCTCTCGACGACGCACGAGTCGTACGGCTCGAAGCCAGCGGCCTCGCCGGCCGCGCGGAACGCGTCGAACACCTTGTTGCGCCAGAGCATGTCCTCGGGATAGAAGTCCCGCATCCCCCTTGGCGCCTCGAAACTGATCTTTTCTGCCATAGTCTGAATATTATAGCATAATTCACTTGAGGAGCTTCCGGCAGCACGCATCTAGCGCGCGGCGGCGCGCGGCTGCCGACTTGTCGGCGGACGCTATCCGCCTGCGGTAGAGGTCGTGGTCGATTCCCAGGCACGTGCCCTCGTGCTTCTTGAGGGCGACCGCGGCGTCCGGATCCTCCGCGTCGAGCTGCCCGAGGTTGTCGCGCACCTCGTGGTACGCGTCGCGCCACGGCGTTCCCGCGGCAACCTTCCTCAATGCGACGTCCGTCGCGAACACGCCGGGCGTGAACGCCGCGCGGCACGCGTCCGCGTCGACCTTCATCCCCTTCACGACCTTCGCGAGTATCCTGAGCGTCGTGCGCGCGATCTCAAGCCCCTTCATGTAGAGCCACTTGCAGTCCTGCAGGTCGCGGTTGTATCCGCCCGGCATCGCGTGCAGGAGCGAGAGCGAGGCAGTCTGCAGCCCAAGCACCTGCGCGGCCTTCGAGCGCACCAGCTCGAGGACGTCGGGATTGAACTTCTGCGGCATGATGGAAGAGCCGGTGCAGTACTCGCGCGGCAGGCGGAAGTACGCGAACTCCGGCATCGAGAAGAGGATCATGTCCTCTGCAAGGCGCGAGAGGACCGCCATCAGCTGCGCGAGGGCGGAGAGCAGCGCCGCCTCGCACTCGCCGCGCGCCATCGACGCGCCGAAGCAGTTGTGCACCGTGCGCGCGAAGCCGAGGAGCTTCGTCGTGCGCGAGCGGTCGAGCGGAAGCGGCACGCCGTATCCCGCGGCGCTCCCGAGCGGATTCAGATCCGCCAGCCGGTACGCCGCCTCGAGGTTCTCGATCTGGTCGAGAATCATCTCGGCGTGGCCCGTCGCCCACATCTCGACGGTCGAGGGCATCGCGGGCTGGAGGTGCGTGCGGCCGACGAGCGGAACGGCCCCTGCGCAGAATCCGAAATAGCACAGCTCAGTAGCGAGCGCGCAGACCTCGCCCTCCGCGGCGAGTATCTCGTCCTTCATGTGGAGCCTCACGTCAACCGCCACCTGGTCGTTCCTGGAGCGCCCGGTGTGGATCTTCTTCCCGAGGTCGCCCAGCTTTTCGGTGAGGAGCCGCTCGACGGCCATGTGGACATCCTGGTCGTCGTCGCGGATTACGAACCGTCCCTCGTCCGACATCTTCACGACCGCCGCGAGCGCCTTGCGCACCTTCGCAGCCTCCGCCTTCGTGACGACGGGCCGCTTAAGGCCCTTCATCTCGGAAAGCATCGTGACGTGCGCCGCGGTGCCCATGCAGTCCCACTTCGCGAGCGCGAGGTCAAGCACAACGTCGTCGCCGACGGTGTAGCGGAGGATGTCGGGATCAACCGTGTTGTCCGTAATCGTCTTCTTTGTCTTCATTTCTCCATGACTCCCTTCAGTTTGTTGTCGGCGTCGTCGAGGAGCTTCGTCAGTTCCTCCTCCGAAAGCTTCAGCCTCGCAAGCTCCGCGAGGAACTTCATGTAGGCCGTGACGGCCTCGTTCATCGCGTCGCCGTGTCCCTGCCCGAACACGCCGAGCGCCTGTATCTTCGCGAACGCGGCGAAGCGCACTGCCGGGTCCTCCTTCGCGAGGGCGATCGCCTCGCGGAACGGACACGACGTGTACTTTCCGCAGAACGGAGCGCCGTACACCGCGGGATAGAGGTAGAGCCGCGAGGCGAAGGTCAGCACGTCCGACTCCGTCGCGACGCCCGGCAGATGCACGCCCCTCATCAGCTTGAGGTAGTCGTCGTCCGTCCGCCCCGCGGCGTATTCGCCGCGCTCGCGCCAGGCGGCGACCTCCGCCTGCAGGTCGGCGACGCGAGTCTCCGGGTCGGCGGCGCGCATGCGCCTGTCGATCCCCTCGTCGTCCAGGTCCACTCCTTCGACGGCGCGGCAGAACGCGCGCACCACCTCGCGTCTGAGCACGCGCAGGTCGGCGCCGGAGGGGGACGGAAGAAGTATGCGGGTGAACTTGCGGCCGTCACCGCGTACGGCTGGACGCACTACGACATCGGCGATGTTCGTCCTCACGTCGCCGATGCGCACGATGATGCCCGGGTCGGCGAACTTGAGCGGACGCTTGTTGTCCGCCACGTAGAGCTTGCGGCAGATGTCGGAGACGAACGACGCGATGGGCAGCTGGAACTCGCGGCGCATGTCGGCGGGACAGTCCCCGTAGACCTGAACGAGTCCGTCAAGCTGCGTCACCGGCGCGGCCCTGAACCGGTCGATGATCTCGGCGCGCGTCAGCGCCAGCATGAGGATGGAGGCTATTAAAGTCAATTCGAGCGAATCCTGGATGTCTATTTCTGTGTATTATACCAAATCAGGCGGGAAACGGGGGGAACCGATTACCCGTGGGAGATAGAGAAGCACTCCTTCATATCAAAATCAGCCACCTGAGTAACACCGAGCTCACGGGTACCAGCTGCCATAGCCCCGCGTCGCAAGATTGCTCCGCAAGTCGGACTCGAGATTCGGATCGTTTGGCTCTGGGTTGAAAATCATCGATTGAAAGCTCACATGGTCCCGCGGATACCAGTGGTCGGAAACGAACATCGGGCCAAGGATCTTCGAGTAGTTGCAGCTCGTCACCGCTCCGACATCGTTAGTCGCCACGCGGGTCCTCAGCACCATGTATTCACCCCTCTCCAGTATCCGCTCTATGCGAACGACATTCCCGCTGACACTGCTGCACTCAAACGGAATGCGAGAAACGAACACCTCGTTGGTGTCAGCCTCGTATGTAGTCGGAAACGAGTCGTCGCCCGTCGTGCTCCGCTTGTACGCACCGCAGCCCGGCGCGAATTCAATCCAACCGTATGTGGTCGTGACGCCGTTCGTGATCACCTTGAACCTTTCGATGCGGAAATCCGCGACCTTCCCCGCCGGGCCATCCCAGCTGTCGTCGTGGTTCGGATCGTATGACACCGGAAGACACTCCTTCATGTCGAAATCCACGGGCGCATACCGCATGACTTCCATTCCGTTGGTGACAATTGCCGACGTCTTCATCGAGAGATACAAGTCATAGTTTTCCCCGTATGCGTACATGGGCTGGGGATTGCGCTTGGGATAGAAGCTCGCCGAACGGTAGATGACGTTGTTGGTGTATGTTACGCTCTTTGGCTCAAACTTTGAGAGATATCCAACATAGTCCCCGCTGTTGTACAGATTCGTGAGCTCGTTGTATTTGGCAAGACCTTCGACAGTGTTCGTGTTTATGTCGAGGTAGTCGCTCTGCTCCGCTGTAAGCCCGAACCGTTCGTATCCTGGAATGAAAAACCTTTGACTGTAATGCGACGGCGTTTTCACATACCATGAAAATGAATTGCTGTCGAATGTGAACTCAACGTCGGCAACGCCACCTGCATTCGTAAAACTACGCGTGCGCTCATATCTTGGACTGGCATGCCACGACAAACTTCGACTTTTGTCGACCTTCACGACAACAACAGCGTTTGTTATGGGCGCACCCGTCTCTTTGTCCGTCAGAGTCACGACAAGATGCCCTGTATTCGTTGCCAACAGATCCGTAGCCAGACACCCTGTAATCAAGGCTACGCCAGCGACTATCATAAACTTATTCATTGTCCACCCTTTCCTTTGGTTTGGTCGAGCCTATGTGTCCGACCAGTTTTTCGTACAGCAATTTTGTGTCAAAAAGGGATTTACCTATGAAATAGCTATGTATCCAATTAACCATGCCCTCATCATCGTCTTCTGTGTCCAACTCAACTTGAGCCCCGCCTGGGCTGACGGCTTTCGGATTACATTCCTTTGCCATGTCTACGTTCCGGCCCTCGGTTGACCAATTAGGCACAGGATTAGCACCTGCGGCAAAGGACTCCGCAGGGATACCATGTGAAAGCGCATACCAGCGGACATTCTCGTTTGCCAGAAGGAATTCAGAACCACCTTCGCCGTATATCTGAGTATCCCTGAAGTCCCTGAAGAAGGGGCGAACCATAAGGTTTGTATCGGCAATTGCCGATGTTTCCTCTGGTGTATATTTCCTGTAGTCGTAAACTGGCGCACCGTTTTCCCATCTACCAGTGTCCCTCTGTACAATATAGTGATCGCTAAACTTCCACCCCGCCTGTGGTGACGCCGAGACGAGGAAGACGCCTTTCTTCTGCTCCTGATTGTACCATGCGAACTTGCGGGACACCAGCTCCTTAACATCTTCATCACCGTTGGCAACAACCTCATCCTTTGACGAATAGAAATTGATTGTGTTGTCAACGTCCCTGAAACGCCCCTTCCAGGTCAAATTCTGACGCTCATCGTTCGGATTTGAAAGGAACAGCTCATACCAATGGGTCGGACGGACACGATTCGAGTAAGGACGCCAAGCGAGAGGCGTCATGTCTCGCCTCGAATCCTCAGTGACCCCTCCGACGGGATCGTATGCTTCCACCGCAACAGCTGCATTCAGCATGAAGTATTTGTCATACTGAAGTCCGTAGTCTTGTCGCGCGGCCGAGACAAGCATGTTGCCGAGCGAATGTGCGATCATGTACTTCCTCGCACCGGGAAGACCGTTCACCCTTGAGGCGAATGCGCTTGCGGTGCGAAATGCGTTCAGCACATTCTGGTGATAGTTGAGCGTACCATAGCAACTACCATCGGTAACGAGCGGAATTCTGGGTATCCACAACTGCGAATGGTTCCCATGCCATTCCACCGCAGTGAAGCCAGCGTCCATTCCAGACCACCACAGGCGCTTGAACATCGCCTGAGACCATTCCCATGTCTCGCTTGGATGCATGTTGTAGCCGTGGACAAACACTACATTTGCGTCAGAGTGTTCGCTGTCCGGCCAGTCTACGGTGAGCCTGTCATTGTACTTTGAGTCGAGTGTCACATCGCAGGCATACTCAAGATTAAGCCACCGGTACATACTGTGGACATCGAGAACGCGGACTGCAACCGCCGTCTCGAAAAGTGTTTCGCCGTTTTCTTCGTCGCAGATGCGTATTCGGGGTGTGATCAGACCTGTTGAGGCAAACTCCAGCGCAAGGCACCCCGACTCTGATTCTCCAAGAGACAGCAGCTGCTGGGGCAACGCATATCCTACCTCCCCCGATTGACCCACGGAATTCTTCAACAGCGTGGCCGAGTGCAAATCGTCACCAAAGACAGTCTGCCCGTCTTCCATAACCATCTTCTCCAGCGCGCCCCACCCAATGTCGACAGGCACAAAATGAACCTCGTCAGGGCGACCGGTATAGAACTCGTAGCGAACCCCGTTCGTCCCCCACTTGCGGACAAACGTTGAAAGATCAACGGCAAAAGGACATAGGTTAACAAGATCGTTTCGTCCGTTTACAACCATATCCTCGCAGTTGCCAGGAAAATCAGGCTCTGTCAGATAGAAGTGCGAATACCTATCGAATGCATCATCACCTTGCCAGATGTCGCGATTCGCCCAGAAATAAAGCTGTCTCTGGTTGCCCATGTCAATTGCGTCTTTTATGTCCGCCTTCATGTCTCGGTTGTAGTCCGGAAGCAAAGGCGGTTTTACCGAAGAAATCCGTTGGCATGCCGAAGACTTTATCGAGTGAGCATCAGCCTCACAAGCAAACGAAAAGATGAGATCGAAGTGTCCGACTACGGGTGCAAGCACCTGCACGATGAGTGTCCTTGAATCGCAGAGGCGGTCGACAAGAAGCTTCCGCCACTGGCATACGGTGAAATAGCGTTCTGGCATCGACTCGCTGTCTAAGAGCTTGGTCGCCGGCAAATGGACCTCCTGCCCCCGCTGTACATCCCATTTCCACTGGTCCGGAAGCCAGAGTTCAAACCTTCCGTCGATGTTTTCTAGTGCAAGCCGGAACACACCGTTGGTGAGCATGACGTTTGCATCCAACAGCAGGTCAACCGCCTTGCTGAAGTTGGTGCAAATAGTCACGGGATAACCGAACGATGGGTTTAAGGCGTTGTATGTATCCATTGAGACGCCAGTAGTACTGCATATATCCATGCCAAGCACCGTGTAGCGACGACACTTTGACGGGACGCCATTTGTCGTGAAGAGAATTGAATCCTTCCCGACGGCATAGCTTGGCCCGACGCCGCGCACGCGCACCGATATGTCCTCATGCGCCTCAGCG
This sequence comes from Kiritimatiellia bacterium, assembly GCA_016284515.1. Classification (GTDB taxonomy): domain Bacteria; phylum Verrucomicrobiota; class Kiritimatiellia; order RFP12; family UBA1067; genus UBA1067. The sequence goes on along the minus strand of JAEEOY010000073.1, from coordinate 6,458 downwards.
AAATCCGCGCCAAGGGAGTCCTTCACCTCAAGCCTCGATGAATGCCATGCAAGTGTCACGCGGTTCGACTGCCAATGGTCAGGACATTCGCAGCAGCGAACAGGCTCGCCTGACGGGACATGGAGCTGGACAGCATCCTCCCTGCCGCGCGATCCGAAAAGCTGAAGAACGCCCGGCGCCTCAGGAAGCGAAGTCACCCTCGCGTACTCGGCGGCGGACTCTGATTCGGAAGTCGGGTCGTTTGACATCGACTCGCAGCATGGACAGACCCCGCCGCAGCGTCCGTCACACCAGCACCGCCAGCCTCCATAGCACTGGCACCACCCACCATGCGGCTCGATGTCCTCGTCTACGACCCCGCTGGCGGCCGCATCGGAAAGCGAAATTCTTGGACAGTACTGCGCCTTCTGCGTAAATACAACCGGCGATTCGTTTAGCCGCTTTGGATGTGACACTTCGTACGAGAGAATGCGTGAGGCAGTGCGGGGAAATCTCCCCGTGATCTCCGCCGAGATGGGCGGATCGTCCGCAATCCAGACGTCCTCCGACTCGCTTGACCATGTCGCCGTCAGTCCTGGAAACTCCTCTCCGTGAACGAGAGTAACAGCCTTTTGCTTCGTGTATAGGTCGTGGATGCAGGGGATTGTCGCATCCGTGTGCGGGAACGCGATCCAGCCCTTCAACCGAAGCGGCGACGGCAACTCACCAATAATAAGATCATCTGACCTGATCGCAACGTCGAGCCCTTCCGGCTTCTCCCACCACAATTCCTTCCGCTCCCCCTTCCCTACCGCGAGAAGCAACGTGTTCGTGACGGGGCTTACTGGATTAACAAGATTGTCTTCGCCCCTCAATCCTGTAAAACCTGTTGTCTGAAATCCAACAAGCGGCACGACTGCATCGCCGACAACCATGTGCCCGGTTCCGCTCCCGGAAACCATTATCTCCAGTACCCCGACTTCATCCGTCGGCATCGGATACGCGAAGACTCCGTTTGTCGTGCCAGAGTAGAATAAATGCTCCAGCACCGAGTTGGTCGAGCCTTCGGGACATTCGAACGGATCCACCCCGCCCAAGGCAACCGATAGACCGTCGTTGTATACGCCCCCGGCGGAATATGCGTTGTTTGGATCTGTATTCGTCTCGTTGATCTCCGCGCCGTCGCTCAGTCCGTCGCGGTCACTGTCGGACTCGTACGGATTCGTCCCGTATACGAAAAGCTCGTCTATCGTCGCTATGCCGTCTCCGTCGGGATCGGGCTCTTCCGCGCGAGTCGGATCAAGCCGCGCGAAGCGCAGCGAAGTCGTAGCCACTGGAATTTCGCTGAACAGCCTCCCTATTCCATTATTTATTGCCCCAACGATGACGTTGCTCACTATCGTGCCGCCCAAATTCGACAAGTCGTAACGGAACTCCATGTCCCCATTTTCGAACAGTTCCGCCTGGAAACTCGTGGGGTAATTACAGAGGCGCCTAAACACAATGTTCTGCCAAGTCATCACAAACGAGTTAGACGGCGTGAGCTGTGACCAAAACTGCGAAGAAGAGTTGTCGCACCACCACCAGAACGACGCAGGAAGAAAGCCCGACACACACTTAAGCGGAGCAATCGTCGTTGCTGCATTCGTCGTCGCAACGCGTGCCTCGCCGTCCGAAAAAACCGTGAGTCTCTGTATGACTTTTGTTCCAAACGGGAATCCGGCATACCCGTCGTTTGCTTCATCATAGAGGACTATCTGCTGCCGGTCGCTGGCTGCGCCGAATCTGCGCCATTCCTCACAGATAATGGCATTCGCAGGAGGCGAAAAATCAAAAGTCTCTCCCGTGCCGACACGCACAAGCGCGAAGCCCGCCGCGTACTCGTCCGCTGTAATCTCGCCAGAAGAAACAAAACTGCCGAAATCTGCGATAGTTGGAGTTTCATGTTTGAGCTGGGAAGTGGAATTGTCATCATACTTTCTCGAAATTGGCATGGTTTCTCCTGTCTCGGCGACACTCGACGTCACTTCGACAGTTTGCCCAACGAGTATTTCGCCGATCGCAACACGTTCCGCGTCTACTACGAGCTGCGCCGCACGCATCTGCTCCTTCTCTTCCCGCGTTGGCGGCGAGCCCGATTCCGTCATTGCAAAGATCCAGAGTCCAAGACCAATGCACACGCTGACTCCTCCCGCGCGGCGAATGCGCCGTGACGCGTTGGCGGCTACACGACATGCAAAAACAGCAGCAAAAACAGCAAACAGCGCAGCAACCGAGGGAAGCACCGCATTGAGCAGTAGCATGGAAAATGCCGAGGCAAAGTCGTCGATCATAGTTACCTCACCATCATCACGAACAACGGTCCGTCGTACCGTATCTTGCACCACTCGTCCGCAGCATCCGTGCCGCGGCGTACGATCTTGGCGATGTTCCACGTCGAATCACACAGGAAGCGCGGCGCATCCGCCGCCAGTGAAGTGAAGCATGGACCTGACTCGCACGTGAAAGCGGGCTTGCGCGGAAAACGCTCTCCGCCAGTCTCGACTGACAGTGCGAGGAAACGCCGGCCGGAGACGGGCTCTGCGTCTTCATACCTGCGTTCATCGGACGCCACGTCCTCGACGAACCGCCGTCCGCCTCGCCAGCCAAGGAGAAGCCGCATCTCCTCCGGCGAGAGGTCACCGTTCCCGTCTGCATCGCGCCCAAACGCCACCTCGACGCAGTTGGACTCAGAGCCAGTAAACTCAATACGAACTTCAAGAACCTTTACACCGATCTTATCAGTTCTGAAGGCAATATTCGTAGAAACTTCGAAATCCACATAATTGCTCTTTGGCAACGTCGGCACGACGACTAGGGACGCAGCTATGCACGTCGAAGACAAAGACAGGAACAAGACTCTAACAATATTTTTCATTGGGGGGGATATTATACCATTTCACGCAGCGAATTTGTTGCGCGAAAATTGGTAATGTTGTGCAAAATTCCTATCGCACGGGGGTAGTAGGTGATAGTAGAATACGCAGCAGCGCGTTCATTGGATTAATACGGGCAGGACGCCCGTTCTACTCCAAAACTCCGAGACTCCCAGTAGCGAAAGCAAATTTCCAATCGCCGCTCCTGGGGATGTCGAGGAAGCGACGCAGCGTGGACGCTGCGCCTCCTTCAGCGGGATTCGCGAACGAGGCTTTCGAAGTCCGACTCGACCTGTTCGTTCGAGACGAAGCGGATGGCGTTCCAGCCGGCCGCGCGCGAACCCTCGACGTTCTTCTCGACGTCATCGACGAAACAGAGCTCCCCGGCGGGGAGGTCGATGCGCGTGCGCAGGAGATCGTATATCTCCCTCTGCGGCTTCACCATCCCCTCGTCGCCCGAAACGACCATCGCGTCGGCAAGCGAGATGAAATCTGCGAATGTGCTCCTGAAGTGCTCTGCGGCGAAGCGTGGCGACATGTTTGTGAGGATGCCGATCTTGAATCCGCGCGCCTTGAGCGAGCGCATCCACCCGAGCGTCCTCTCGTTGCGGTAGCACCAGCTTTCGTCGTCCGCCTTCATGAACGCTGCGTTCGTCTCGGCGTCCACGGAAAGCCCCGCATCGCGCCAGATTAGGTCGTAGAGGCCCTCCAGCGTTATCGCGCCGCTGTCGTAGTCGAGACGGTGCGCGTCGAAGCCGCGCCTGAACACGTCCCAGTCTATTCCCTTCTCCTTCGCCAGCGCGATGACGCGCTGGGGCATCGTGGAGGTCGTCATGACGCCTCCGAAATCGAACACAACCGCCGTTATCTTCATAGTACAACCTCCGCTGATTCAAGATGGGGGATCGCGCCGCTCTTGGCGACGGAAACCTTCGCCGCCTTCACGAGCGGCTCGGCGAGGCACACGTCGCGCACCACCCATGCCGCGCGCTCTATCATGCGGCACTTCGCCGCCGAAAGCGCCGCGCGTATGCGCTCGGTGAGCGCGGCGTAGTCGACCGTGTCGGACAGTTCGTCCGACTCCGACGCATTCTCGGGTATTTCGAGCTCGACGTCCACGCGCAGCGTCTGCAGACGCGTCCGCTCGTCGGGCCTCTCCCCGATGATGCAGTCCACGTCTATTCCGTTCAGCTTGAGCTTCATTCCATTTCCTCCTCTCGCCGCGCGCCGTCAGTCGAGCACGCCCTTGGACGGCGGCTCCGAGTCGTCCCACCAGGAGCCCTTCGTGCCGGAAACGCGCGCAATCGGCTTCGTGGTGAGCTGCTTGCCCCTCGCCGTCGCGGAACGGATCGGCACGACTTCCTGCTTCTCGACTTTCCCGGTCTCGCGGTTCACGCGGTCGACGAGTTCGAGCGGAAGGAAGTGCTGCTGGTGTATCTTCTGCCCCTTCGCCGGCTTGAACTTTACGTACAGCGTCTCGGGGCAGCCCTTCTGCAGGAGAAGTATCTTGGACTTCGGCTTCTCCGGCGCGAGGAAGTAGTCCTTGTTGCGGATGAGCCCGCCGAATCGGAAGCGCTTGATGTAGCTGAACCCGTACGCTCCCTCCTCGTACACGCACGTGAAGTCGAGCGTCTCGCGGTCCTTCTCCTGGTTGTAGCGCATGACGGCGAGAAGGTCCTTGTCCACGAAGATCTTGTCCTCGGGCTGAACCTTGCGGAAGCGACCCGTCTTCCACACGAGGATGAGCTCGTCCAGGGAGGAGCACTTGAAGAGCTCGTCGCCGTTCCTCAATCCCGAGCCTACGTAGTTGTTCTCCTTGTCCCACTTTATCGTGAGCTCGCTCGCGGTGATCGCGCGGACGTCGACCTCCTTGAACGCGCCGGACTCGATCTTGGTGCAGCGCGGGTAGTTCTTCGCGTACTGCCTGACGAGTCCCTTGAGGTACTTCACGACGAACGCGCGGAGGTGGACGAGGTTGTCCTTCACCTGGGCCTCCTCCTTGAGGATGCCCTCGATCTCCTCGCGGTTCTTGTTGATGTCGAACTGCGAGATGCGGCGGATCTGCAGCTTGAGGAGCCGCTCGATGTCGTCGTCCGTTATCTCCTTGCGCCTGAGCTCCTTCATGTGCGGGACGAAGCCGGTGCGGACGGCGTTGCGCACGCCCTCCATCGTCTTCTCCTCCTCGATGCGCTTGTAGATGCGCTCCTCGATGAAGATGCGGTCGAGGGTGCGCGCGTGGAAGAGGTCGTCGAGCTCGCCGAGGCGTATCTCCTGCTCGCGCTTCGTGAGCTCCATCAGGCGCTCGACGTTCTTCTTCAGGATGTCCGTCACGCTCATGAGGCGCGGACGGCCCTGGTCGAGGACTATCGGACGCGACGAGAGCGACTTCTCGCAGTTCGTGAACGCGTACAGCGCGACGATCGCCTTCTCCTGGCTCTCGCCCGCCTGGAGCTCGAGCTCGATCTTGACGGTGTCGCTGGTGAGGTCGTGCAGCTTGCGGACGGGAACCTTCTTCTTCTTGATCGCCTCCTCGATCGACTCGGCGATGGAGTCCGTCGTCTCGCCCCACGGAAGCTCCGTTATGACGAGCTTGTTCTTGTCCTCCTTCTCGATCTTGGCGCGCACCTTGACCTTGCCGAGTCCGTCCTGGTACTCGCTCACGTCCATCACGCCTCCGAGCTGGAAGTCGGGGTAGAGCTGGAACGGCTTCTTCTGGATGAGCGCGATCTCCGCCTCGAGGAGCTCGATGAAGTTGTGCGGAAGAATCGCCGTGGAGAGTCCGACCGCGATTCCGTCTGCGCCCATCATCAGGAGCAGCGGAATCTTCGCCGGCAGGTACACAGGCTCCTCCTTGCGTCCGTCGTAGTTCGGGACGTAGGTCGTGGTCTTGCGGTTGAACACCTCGTTCTTCGCGAGCTCGGTGAGGCGGCACTCGATGTACCTGACGGCAGCGTGCGGCATCCCCGTGAGGAGCGAGCCGAAGTTTCCCTGTCCGTCGATGAGGTATCCCTTGCCCTTGCCCCACAGCTTGTTCGCGAGGACGACGATCGCGTCGCCGATCGACGCGTCGCCGTGCGGATGGTACTGCATCGTCTGGCCGACGATGTTCGCGACCTTGGTGTAGCGTCCGTCGTCCTGCTCGTACAGCGCGTGCATGATGCGCCGCTGCACGGGCTTGAGCCCGTCCTCCACGGCCGGTATCGCGCGCGAGCAGATCACGTACGCCGAGTACTGGCGGAAGTTGAAGTCGTAGAGGTCGCGCATCGGTCCGTGCCCGGTGAGTCCGGGCTTCGGCATCACTGGTTCGGCCGGCTTCTCGCCCTTCGCCTTCTTCTCCTTCGCTGCGGGAGCGGATTCCTCCGGCTGCGCCTCCTCGGCGCCCTTCGCCTCCTCCGCGCTCGCGTCGCCATTCTTCGCCGGTGCGGCCGCGAACAGGTCGAGGTTGTCGAACAGGCTGGGGGGCAGGTTGTCTTTGTCTTTCTTTGCCATCTTGTGTCTTGGTTCTTTTCGGTTTAAATCAGATTTTGAATTCGATCTTCCTGACCATCTGGCGGAAGAACTCCC
>JAEEOY010000072.1 GCA_016284515.1 Kiritimatiellia bacterium | reverse complement strand
AATGAGTTCTGGGTCTTGTGTGCTGCGGTTCTGGCTTTTGGAAATTGCGTTAGAGTGTTAGAGCACTGCCCAATAATTAGCTTCTCCGTTTCAAGCGAGTTAAGGTTAATGATCTCGCAATATATTGGTGGACTTGTTGTGTTTACACTCGGAACGATTATTACATTTGTTGACCTAAATTTCATTCGGAGAAGAGTATGCAAAGTGTGATGGAAACGGGATTGGACATCCTTGCCAGGATGATTCTTCTGGTCGCCATTGTGCCAAGCGCTTCAATGGCGTTTAGGTTTTTCCATAGTTGTTTTGAAAACCTAAAGCTTGCAACAGAGCGAAAAGAGACCAGCCTATCTCCAATTTCCAATGCCGTAATGTGGGCGCAGATATTGGTAGGCATGTGTTTCTCGCTTTCTAGAATCGTTGTTCTTGATGAACGTTACGCTTCCATAATAGTGCTGACAATTTTGGTGTTGGTGTTGCTGCTTCTTTTCGTTTACTTTGTTGCGCTAGGGTCGGTTAAGGTGTTTCTGATGTTTGCTAAATGTATGAGTAGAAGATGAGTGAGCTTGCGAACATACGCATTACGCGTGAGACGCTGAGGATCGTTGATGAATCCTCGTATTGCGTCGCCGGGAAGGACGTGCGCTTCCCTGATGTAGATTTCAGGGCTGCAGAAGTCTGGAGGATGGGAGATCTCGTGCCGAGCGGGGAATCGGTTCGCGGAGCGCAGGGGGAGGCTCAGATATCCGTCGAGAACATTGACGTTCTTGAAAAGGCGATGCGGCTTGAGAATCCGCTTGTGCTCAACTTCGCGAACGCGCATTTCGCGGGCGGCGGTTTCTACCTCTGCGCGAACGCGCAGGAGGAGTCGATCTGCCGGAGGTCGACGTTGTACGCCTCATTGAAGTCGCCGGAGGCGAAGAAGTTCTACCGCGAGAACAACCTGCATATCCGTCGAGCGGAGGCCGACACACTCATCTACTCGCCGAACGTGGTGGTATTTAGGAACGAGCGGTGCGAACTCCTCTCGGAGCCGCGTGTGGTGTCCGTCGTTTCCGCTGCCGCACCAAACAGGCGCGCTCTTGGCCTGTTTCTCTCAAGGCGAACTTTGGAAGGTGTATTCGAACGGCGCATCAGAATGATCCTGGAGCTGGCGTTGCGGAAGGGTCATCGCAATCTCGTCCTTGGCGCGTGGGGATGCGGGGCGTTCGGCAACAGCCCCTCGCTTGTGGCGGCCTGCTTCAGGAAAGTCCTCCTCGACGAGCGGTATGCGAGTTACTTTGACCATATCGGCTTTGCGATTCCCTATCGCCGCAACGACCGCAACTTCCGCGCTTTTGAAAAATGCTTTCCATGAAGGCGTTCGGCCTTGCCGTATTCCTCGCGGCAGATGTGCCGCGCGATATGGTATAATATGGGTATATGAAACATTTTCTGGCAATTTTGTGCATGGCATGCACCGCTGCGCTCGCGTGCGCGGCAGATGCGCCGCGTCCGTTCCCGAGCGAGCTCTCGCTCTCCATAGGGGACAGCATCCTCTGCGGACAGGACGAGCGGAACTTCTTCCTCTCCGGCATGTTCTGGCTCACGACCGGCGCGGAGGCCTCGCTAAGGTTCCACACCGACGCGGAGGGCAGGGGGTACGAGGTGCTGTTCCACAACGGGCCGATCGACGGAACGCGAAAGACCGGCTCGCTCTCCCACGTGCGCAACCTCTACCGCGCGATGGCATCGGACATGGAATGGGCGCACTTCGAGGTGCGCGTACGCGAGAAGAACGTCGAGGTGTGGATCAACGGAATGCCCGTCGTGCGCTACACCGAAGGGGAGCGTCCGTGGCGCCTGCCGCAGCACGCGAAGATGCTGCTCTCGCGCGGGGACTTCGCCTTTACGTGCGCGTCCGGCGCGGCGCGTTTCAAGGACCTCGTGCTTGTGCGAATAAAGGACGGCGCGACGAATCCGGACGACATGTTTCCGATGGCCGACGAGCAGACCGACCCCGTCATCCGCCTCCAGCAGGAGGACTTCCCGGTCGTCAACTGGCACGTCCACGCGAAGGGCGGATGGACGCCGCGCCAGGCGTACGACAAGAGCATGGCGGACGGAATCTGCTACGGGCTCTCCGTCAACATCTACGGGACGATCGTCAAGACGGGCGACGGAGGCTTCGGACGCATGATCGAGACGGACAGCGAGGCGCTCCGGTATCTCGGCGAGATGAGGGGCTGGCCTTTCATCAACGGCTTTCAGGGCGAGGGGCGAAAGTGGTCCGCGTCCTTCACCTCCGCGTCCCTCGCGGAATGCGACTACATCTTCACGGACTCCATGACCATCGTCGACAAGAACAGGCAGATACGCCTGTACCGTCCGGACGAGTTCGCGATGAACGGACGCACCCCCGAGGAATGGATGGACTTCTACGTCTCGCAGATCGAGCTCATCCTCGAGAACGAGCCTGTCGACATCTACGCGAACCCGATGTTCCTTCCGCCCGAGCTCGAGAAGGAAGCAGACGCTCTCTGGACCGACGCGCGCATCGACCGCGTCCTCGACAAGCTCGCGCTGCACCGCATCGCGCTCGAGATCAACTCGCGATACCGCATCCCGTCCGTGAAGGTGCTGAAGAAGGCGAAGGCGCGCGGACTCAAGTTCGCTTTCGGCACGAACAACGTCGACGCGAACATCGGACGCCTCGAGTGGGCCCTCGGCGCGGCGCGCGAGTGCGGACTTGAGAAGGGCGACATGTGGTTTCCGCCGGACAGCGTGCGCATGTCGCGCAAGACCGTGGTCTACAACAAGATCGAGGAGTGAGCGCAAGGCCGGGGCGGGCTTGCCTCAGCGGGATCGGCGCCATTCGTGCACTGCGCCCGCGGCGCATGTTGCATCTCGCATGACTTGCGTCACGGCGTGCGTGAGTTTTTGGTATAATCTTAGGCAATGGAGATAGCGCAGGGCAGCGTCATCGGCAACTACCGGATCCTCAGGCCGCTCGGAAAGGGCGGCATGGGGACCGTTTACGAAGTCGAGCACGTGAAGCTCGGCGTGAGGTATGCGCTGAAGGCGTTCGACGTGCGAGAGGGCGAGGCGGAACTATTCAGGACCCGCTTCGCCGCGGAGGGCAAGATACTCGCGCGGCTCGTGCATCCGAACATCGTGCGCGTGTTCGACCTGGACTTCGACGAGCGGACCGGCACGCCCTACTACGTGATGGACCTAGTGGCGTCCGAGGGCGGGCAGACGAAGACCCTGGCGTCGGTCGAGCCGGGGAGCGTCGACGAAGACACGCTCGCCGGATGGTTCGCCGACATGTGCGCGGCGCTCGACTACATCCACTCGCAGGGGGTCGTTCACCGCGACGTGAAGCTCGGCAACATACTCGTCGCGCCGGACGGACATGCGGTGCTCTCCGACTTCGGCATATCGCGCGTGACGGACGAGAAGCTGCGCGCGGCGGTGGACCTCGAGGTCACTGCGGCGACCGCGGTGTCGGGGCGGCTCGTGATGGGCACGGCCGGGTACATCGCGCCCGAGGTGGCGGCGGGCGGAGAGGCGACGCCTGCGGCGGACGTCTACTCGCTCGGCGTCGTCTTCTTCAAGCTGCTCACGGGCGTGTGGTACGATCCGTGCCTCGCGCCGGAGGGAGCGGAGGCGGGACGCGTAACGTCCGTGAAGATGCTGGAGTACTTCCGCCACGCCTGGCGCAGGGTGCTTCCGTCGATGCTCGAGCGCGACGCGTCGAAAAGGCCCGCGAGGCTTTCCGACCTGCCGTCCGTCGTCCGCCCCGAGCCGCGCGCGCCCCTCAGGCTCTCTCCGCTCCAGTGGACGTTCGCCGCCGCGGCGTTCTTGCTCGCGATGGCGCTAGGCGCTTTTCTCGGCGCGCTTGTATGGCAGTAACCCGCCAGCGCTCTGTTTTTGGTATAATATCCTCTAAACCAAAAGGACAAACTGCAATGACGAACACAGACAAGTGGGCGCAGCTGGACGTGGCGATGACCGTGTCCTCCCGCAAGACGATCAAGGAGCTGTTCGCGGAGGACAAGGACCGCGCGGCCAAGTACACGGTGGAGGCGGCGGGCTGGATGCTCGACTACTCCAAGAACCGTGTGGACGAAAAGGTCATGAAGGCGCTCGTCAAGCTCGCGAAGGAGTCGAATCTCAAGGAAGAGATCGAGAAGATGTTCACGGGCAAGAAGATCAACGCGACCGAAGGCCGCGCCGTTCTCCACACCGCGCTCCGCAACCTCGACAAGAACGCCAAGGTGAAGGTCGACGGGAAGGACGTGCTCAAGGACGTCCGCAAGGTGCTCGACCAGATGGGCGACTTCTCCGACCAGGTCCGCCAGGGCAAGTGGAAGGGCTTCGCTGGCCGCCGCATCAAGAACGTCGTCAACATCGGTATCGGCGGCAGCGATCTCGGCCCCGTAATGGCGAACATCGCGCTCACGCCCTACACGAAGCGCAACATGAAGTTCTTCTTCGTCTCCAACGTCGACTCGACGCACCTCGCCGAGACGCTCCGCCAGGTCAAGGCCGCTGAGACGCTCTTCATCATCGCGTCCAAGACGTTCACGACGCAGGAGACGATGTCCAACGCGCTCGCCGCGAAGGAGTGGTTCCTCGCCGAGGCGAAGAAGGCGGGCCTCTCGAAGAAGGACGCCGAGGCCGCGGTCGCGAAGCACTTCGTCGCGGTCTCGACGGCGGCGAAGGAAGTCGCCGCGTTCGGCATCGACACGAAGAACATGTTCGGCTTCTGGGACTGGGTCGGCGGCAGGTATTCGCTCCCGAGCGCGATCGGCCTCTCGCTCATGATCGCGATCGGGCGCAACAACTACAGGAAGCTCCTGCGCGGATACTACAAGATGGACCGCCACTTCAGGACCGCCCGCTTCGAGCGCAACATGCCCGTCATCCTCGCGCTCCTCGGAATCCTCTACCACAACGGATACGGCGCGGAGAGCTACTGCGTCCTCCCGTACGACCAGTACCTCTCGCGCTTCCCGGCGTACCTCCAGCAGATGGACATGGAGTCGAACGGAAAGAGCGTCGACAAGGACGGAAACGGAGTCGACTACTCGACCGGTCCGATCGAATGGGGCGAGCCCGGCACGAACGGACAGCACTCGTTCTACCAGCTCATCCACCAGGGCACGCACCTCATCCCGTGCGATTTCATCGGCTGCTGCAAGACGCACAACCCCATCGGCGACCTCCACGACAAGCTGATGGCGAACCTCTTCGCGCAGACCGAGGCGCTCGCGTTCGGAAAGTCCGCCGACGAGTGCCGCAAGGAGGGCGTCCCGGAGAACCTCGTCCCGTTCAAGACGTTCGAGGGGAACCGTCCTACGAACACGCTCCTCTGCGACCAGCTCACGCCCGAGACGCTCGGCGCGCTCGTCGCGCTCTACGAGCACAAGGTGTTCACGCAGGGCGTGATCTGGAACGTCTACAGCTTCGACCAGTGGGGCGTGCAGCTCGGCAAGGTGCTCGCGAAGGGCGTCCTTTCCGACCTCACGGCGAAGAAGTTCAAGGGCGGACACGACTCCTCCACGAACCAGCTCATCGAGCGCTACCGCAAGGTGGTCGGAAGGTAAGGGCCGTAGCGCGGTGAAGGTGCTTTTCCTGTTCATCGACGGCGTGGGCCTGAGGGACGCGGCGACGGACAACCCGGTGAACCCCGAGGTGTGTCCGGCGCTGTGCCGCCTCATATCCGCGCATTCGAAGCCCATCGACGCCTGTCTCGGCGTCGCGGGTCCGCCGCAGAGCGCGACGGGGCAGGGCACCATGTTCACCGGCGTCAACTGCGCCGCGGCGATGGGGAAGCACTGCGAGGGCTTCCCCGGCCCGGGCCTCAGGAAGATCATAGAGTCCGACAACCTCTTCCTCCGCCTCAAGGCGCGCGGGAAGCGCGTGTGCTTCTCGGACGCGTATCTCGTCGACTCATCGGACGAGCTTGCGGCGCGCAGGTTCAAGTCCGTCACGACCGTGATGGCGCTCACGACGCCGGAGACGATAAGGACGGTCGACGACCTCTCCTGCGGACGCGCCGTCATGCAGGACCTGACGCGCGAGACGATACAAGACCGCTGGCCGGACATATCGGTGATACCCCCGCAGCGCGCGGCGGAGCATCTCTTCGCGATCGCGCGGGAGAACGACTTCACGCTCTACGAGTTCTTCCAGACGGACGTCTCGGGTCACTCCATGGACTACGCGCGGGCGTGCGCGGTGCTGCGCACGTACGACCGATTCCTCGCGTCGCTCGTCCGCTTCACGGAGGCGGCGGGCATCACGCTCGTGATGACGAGCGACCACGGCAACGTGGAGAACATTTCGGAAAGAGGGCACACAACAAACAAGGTCCCGTTCATCGCGTTCGGTCCGAAGGAGAGGTTCCTCCGCGACCGCGTCGAATCCCTCGTCGACGTAACCCCCGCGATAGTGGCGGCCTACGACTGAAACAGGAGGACAGGAACATGTACGACTACAAGGCGCCGATGCAGGCGATGTGGACCGTCTACGACGGAATCGGCGAAAAGGCCGACGTGATCGGCATTGCGTGGGAGCGCGAGGACGGAAACGTCTACCGCTACGACTTCCCCATTCCGCGCCGCCTCGATCCGGACGCGGTGAAGTTCACCCGCCACGTGGCGGAGCGCGTCGCCAAGTTCGTCCTCTGGGCGGCGGGCGGAAGGAAGCTCTACATCGCGGGTCCCGACGAGATCGTCAAGCCTATCGCGAAGGCCTACACGAAGCGCGGGGCGCGCGCGTTCGACTACGACTTCTTCACGTCCATCTACGGCGAGAAGGTCGAGGCGGAGGTTGTTCCGTACAAGAAGCTCCCCGGCTTCGCCGAGAAGACGTCCGTCGTGAAGCCCGTCGCCAACGGATGCCGCATCGGCTTCGACCTCGGCGCGAGCGACTTCAAGATCTCCGCGCTGAAGAACGGCAAGGTCGTGTTCTCCGAGGAGTTCCCGTGGGATCCGCGCAACAACGCCGACCCGGAGTACCACTACACGCAGCTTACGAAGGGCCTCAAGGCCGCCGCGGCGCATCTGCCGCGCGTGGACGCGATCGGCGGCTCGACGGCGGGCGTTCTCGTGGGGCAGAAGATCGGCATCGCCTCGCTCCTGCGCGCCGTGAAGGAGAAGAACCCCTCGAAGTTCGAGGAGGCGCAGCGCATGTTCTTCCGCATCGAGAAGGACTGGAACGTTCCGTTCAAGGTGTTCAACGACGGAGACGTCACCGCGCTCGCGGGCGCGATCTCGATGGGCCGCAAGGGAGTGCTCGGCGTGGCGATGGGCTCGTCCGAGGCCGTCGGCTTCGTCGACCCCAAGGGCGCGATGACCGGGCGCATCTCGGAGCTCGCGTTTGCGCCAGTGGACATGAACCCGAAGGCGCCGCGCGACGAGTGGTCGGGCGACGCGGGCGTCGGCGCGATGTACTTCTCGCAGCAGGCGGTCGACTGGCTGGCGCGCGACTTTGGATTCAAGTTCCCGAAGTCGATGAAGCTCCCCGAGCGCCTCAAGACGGTGCAGGCCGCGATGGAGAAGGGCGACGCGAGGGCGCTCAAGGTCTACGTGCAGATCGGACGCTACCTCGGCCACGCCATCCCGTGGTATTCGGAGTTTTACGACTTCTCGAACCTCATGACGCTCGGACGCGTCACGTCCGGACTCGGCGGCGAGATCATCGTCGAGACGGCGAAGACCGTGCTCGCCGACGTCTATCCCGAGTGGGCGGAGAAGATCGACGTCTTCATGCCGGACGAGAAGGCGCGCCGCCTGGGGCAGTCCGTCGCCGCGGCGCAGATTCCGCTCGTGAAGTGACCTTCCGCAAATGAAGAAGATCACGATGGAGTACCGTGTCCCGTACGCGGACACGGACATGATGGGCGTCGTGTACTACGCGAACTACCTCGTCATGTTCGAGCGCGCGCGCAACGAACTGATGCGCGCGTGCGGCTACACCTACAGGGAGTGCGAGGCGGAGGGCTGGGGGCTCCCCGTCACGCACGCCGAGTGCAACTACAAGGGCAGCGCGCACTACGACGACCTCCTCGAGATCTCCGCGTGGGTGCAGGCGCAGAAGGGCGTCCGCATCGAGATCGCCTGCGAGATCCGCAGGAAGGGCGAGGAGGCCGTTCTCGTGAGCGGCTTCACGCGCCACGCCTTCATCGACCTGAAGACGTTCCGCCCGTGCCCTCCGCCCGAGCGCTTCGTCGCGATGATGAAGGGCGAGTGACGAGAGGGGAGGCTGCATGATAACTGTTACGAAGACGATCAGGTTCGACGCGGCGCACATCCTGACGAACCACCAGGGTCTCTGCAAGAACCTGCACGGGCACACCTACAGGGTGGACGTCTCGGTGGCGCAGGGGAGCGGCGACACGCGCGACATGGTGATAGACTTCAAGGATTTGAAGCGCATCGCGAGCGAGGTCGTCTGCGAGCGCTTCGACCACGCGTTCATCTACAACACCGAGAGCGCGGGAGAGCGCGAGATAGCGGCGGTCGTGGAGAAGAACGGAATGCGCACGGTGGCGATTCCGTTCAGGTCGACCGCCGAGAACCTCGCGCGCATGTTCTTCGGCGAGCTCAAGGCGCGCATACCGGGGCTTTCCGCCGTGAAGGTGTGGGAGACCGCGGACAGCTGCGCGGAGTACAGGGAATAAACGACGCAGGACAAGGAGGTACACATGATGCGATTCTCAAGCATGGCGGCCGCAGCTTTCGCGGCGGCGACGATGTTCGCGGCGACTTCGACGCCGAAGGGCTGGACCGACGACTACGACGCCGCGCTCTCCAGGGCGTCCGCAGAGGGGAAGCTGATCCTCGTCGACTTCTCCGGAAGCGACTGGTGCGGATGGTGCAAGAAGCTCGACAAGGAGGTGTTCTCGAAGGAGGAGTTCCTGGGCGCGGCCGCCGCGAAGTACGTGCTGCTCATGGTCGACTCGCCGAGGGACAATTCCCTGCTGTCGGACAAGGCGAAGGAGCAGAATCCAAAGCTGGTGGAGAAGTTCGGCATAAAGGGCTTTCCGACCGTGCTCGTGCTCGATGCGAAGGGCGAGGAGCTCGTGCGCATAATGGAGCAGGAGCACGAGCCTGCCAAGTACCTTGAGATGCTCGAGTCGGAGATACGCGACGCGCCGGATGTCAAAAAGTACATACGGCCCATAGAGGACATCCTCAACCGCCACGACAAGGAAATGGAATCCGACATGGAGGCGATAGGCAAGGAGATCGCCGAGAAGTTCCAGAAACCGTCGGAAAACGCGACGAACGAGGAGCGCAGGCGACTTCAGAAGGAGGCGATGGCGTACGGGCAGAAGGCTTTTCTGCAAAAACTTGAGGAGAAGTACATTCCCCTGTACGAGAAGGCCTTTGCCGAGGCGCGCGCCGCGGAAGTCCCCGAACGGATGAAGAAACGCAAGGACGACCTCATCGAAGCCCAGGAGGGACGCTTCGTGATGCTCAAGAACATGGTGGAGGGCATGAAGGCCAAGAAGGCACCGGAGAACGGCGAAGAGTCTTCCGACGAAGACGATGAAGCCGACGATGACGACGATGATGTCGATGAGGAAGACGACGAGGAAGAATGGGAAGCTCCCAAAAGGACGGAGTTCCAGCCTCCGCTGCCTGCTGACGCGAAGACCGAGACGCAGTTCTTCCGCGAGGTCGCCGAGCCGTTCTACCGCCGCCACATCGTTGAGACGTACGACGCCGCATCCGAGACGAACGCCGAGGTCCGGGCCAAGATCCTCCAGGTGCGTGAATGCCTGGCGCACCGGCTTGCCACACGTACGCCGCTCGGATTTCCGCTCGATGTCGACAAGTGCGCCGCCGATTGGCTGTGGGACCGTGGCGTGCGCGACGCCGCTGTTGCGCTTGTTCGCTTCGACGGGCAGAACGCAGATTACCGGTTCTGGAATGGCGAGCGCCACTTCAAGGAGGCGTGCGCCGCACACGACGACAAGAAGGAGCCGATCCTCGCCATGCTCATGCGCCGTCGCTGGTTCGAGGCTATCAAGGGCCACAACAAGACATGGCCGGACTACAGACCGGACAAGATGGTGAAGGACGCCTACAGCGCGTTCGAGGCGTCGTTCGAGCCGTGCGTGGAGATACTGAAGGCGGCCGATCCGCGTATCGCGGAATGGATGGACATGGACAGCCCACTGCCCGTAGGATCCGGCGAGAAGCTTGGCAACGAGTACCTCGCCTGCTGCCAGCGGGCGGAGGCCTGCAAGGACTCCGCTTTCGCATCCCGCGGCACGGGCTGGGCGAGCGAGGTGACGGAAGAGGGCTGGAAGGGCTGGAGGGCGAGCAATGAGACGGCGGAGACGAACCTCCTCCGCGCCGTGGAGCTTAAGGGCGACCGGGCGCGTCCGGCGCTGATGCTAGCCGACCTCTACGGGCGCAGCTGCGGGCGCGGCGACGCGATCGAGTGGATGAACCGAGGCGTATCGAACTCCCTTGACGAGGCCGCGCAGCGCGTAGAGGCTGCGATCCACTTTCAGATGTCGCGCTGGGGCGGGTCTTCGCGGATACTGGAGGATATCGCCCTTAAGTCTGCGGATACCGTGCGGACCGATTCGCTCTTCGCGCTGCGCGCAGCGTTCCGCGCGGTGGCGAACATGATCGAATACGACAACGAGGGCGATGTGCGCGGCGAGGTCTACAAGCGCGTCATCAACCCGAGGCTGCGAGAAAGTCTCTACCGCATGATCGACGCCTACATCGCCGCCAAGCCGTCGCCGGACGTGCCGCGTCCCGACGTGTTCCGCCAGGTAGGCGTCAACATCGCGCTGCAGGTGGGCGACTGGGATCGTGCAGCCGCCTACGCCGCCGCAATCGAAAAGGGCGTGACGGACGAGCGCGAGCAGCTCTGGGTGCGCATCGGGACGGCGTCAGAAGAGAAGATCTTCACCTACAATCTCATGCAGGCGTTCGGCAGGCTTGACAGGGAAGGACGACTGGCGATGGTCGCCGCCGAGCGCGCGCGCGCAGAAGGGCGCCACGACGAGAGCTATGCGTTCTACGAGAAGTGGTCTAGGAATCCGGGTCTGAGCTACGAAGAGAAGGTCCTGTGTGGCGGACGCGTCTTCGGCGAGCGCGCCGCGATGCAGGAGGCGGCGGGCGGATGGATCGACCTCATGCCCACGAAGCTCGGCGGCAACCTGCTGCACTTCTGGGGCCTTACCGAGCTTTCGGACGACGGACGCGTGCGCAAGGTCTCCGACTGGCGCTCCCACGCGCTTTCAATGCAGTCCGTTCACGGACTCGGATCGGAGTTCGAGGCGACGGTCTACTTCGAAGAGAACAAGAAGGACCAGAAGGAGTGGAACATCGGCTGGGGATGGGCGCGTTCGTATACGTGCAATGCCTCCAGCTGGGCCTATCCCTACATCCACTTCTCGCGGGACGAGAAGGGCGACCACGTGGAAATCGACAGGCCGACCTGCGAGAACCAGGACGCAAAGCATCCGGACGACCGCGACAACAAGCTGTGCGGACGCAGCCCGGCCTGGCGCGTCTTCTGCAAGGATCTGGAGCGGAAGCCGTCGCACGCGTTCCGCGCCATGTTCGGCGACGAGGAGTTCTTCGTCGAAGTGGACGGGGAGAAGGTCTATTCGGTGCCGATGCGGGAACTGATGTCATCCACGTACCAGCGCGACCGCGTGCAGCCGAACGGCGACGTGTTCCCGGTATGGAAGCTCTACGACAACACCGCATACAGCGGCTACCGCTACCGGAGGCTGAAGGGTATGCAGGGTGCTGCGACGGAGAAGGACGAGTGAGAATCACGGGCGGAGAGTTCGGCGGGCGCAACCTAAAGGTCCCGAAGTCGGACGCGATACGTCCGACGCAGGACCGCGTGCGCGAGGCTCTCTTCAACATGATCCAGTTCGAGGTCCCGGGATGCGACTTCCTCGACCTCTTCGCTGGGTCTGGCGCTGTCGGCATAGAGGCGCTCTCGCGCGGGGCGAAATCCGCGACGTTCGTCGAGTCCAACCGCCGCCACATGCCTGTCCTGCTGGAGAACCTTCGCCTAGTGTCCCCCGCAGGCGGCCCGCAGCTCAATTTTTCAACCGTTCTCGCCGACGTCTATCGCTGGATCGCGTCCTATTCCGGGCCGGGCTTTTCGATCGTGTTCGCGGACCCGCCGTACGCGCTCGGCGAGGAGAGGGGATATGCGAGCGTTCTGGCGACGCTTGCCGAGCGCGGGGTGGTGCGGCCGGGCGGACTCTTCATCGCCGAGATGACGGCGGTCCAGAAGGCCGAGGAGACGCCCGGCTGGGAGCTAGTCCGCGACCGGACATACGGCAAGACGCGCCTGTGCCTCTGGCGGCGAACTGTTGCGCTCCCTTCGCATCCGCCGGGAGCTTTGGAGATAGGTGTGCTCCAGGGGGCTCCGTCGCTCCGCGACGGAGCAATGAAGAGTGAATATAGTCGCAAGTGAGGCGGCGGTTTCCGAGAAATGCCGGTGCGAGTTGACACAAGGGGGCAGTTTTTGGTAATCTATGCGCAGTTGATAACAAAAAAAGTGACTAAGCGTGCGCAGATTGCCAATAGAGGCGTTGGAGAAGTTCCAAGGGGTTCCGTTTTCAGTTGCAGACCTGAAGACGGACCTTGCGGACTATTCCGCCGTCAGAATGAAGCTTTCGCGCCTTGTTGACGAAGGCGTTCTCGTTCGTCTGAAGCGTGGGTTCTTTTGCCTTGGTCCCGAGTATTCCGAAAAGCGCATAGAACTCGGCGTCATTGCAAATGCGCTGTATGGTCCGTCTTACATTTCCTTTGACTCCGCGCTGTCGCTGTATGGACTCATTCCAGAGCGAGTCTATATGACGATGTCCGCTGTTGTCCGCAGGGGCAAGGCGTTCAGGACGCCGTTCGGAAGTTTTCGCTACTTCCAGATACCCGAATCCGTCTGGGGCGTCGGGGTCAGAAGCGAAAGGACCTCCAACGGAACATACCTCATGGCGAACCCGACGAAGGCGCTGTGCGACACGCTGTTCCGAAAACAGCTGCTTCGCGTCACTTCGCCGAAGACGCTCCGCGACTTTCTCGAGGTCGACATGCGCTTCGACTTCGACTATCTCGGCGAACCCGACATGGACGTGCTGCATGCGTATGCGAATTGCGGCAGAAAGACAGGATTGTTCAAGGCTCTCGAAAGGATGTTCCGATGACGACTTTTGACGCTATGGTTGCCGAGTTCAGGCAGAAGAACGCCGCGGACGAACGGAATGCCGCGCACGAGGTCATGCAGCAGATCGCGCTCGCCGGGCTATCCCGCGGAGGCTTCTTCGAGAAGGCCGCGTTCTACGGAGGCACGTGTCTGCGGCTTCTGCACGGCATGAGGCGCTTTTCCGAGGACATGGACTTCTCCCTGCTCGAGCCAGACCTCGGCTTCAGGTTCGAGGACTACTTCCCCGCCGTCGTCGAGGAGTTCAGGCTCGCCGGGAAGGAAGTCGAGATCAAGATGAAGCACAAGGGCCAGCCGTCCGCCATCGAGAGCGCGTTCCACAAGGAGTCGTCGGACGTATATGACATCGGCTTCACCGCGGAGAAGCGGCTCAAGGTCAAGATCGAAGTCGACATCGACCCGCCGCCGAAGTTCACTACGGAAATGCGCGTGCTGAGCGAACCGCGCAACTGCCTCGTCAGGTCGTACGTCCTTCCCGACCTCTTCGCGGGCAAGGTCTCCGCGGCGCTGTTCCGCAAGTGGAAGAACCGCGTGAAGGGACGCGACTGGTATGACGTCGCGTGGTATATCGCGAAGCGCGTTCCGCTGAACCTCGAGCATCTCGTCGAGCGCGCGAAGGAGAGCGAGCCCGGCGCGGACGTCTCCACGCCCGAGAAGGTGATAGCCGCATTCGACGCCAAGATAGACGCGCTCGACTTCGACAACGCAAAGGCCGACGTCGTGCAGTATGTCATGGACACTTCCGAACTAGACATCTGGAGCGGGGAGTTCTTCCGCCAGATGGTCAGGAAGATCGAATTCAAAATCTGATTTAAACCGAAAAGAACCAAGACACAAGATGGCAAAGAAAGACAAAGACAACCTGCCCCCCAGCCTGTTCGACAACCTCG
>JAEEOY010000071.1 GCA_016284515.1 Kiritimatiellia bacterium | reverse complement strand
AAGAAGTCCGTCGCCGCCGAGCATCCCGTGGTGACGTTGAGGTATTCGTATTTCTCCGCGTCGATCATGCACGACGGAAGTTCCGTGCCGAAATGTCCGCGCCGCTTCGCCCGCGAAAGCACCTCCTCCGCGACGTCGGCAGCGTGGCGCACGTCGTCTGCCGTCAACATCAGCTCGGGATGCGAAAGGCCGCGTCCGCCGGGAAGGAAGCGGTTCAGGAGCAGCGAGTCCGCGCCCGCCACGAGCGCCGCCGAAATCGCCTCGTACAGCTCCGGCAAGTTGAGCTTCGTAACGGCGATACCGACGGTCGTCGCGCAGCCGAGCTCGTGCGCCTTGCCGAACATGGAGAGGATGTGCTCTACAGGCGTGTCGCTGTCGGTGTTCGCCGCGAACGACCGCAATCCCGGCATGCTCATGAGCACGTGAATACCGCGCTCGGCGCAAAACCGCAGGACATCTTCCGTCATGGCGCGCCCGTTGGAGAGAAGCCCCACCTGCGCCCGCTTCGACGCAAAGTCCATCAGCTCAAGGCACCCTTCCTTCAGGAGCGCCTCGCCGCCGGTAAATGAAAACTGCGTAACGCCCGCCGCCGAATACGCTTCGATGAGGCGCTTCCACTCGTCGACTTCCATCTCCGGCCCCGGCTTAAGCATTCCCGCGAACCACGGACACGAGCAGAACCTGCACGCGTGGTTGCAGCGGTAGGTCATCTCCAGGACGGCTACGGACGGAAGGAGCGTCGTCATATATCGACCTCGACCTTTACATCTTCAACTGCATCAAAAGGCCCAATAAGAGGATCAGACTCGCCGGGTCCCAGCAATTTGCGCAAACGTCTCAATTCACCTTTCAAGGAGGTCTTCCTGCCGAATCTGTCTTCGATCGTTTTCTCGCCTGTCAAGAAGGCCTTCAATATCTTGGCATCATCGTCATTTACCACAACGCGTTTCCCGTTGATGATCCACGCCAGCTTGTCGATGCGGCATGGTGAGACAAAATCCTTTTCGTCATACGACAAATCCCCGAGGAATCTTGACCTCACGCTATAACCCCAGCAAAGGCGTCCCTCAGGCGGCCATTCTACGCAAACCCAGCCCTCAGGATCGTCCGGCCGCGCGGGGAGCATCTTCAGCGGCGGATGCGCCTTGTACAACGAACCCAGCACTGTTGCGTCCAAACTCGGTGCCAGTCGAATTCTCACGCCGTCCCCAAGGATATTCCCCTTCTCTGAGATATACCCTGCGCTGACCCATGCATTGCTTGAAGCTGGCAAGACGCGACACCGGCCGGAGTCATATGCCTCGATTATCCGGACTTTGTCGCCAATGTGCCACGCAAATTTCTCTACCTCGGAACCTTTATCCGGCCTTTTGACAATTGTGCCCGCGGTCGGCAAGCCAAGCTCCTCTGCCGACTTGCACTTCTGGCAGAGAACCGTCTCGTCAAGCGCGATGTCGAGCCCGAGCGCCCTAAGGCTCGCCGCCTCGTCGCGACGACGGGCAAGCACGTTCGCCATCTGCCTCGTGTTTTCAAGATAGACCGTGTGATTCCCGCACTTCTTGCAGACATATTCGAATCCAGCAGGGCGTGGCATCGCCCTCACATAGCAAGTCGCCATCATCAATGTCGCAGACTTCGGCTCGGGCGATGCGGCGAGCTTGTCTAGCATCGCGTTCAGCTCCTCGCGGTTGAAGTCCTTTCCCTCCGCCGCGAGCGCCGACAGCGCGGCAAGGCCAATACCAATCTGCGACATCTTCGACTTCATGGTCGTATTTCCTCAAGTTGGATTTAGCTACAAGCACGCCGCAGTGCGCCGCAGCGGCTTGACAGTTTCGACAATTCTATCCCAGACGCTGCTTTTCGCAACATCCATTTCATACTGACTTTGCAGGTTCTGCCAGACTTCCGGCGTTGTGCCGAAAAACCTGGCGAAGCGCAACGCCGTATCGGCAGAAATGCCGCGCCGCCCAAGCGCGATTTCGTTCACGCGCCGCAGGGGAACGTGTATCTCCTTCGCCAGCCGATACTGCGACAACCCCATCGGCTTGAGGAAGTCCTCCACAAGCACCTCTCCTGGATGAACCGGTTTCATCTTCATCTTTCTCCCTCCTTCAATGATAGTCGACGATTTCCACATTTTCTGCCCCACCCGCGCTCCAGACGAAGCATATACGCCATTGGTCGTTGATGCGGATTGAATGTTGCCCCGCCCTGTCGCCGGAAAGTGCCTCAAGATGGTTCCCGGGCGGAACGCGCAAATCTTCGAGTGCGCCAGCCGCCATTAGATATTTGATCTTCCTGTAGGCTACTCGCTCAAATGCACGAAATCTGCGGACGGACTCTCCGCTTGCAAACTTCTCTGTGTCTTTGTCTCGATAGCTCTTTATCATCCACACACTCCGCTACTAACCATTGGCGATATGATAACATATTTGGTTATCATCGGTCAACCACAGCATCGTGTCCAGCTCTTCATCGGGTGCAACGGGCGATTTATGCAAGGATACGGCAAACCGCCCCACATCTGCGCATAGCGCATATATTGGCGTATATGTGTTTGCGCCTGCGTCGCGGAGCGACGCAACCCCCTGTAGCGCGGCGGGATGCCCGGCCCCTTCCATGGAGACGCGACTTCCAACCGCGTTGCCCCCTAAACGTTCTTGCCTGTAACTTAACTATAATTCCAAGCCATTGCTTTCGCTGCTGGGAGTTTTGGAGTTTTGGAGAACTTGAGATTCAGACGCGTTCTCCCAAACTCCGAGACTCCCAATAGCGAAAGCAATCAAATGCTGCGTCGACGCAACCCCCTGCCAAGCGGGGTTTTCGCCAAATACGCACGAGGGCGGATTATGATATAATATGCCCCATGAAAGCGAAACAGATGAATGTCGTAGAGAAGATTCTTTCCGCGCACCTCGTCGAGGGCGATCCCGCGAAGGACCCCGAGCTCGGGATCCGCATCGACCAGACACTCACGCAGGACGCGACCGGCACGATGGCGTACCTGCAGTTCGAGTCGATGGGAGTTCCGCGCGTGAAGACGGACCTCTCCGTGAGCTATGTCGACCACAACACGGTGCAGATCGGCTTCGAAAACGCCGACGACCACGACTTCCTCCAGTCCGTCGCGAAGAAGTACGGCATCGTCTACTCCAAGTGCGGCAACGGCATCTGCCACCAGCTCCACCTCGAGCGCTTCGGCAAGCCCGGCACGACGCTTCTCGGGTCCGACTCTCACACCCCGACCGGCGGCGGCGCCGGGCAGATCGCCATCGGCGCGGGCGGAATTGACATCGCCGTCGCGATGGCGGGCGGCGCGTTCCACATCCCGACTCCGAAGGTCCGCGCTATCGTCCTCAAAGGCAAACTCCGCAAGGGCGTCTCCGCGAAGGACGTGATCCTCAAGGTGCTCGAGAAGTTCGGCACGAAGGGCAACGTCGGCTGGATATTCGAGTACACCGGACCTGGCGTCGCGACTCTCGACGTCCCCTCGCGCGCGACGATCGCGAACATGGGCGCTGAGCTCGGCGTGACGACGAGCGTGTTCCCGTCCGACGCCGTCACCAAGCAGTTCCTCGCCGCGCAGGGGCGCGCAAAGGACTTCGTCAAGATCGTCGCGGACAAGGGCGCGAAGTACGACGACACGTTCACCGTCGATTTGTCGAAGGTCGAGCCGATGATGGCCGCGCCGCACAGTCCGGGCAACGTCGTTACCGTGAAGTCCAAGAAGGGCCTCAAGGTCAACCAGATCATGATAGGCTCGTGCACGAACTCCTCCTACCGCGACATCCGCACCGTGGCGCTGTACCTCAAGGGCAAGCACGTGGCGGACGATGTCGAGGTCGGAATCGCGTGCGGCTCGCGCCAGGTCATCAATATGCTCGCGAAGGACGGCTCGCTCGCGATCCTGCACGCGGCCGGATGCCGCATGCTCGAGAATGCGTGCGGATTCTGCATTGGCGCGCACATGAGCCCTCGCACCGGCGCTGTGTCGCTCCGCACCAACAACCGCAATTTCGAGGGGCGCAGCGGAACTAAGTCCGCGCAGGTATACCTCGTCTCGCCCGAGACGGCCGCGGCCTCCGCGCTCACGGGCAAGGTCGAGCTTCCGACGAAGAACCCCGTAGCCGCTGTTCCCTCCCCGAAGAAGTTCCCGATAGACGACGCGATGTTCCTCTACCGCGCGACGGCGGGGAAGGGCGTGAAGGGCGCGGAGATCGTGCGCGGACCCAACATCGCCCCAGTGCCGAAGGGCGAGCCTCTCGCCAAGGACCTCAAGGGCGTCGCGGCAATCAAGGTCGGCGACAAGATCACGACGGACCACATCATGCCGGCTGGCGCGCGGCTGAAGTTCCGCTCGAACATCCCGCAGTACGCGAAGTTCGTCTTCGAGCCGTGCGATCCGAAGTTCCACGACAACTGCATGACGAACAAGGAGAAGGGCCTTGCGAACGTCATCATCGCGGGCGAGAGCTACGGACAGGGCTCCTCGCGCGAGCACGCTGCCCTTTGCCCGATGTACCTCGGCGTGAAGGCCGTGATCGCGAAGTCGATCGAGCGCATCCACAGGGCGAATCTCGTCAACTTCGGCATCGTGCCGTTCTTCTTCGAGAATCCGAAGGACTACGACAAGGTCGCGGCAGGCGACGCGCTGGAGCTCAAGGGCATCCGCGACGCGGTTGCCGGAGACGGCGTGCTCGAGGTGAAGGGCCCGAAGGGGACGTTCCGCGTGAAGGCGGCGCTTTCGGACCGCGAGAAGCACCTTCTTCTCTGCGGCGGACTTCTTGCAAGCCTGTAAGGTCCGTAAATTTGGTATAATATAGCCAATGTATCTCAAGCAGCTAGACATCGTCGGATTCAAGAGCTTCGCGGACAAGACGAAGCTGACGTTCGACCCAGGCCTCATAGCCATCGTCGGCCCCAACGGGTGCGGCAAATCGAACGTTTCCGACGCCATCCGCTGGGTGCTTGGCGAGCAGCGTCCGACGGCGCTGCGCTGCTCGAAGCTCGTCGACGTCGTTTTCAACGGAACGGACACGCGCAAGCCCCTCGGCCTCGCCGAGGTGACGATCACCTTCGCGGACTGCGAGGCCGAGCTCGGCACGGAGTACCACGAAGTGACGATCCAGCGCCGCGTCTACCGCGACGGCTCGGGCGAGTATTTCCTCAACAAGCAGCCGTGCCGCCTCAAGGACATCCAGCACCTCCTGATGGGCACGGGCATCGGAACGTCCTCCTACTCGGTCATGGCCCAGGGCCAGATAGACGCGATTCTCTCGTCCAAGCCCGAGGACCGACGCGCCGTCTTCGAGGAGGCTTCCGGCATCACGAAGTTCAAGGCGGACCGCAAGGAGGCGCTCAGGAAGATCGAGCAGACGAACCAGAACCTGCTGCGCGAGGCGGACGTCCTCAAGGAGATGAAGCGCCAGATCGCCTCCCTCCAGCGGCAGGTCGGCAAAGCCCAGAAGTATAAGGAGCTGCGCGACGAGCTGCGCGGGCTCGACATCTACGTCTCCAAGCAGCGGATCCACGGCTTCGACCAGGAGCTCGAGCAGAACGCCGCAAACAGGCGCGACATCGAGCAGGCGATCAACGAGGCGACGGGTGTCGTCGTCGAGGCGGAGCGCAGCCAGCAGGAGCTGCACGCGCAGGTGCGCGAGCTCGAGGAGAGGCTCCAGTCCCTCGCCTCTCAGCAGGCCGCGGCGGACAACGCCTACAGCCGCGCGAACGAAGTCATCGGAGTCAACGCGCAGCGAATCGAGGAGTACGCGCAGTTCGCGGACCGCGACGAGCGCGACATAGCGGACACGAAGGCGCAGCTCGAGGAGATCGCGATGCAGGCCGAGTCGCTGCAGCAGAAGACGCGACTCCTCACCGAGTCACTCGCCGCCACGAAGGACGCGCTCGCCGAGAGCGAGGAGGCGTTCGCGAGGGCTCAGTCCGACATAGACGCGAAGCGCAACGCGGTGCAGCAGCGCCGCCACGAGATCGCGAACACTACGCTTTCGGGATTTCTCGTCAACGACACCGAGGTTTCGCGCGACGGAAAGAACGAGACTTGGCCCGCGGGAACGAAGGTGACGACTTCCGACAGGCGCGAGATACTGATGGCCGAGATCGCCGCGAGCGAGGACGAGCTGCGCACGCTCGAGGTCTCCACGATGTCGCTCTCCCAGCAGCTCACCGAGCGCAGGATCGCGACGAGCCAGATGGAGCAGGAGCTTTCGTTCGTCGGACAGCAGAACGAGTCCGCGCAGAAGCGGCGCGACGAGCTGCAGCGCTCCATCGAAGGACGCCTTGAGGGCATCAGGCGCTACCACGAGTCCATCGAACGGCTCAAGGAGGAGTCCGGCGATCTCCTCGGTCAGCTCGAGGAGCTCAAGGCCGCAGCGGCCGACTGCCGCGCGGCGATGGAGGAGGAGCGCGCGAACAGGCAGACGATGTTCGAGAAGATCACCGCCGTAGACCGAGACGTCGCGCAGAAGCGCGCCGAGCTCGACCAGGCGCGCGACTTCCGCGGAAAGCTCGAGGTCGCCGCGGCGGAGGCCACGATGCGCCGCCAGAACATCTACGACCACTTGCAGGACGAGTACGGGCTCTTCGCGGACGCGGTGCTGCGCGAGCCTGACCCCGAATGGAAGAACGGCGTGGTGCCGCCCATGGAGGAACTCGAGGGCAAGGTGAACAGGCTGCAGGCCGAGATCGCCGCGCTTGGTCCGGTGAACATGGTGGCGATCGACGAGTGCCGCGAGCTCGAGGAGCGCTATGCACGCGAGAAGGCGCAGGAGGAGGATCTGCTCGCCGCGAAGGCGCAGATACTCGAGCTCATCAACAATCTGAACCTCACCTCGGGCGACCTCTTCAGGAAGACCTTCGAGCAGGCGAACAAGAACTTCCAGGCGATGTTCACGAAGCTGTTCGGCGGAGGCGAGGCGCGGCTCGTCCTCCTCGAGAACGCGGAGGATCCGCTTGAGTGCGGCATCGACATCATCGCGCGTCCTCCTGGGAAGCGTCCGCAGTCCGTGACGCTCCTCTCCGGCGGCGAGCGCACGATGACGGCCGTCGCGCTGCTGTTCTCGATCTTCATGATCAAGCCGGCTCCTTTCTGCATGCTGGACGAACTCGACGCCGCTCTCGACGACGCGAACATCGGCAGGTTCGTCGACCAGCTCAAGGAGTTCCTCGCGAAGTCGCAGTTCCTCATCATCACGCACAACCAGCATACGATCGCTGGTTCCGATCTCGTGTACGGCGTCAGCCAGCAGGAGAAGGGCGTCAGCCGCGTGATCTCGATGAAGCTCAGCGACCTGGGCGTGAAGGAAAAGAAGTGATTTCCGCCTCCGCACCGGAGGCTCCACACAAAAAGCAAGGAGGGATGCCATGAGGAGAACCGTAATCACGAACGCGCATGTCATATCGCCTGATGTCGACATCGCGGATGCAGTAGTCGTTGTGGAGAACGGGATTGTTCAGTCCGTTCGCGCCCGGCGCGCGAACGCGAGGCCCGTTTCGCCGGATGCGGAAACGACGGTCGTCGACGCGAAGGGGCAGTATCTGATGCCCGGCTTCATCGACGTTCACACTCATGGTGCGCTTGGGTACGACTTCTGCGACGCCGATCCGGACGCGATCTTCCAGTTTGCGAAGGCCAAGCTCGAGGAGGGCGTCACGACGTTCCTTCCGACGACGCTCACGGTAGCGAAGAAGGACCTGCTCAGGTCCGCGCGCAACGCGAAGAAGTACGCGGACGCGGGAATGCCCTACGCGAAGGCGCCTGCGATCCACCTCGAGGGACCGTTCATCAACCCCAAGTGCTGCGGCGCGCAGAATCCGAAGTTCGTGCGAAAGCCCGATGTGCGCGAGCTGAAGGAGATCGCCGCGGTGTATCCGGTGAAGCTCATCTCCTACGCCGTAGAGTCCGAGGGCGGCGACAAGTTCGCGAAGGAGTGCCTGAAGCTTGGTGTCGTACCGAGTTGCGGACACACCGGTGCGAAGTTCGCGGACCTCATGAAGGCGTACAAGGTCGGACTCAGGCACATGACGCACTTCTGCAACCAGATGACTCCGCTCCACCACCGCGAGATAGGAATGGTCGGCGCGGGCTTTCTCGTCGAGGACCTCAACACCGAGGTCATCTGCGACAAGATTCATCTCTGCCCCGACATGCTCGAGCTTGTCTTCACGCGCAGGAGCCTCGAGCACGTGCAGATCATCACGGACTCGCTCCGTTGCTCGCACTGCAAGGACGGCTACGCCTTCACGATGGGCGGACTCGAGGTGAAGCTCGAGAACGGAGAGGCCAGGCTCGTCAAGGGCGGGAACCTCGCCGGGTCCACGCTGTGGCTCGGGAAGGGCCTCAAGAACATCCACGACGTTACGGGGATTCCGCTCAAGGACCTCGTGCGCACCTCGTCCTGGAACCAGGCGATCGAGCTTGGATGGGGCGACAGGCTCGGCAAGGTCGAGAAGGGCTATGTAGCCGACCTCGTGGTGGTGAATCCGAAATCGTGGAAAATCTCAGCCGTCTTCGTTGACGGCGAGCAGCGGATTTGATATACTATCTTTCACGATTTGGTTATTAGGAGAGATGGCTGAGTGGCTGAAGGCAGCGGTTTGCTAAATCGTCGTACGGGGTAAACCCGTACCGGGGGTTCGAATCCCCCTCTCTCCGCCAACAATGGCGCGCCATTGCGGCATCGTCCGCAGCGCGCATCCCGCCGCGATCCTTCGTCGTTAGTCGTCGGTCGTTTGTCCTAGTCCATGACAGTTGCGTCCGCAGGACCTCGGCTTCTGACGCGCCCATAAGAGGGCGTGGAGCAGTTCACCAAAAAGGCCACGTTCCATTCGCTTTTCTCGCACGCTCCCGATTATTTGATATCTTGCGAGTATTGTGAATGTCCGTCGCTCGGCCGTCATGGTAGCCGTTTGACTGGGGGAAGCGGCGTCTCGCCGCTTCAAGATATCTCACGCAGAGGCGCAGAGAGGCCGAGAGCGCAGAGGGGCTAGGCCGTGTAGCCGGCCGCCTGCACTTCGCTTTGGAATGCAAATGAGGGTAACTTTGACGGTTGCTTTCGCTATTGGGAGTCTCGGAGTTTGGGGGAACGCGTCTGAATCTCAAGTTCTCCAAAACTCCAAAACTCCCAGCAGCGAAAGCAATGGCTTGGAATTATAGTTAAGTTACAGGCAAGAACGTTTAGGGGGCAACGCGGCTGGAAGCCGCGTCTCCATGGGGGCGAGGTTATAGGGCCCCGCCGGGGTTGGGGCCTTGTGCAAATTTTCCGCATTCACTGTGGACAGTGGCGGCGAAAAATGCGATAATATCCAAAATAACAGGTAGGGGACCCTGCTTAAGTGGGAAGGTGTGCCATGCACAAAAAGCTGAAAATTATATGCGCTGCTGTCGCCGCGCTGTCTAATGCCTTCGCGGCCGAGTGGTTCGACGCGGGGATATCCGGCTATGGGCAGTGGCCTGCCGACGGATCCGACGTCGTCGTGCGCGGAGAGGGGACGTGGTCCGGTACGGCATCCGCCTACATCAAGGGCTCCGCGCCTGCGGCTCGCATCGATTTTTCCCAGGACGGAGAGGATGTGCTGGTGTTCACGCCTGCCGTGGCGAAATCCGTCGAGCAGTCGAATCCCGTCGTCGTGACTTCG
>JAEEOY010000070.1 GCA_016284515.1 Kiritimatiellia bacterium | reverse complement strand
CGCTCTCGAAGACGAACCACTCCTTCATCTTGAAGAACTTGGCGTCGTTCTCGTCGTGTCCGGTGAACATGTACACCTTGTCGCCGTGCACGAACGGCGCGGGGTCGGGCGTGAACACGCCCTTCACAAGCGGATTTCCCGCGACAGCGGAAACAGACGATAGCGCGGCAGCAGCCGCAAGTAGTGAGGTGCTTTTCATGCCGACATTATACCATCTGCCACGCCACGGCGCCATCACCCTATCGGGCGGTCACGGATGTCTGCGGAGCGGCTTCCCTGCGGAACATCGTGCGAGCAATATTGTCACCACAGGGCGACAATATGTCACACATTGACGCCGCAAACCGACCTTTCCACGCTTGGCACGCGCGGTGCATTGATGTGGGTGTCCGAACCGGATGGCGAGGACAACGGAAAATTTGAAAGGAGAAAAAGAAATGAACACGATAATGAACATTGATCCGTGGGGATTCCTGGACGACCTGCTCGGCGTTCCGAACCGTACGTTCCAGGCGATGAGGGCGCGTGCGGCCGGACGCTTCCCGCCCGTGAACGTGTTCCTCGACGACAACGCGATCCTGATCGACCTGCAGCTGCCCGGAAAAACCGCGAAGGACGTCACGCTGACCCTTGAGCCACAGGCGGTTGTGATCGCCGACAAGCCCGCCGCAGAGGAAGGCAAGGAGCCCGGCCAGCCCGCATGGAGTCGCCGCCTCGACCTGCCCTTCCGCGTCAACGCGGACAAGGCAAACGCGAAGTTCACGAACGGAATCCTCCGCATCGAGCTTCCCAAGGCCGACAAGGAAGGCGTGAAGCACATCACCATTCAGTAAGGACCGGAAAAGAAGAAAGGAGACATCAAAATGAACGCTGAAGAGAAATTCGTTGTTCCGTCCACCCAGTTCGTGGAAAACCCCGAAGGCTACGAGCTCAAGGTATCGCTTCCGGGAATCGGAAAGGAAGACGCGGAGCTCCACGTCGAAGGCAGGACGCTCGTCCTGAAGGCGCACACCAAGTACCAGAACCCCGCCGGCTTCAAGCAGGTCGCGGGTGAGTTCGAGTACGAGAACTACGCGATGAGCGCCGACCTCCCCGAAATGGCCGACCTCTCCACGATGTCCGCGAAGCTCGAGAACGGCATCCTCGCCGTGACGATAAAGAAGCGTCCGGAGACGCAGCCGAAGAAGATAGAGATACTCTAGCGGAAAGGCAGAGCGAACACGAGAATCCCGCGGTCAGTCCCTGACTGCGGGATTCAAGTATATAGGCAGGGGCTCGGGAGCCAGAGCGGACGGATTCGCCTCCGCAAACGCCCTGAGCCCTTCTTCCGTAGGCTTAACGCCGCCGACGTAGCGATCTACGAAGACCTCCTTCAGAAGCGCGTCGATGCGCTCGGGATCCGGCGTCGTAACCTTCGCGCCCATCGGAACACGCAGCTCGAGAAGGTCGCGGTCAACCTGAAACACAGGACACACGAGCTTCATGCCATCGAACAGCGCAATCCAGAACTTTCCGCGCCGCGCGTCGCCAACGACGGCGAGCGGAAACGACGCGCCGGGCGCGCCGGCGTAGACCTGCGCGGCGACGGCGCATGCCGACGGGAGCCCAAGCACCTCGCACTTCCTGCCAAGCGCGAAGCCCTGGGCGAAGGCGATGGCGGAGCGTATCCCGGCGAAACTGCCGGGGCCTGTCCCCACCACGATTCGCCCAACGCCTTCGAGGTCGAGCTTTTCGACCCACGCGCCGTCCCTGCACTCCCCGGTGGACCTCTCGATGTAAAGCGTCTTCACGGTCACTTCAGCATGAGGTCGGAGAGGAGCTTCGCGAACTTCGCGCCGTCCGGGACGGGCGAGCCCTCCGCGACAAGCGCGGTGTCGTAGAGGAGCGTCATCGCGTCCGAAAGCGCGTCGCCCTCGAGGGACTTCACCTTCGCGACGAGCGGATGGTTCGGGTTGACCTCGAGGATGCGCTTCTCCTCCGGGACGTTCTGCTTCATCGCGCGCATCATGCGCACCATCGACGGCGGGAGCGCGTGCTCCTGCTGGACGAGGCAGCACGGCGAGTCGGCGAGGCGCGTCGACACGCGCACGTCGGAGACGTAGGACTCGAGCGCCTTCTTGGCGGACTCGAGGAACGGCTTCAGGTCCTTAGCCGCCTTCTCGTTCGCGTCCTTCTCCGCCTTCTGCTCGTCTTCGCTGCCGAAGGCTATGTCGCCCTTCGCGACATCGACGAACTTCTTTCCGTCGAACTCCCTCAGCGACTCCGAAAGGTATTCGTCCACGGGATCGCAGAAGAGCAGCACGTCGCATCCGTGCTTGCGCGCCGACTCCAGCTGCGGCGCGCGGCGTGCGTCCTCCTCGCGCTCGGCGACGATGTAGTAGATGTCCTTCTGTCCGGACGCCATGTCCTTGACGTAGTCCTCGAGGAAGATGCGCTTGCCGGCCTCGGTGCGGGCGGTCGGATACTTCACGAGCTTCTTGATGCGGTCCGCGTTCTCGAAGTCGGTGTGGATCCCCTCCTTGAGAACGGTGCCGAACGCCGCGAAGAACTCGTCGTACTTCTTCGAGTCCTTCTTCTTCATGTCCTCGAGCGTGGAGAGCACCTTGGCGGTCACGGCGGACTTGATCTTCTGGACGATCGCGTCGTCCTGCAGCATCTCGCGCGAGACGTTGAGCGGCAGGTCGCTTGAATCGACGACGCCCTTGACGAACCTGAGCCACGAAGGGAGCAGCATCTCGATGTCGTCGCCGATGAAGACATTCCTGACGTAGAGCGAAAGCCCGCGCTTCTGGTTGGGCATGAAGAGCTCCATCGTCGGCTTCTTCGGGAAGAAGAGGAGCGCCTTGAACTCGACCTGCCCCTCCGCACCGAAGGGGATAGTCTCGAACGGACCATCCCAGTCGTGCGTAAGGTGCTTGTAGAACTCGTCGTATTCCTCCTGCTTGACGTCCTTCTTCGCGCGCTTCCAGAGCGCGACCATCGTGTTGAGTGGCTTCGCCTCGCGCTCCTCGCGGTTCTTCTTGTCCTCCTCCTTCTCGTCCGCCGGAACGTCGAGCTGGCGGTAGGTGACGGGATATGCGATGAAGTCGGAGTACTTCTTCACGAGGTCCGAGACGCGCCAGTACTCGAGGTAGTCGAGCTGATCGTCGCGAAGGTGCAGCGTAATGGACGTTCCCGGGAAGTCGCGATCGCCGTCGGAAATCGAGTAGCCGCCGGACATGTCAGACTCCCACTTGAAGGACGCGTCGGTTCCGCGCTTCATTGTCTCGACCGTCACCTTGTCCGCGACCATAAACGCCGCGTAGAAGCCGACGCCGAACTGACCGATGAGCTCGGGAAGGGACTCTCCGCCCTTCTCCTTGAGCATCTCGCGAAACTTCTTCGTGCCAGAGTTGGCGATCGTGCCGAGATTGCGCTCGAGCTCCTCGGCGTCCATGCCGATTCCGTTGTCGGACACCATCAGGGTCTTCGCGCCCTTGTCAGCGGCGATCTGGATCTTCCATTCCGGATTGTCAGCGACGAGCGCCTTATCGGTGAGACCGAGGAACTTGGCGCGGTCGATCGCATCGGAGGCGTTGGAAACAAGCTCGCGGAGGAAAATCTCCTTCTTCGAGTAGAGTGAATTTACGACGAGATCGAGCATCTGCGCGATCTCTGCCTTGAACTGCTGAGTCTTCTTTTCCATAACAGTGGCGTATTATACCACAGTTTAGCGAAAACGGCGAACTTTGAGCGGGAATTTAAATGGTCGGAGCGGAGGGATTTGAACCCTCGACCTTTTGCT
The DNA here is from genome assembly GCA_016284515.1 of Kiritimatiellia bacterium. Lineage (GTDB taxonomy): Bacteria > Verrucomicrobiota > Kiritimatiellia > RFP12 > UBA1067 > UBA1067. The sequence continues at coordinate 4,644 of JAEEOY010000070.1, read as the reverse complement.
CCCGAAGCAAACGCGCTACCAGACTGCGCTACGCTCCGACTGCGGGATGCTTCGCCTAATGAGCGAAACGGGTGATAGTATACTATATTCCCCCGTTCGCTGTCAATAGGGCGTGGACAGACAAAACAATGCGCGCCGAGGAAACCTCGGCGCGCACTCGGCGATCGGCGTCTCAGCGCTTCGTCTTGAACGCCGCGGGGCCGGCGGCCCAGAGCTCCTTCGTCGCGGGGTTGTAGCGCACGACGAGGGGCTTCGAGTACGGATTGTCCCCGGTGATGTCCTTCCACGTCTTGCAGCCGTCGAGCGACTCGTAGATTCCGCCCGCCTTGTTCCCGTCCCATGTCGAGGCCGAGATCCACACGCGGTTTTCGTCCGCGGGGTCGAACGTGATGCCGATCGCTGTCACGCCCTTCAGGCTGGTGACCGCGCGGAACGTCCTGCCGTGGTCGTCGGAGCGGTACAGCTGGTTGCCGCCCGCGTAGATCGTGCCCTTCGGTGTCACCGCGACGTTGAAGATCCAGTCGTTGAGCCCCTCAGCCTTCTTCCAGCTGTCGCCTGCGTCCTCCGAGACGTACACGCCGGCCGTGTTGCCGCACGCGCCCCAGACGATGCGCTTCGGATTCGACGGATCGACCGCGATGCCGTACATCATGCGGCGCGAGCCAGGCTGGTTGGGTAGCTGCTTCCAGTTGTGTCCGCCGTCCGTCGACTTGAAGACGCCGCCGCCGGCGTTGCCCTTCTCCGGATCGCCGTCGATGCCGAGGTAGATGATGTCGGGATTCGTCGGATCAGCAGCGATGGCGCGCCCGTGTCCCTCGCCCCACATCGTGTTTGCATGCGTGCGGTAGTCGGGCAGTCCCTTCGCCTCCTCGAACGTCTTGAAGCCGTCCTCAGAAACGATCACCTTCACGTTGAAGTCATGGCCGTGCGCCCAGGGCGAGACGGTGCAGATGACGCGCGTGCGGCCGTCGGCAAGCTTCTGCGGAAGGACGCGCCAGTGGTGTCCGGAAAGTCCGGCCGTCCACTTCTTGGGCGCGAGCGCCTTCCAGGTCTTTCCTCCGTTGACCGTCACGCACGTGCCCTCGTCCATCGCCGCGCCGAAAGTCGCGCGTCCGAGGTGCTGGATGTCGTGGAAGCACGTGATGTCCGCGCCCTTCACGCTCTCGAACCACGTCTTCGCGCCGTCGTGGCTCATGCAGGGATCCCAGTTGCCCGCCATGTGGAGCCTGTCCGGATCCGCCGGGCTGATCGAGAGGTTCTCGAGTCCGCTCATGCCGATCGTCTCGCCCTGCTCTGGGAGCGTCGGATTGTACACGTGGTCGGCCTTCATGTCCCTGTTCTTCGTCCACGTCGCTCCGCCGTCGCGCGTCGAGGCTATGTATCCGCCGAAACCCTGCGAGACGATCGCATGCGCGACGTTGGGGTCCTTCGGGTTCACCACGATGTCGCGCGCGCCCATACCCTTGTCGACCGGCGCGTTGAGGCTGCGCCACGTCGCGCCGTCGTCTGCGGAGACGAAGATTCCGCTCTTTCCGAACGCGCCGTACCAGGTCTTCGGGGCGTTCGGACCCGCCCAGCATACGACCGAGGCGTCAGCGGGGGCGTCCTTCATGTGCGTCCACGTCGCGCCCGCGTCGGATGAGCGGAAGAGTCCGAACTTCCTCTGGCAGAGGAAGACGAGCCTGGGATTCGCCCCCGACACCGCGACGCAGCTAACAGGATCGCCCGCGACGGGGACCTTCGGCTCCTTCGAGGAGGCTATTGACTTCGTCACCGACTTGGTGTTGTTGTCGGGGCTCACGCGCCAGCCCTCTGCGCCGACGCCATCCCACTCTCCGAGCACGATGCTTTTCCCTGCGCCAGTCGCGGCAAACGCATCAAGCCCGACCTCGCCCTTGTAGCCCTTTCCGTTCGTGCGGATGATGAAGTGGACCATCTGCACCTTCTTCGGATCAGCGTACGTAGACATCGGGTACTCCACCGTCGTCCACTTCCCGGGCTCGAGCGTCTTCATCGCACCTTCCTTCCACGCCCAGCTTCCGCTCTGCACGACGATCGTCGCGGCCATTCCGGCGGGCGCGTCCTTCGGAAGGAACACCTTCACGCCGATCTTGTCGCACTCGCCCCAGTCCGCGCCGTTCTGATCGATCATCTTCTGGATGCGGATGTAGTTGTTCCAGTCCATGTTGTTCGTCGCGACCATCAGCCTGCCGTATCCAGAACCAGATGCCGGCTCGGCCGTCTCGCCCTCCTCCGGCTTGCGCGCCGCGAGGTAGTCGAGCACAGTCCAGTTCTCGCCGCCGTCCGTGGACTTGACGGCGCGTCCCGTCGCGCCGCCGGCATAGACGGTCTTCGGCGACTTGGGGTCGACAGCAACAGCCTTGACGCTTCCGCCGCGGCTCGCCGAAACCTTAAGCGCGCCGTTGCGCGTCTCCTTGCAGGGCTTCCACGTCTTCGCTCCGTCGAAGCTCGCCGCCACGCCGTCCTGCGTAAGCGCGTAGACGGTCTTCCTGTCGGAAGGCGCGACCGCGAGAGAGTAGACGCCGTAGTTCTGGAGTCCGTTGTTGACGAAGAACCAGCTCTTTCCGCCGTCCGTCGTCTTCCAGATTCCGTTGACGTCGCCGCCCATGTAGAAGACATCGGGATTCACCGGATCGGCCGCGCTCGACCAGAACCAGCCGCCGCCGCCCCAGCCGCACCATTCCCAGTGCACGGACTGCGCCGCCTTGGAGCCGGCCCCGAATGACTGCGCGCACGCAATTGCCGCAACCGCGGCGACTATCATCGTTTTCGTTTTCATGTTTTCTCCTTTTAAATTCTAAACATCAAACATCAAACGTTGAACTTTACTTCGAGACCTCAAACGGCTTTCCGTTCGGAACGACGTCGACGTAGACAAATCCGTCCTTGGCGTTCTTCCACGTCTTCGGCACCTCTACCTTGACGGTGAGCGGGCAGTCGTAGAGCTTCGGGTCGGCGTCGCACGTCACCGAGAAGCGGTAGCCCTTCGCCGTCTTGCCGAGCTTCTTTATCTTCGCCGTCGCGCGCTCCGTCTCGTACTGATGCACCGACACGTGGTCGGCGACCCATATTTCTCCTCTGTCGCGCATCGCGGCGACTTCGTCGAAGAACGGAATGTACTCCTTGACCGGCATCGCCCAGAAGTCCTGGTAACCGCGCTTTGGGTCATCCACCTCGACGCCGTGGAAGATCACGTACTCCGCGATTCCCTCGTTCGCCGCCTTCTTCGCCTTGGCGATCATGTCGTCCTTGTTCTTCAGGTGATACGTCGCGCCGTGGTCGTGGAACGGAGGACGCGCAACGAGCCCCTGCGCCTTGCATATCTCGGCCTCCTGCTCCTTGTTGATGTTCCAGCGTCCTGCGGGCACTCCTGGCTGCGCATACGATATGAGACGCCCCTTCTTCCCCGGGACGTTCTCGCGCAGGTAGTCGGTGCACTTGCGGAACTCCTCCACGGCGCCTTCGTATCCGTCGAATCCGCCATGGCTCCAGGTGTGATTGCCGAAGCGGAAGAGCGGGCTCTTGAACTTTTCCTTCCACACCTTCTCGAAAACCTTGAACTCGCCCTTGTCGGGGATGATGTAGAAATCGGCGGGGAGCTTCCTCGCCTCGAGCGCGGGCATGGCGGCCTGAAAGGCCGACGGCCATCCGTCGTCGAACATGAGCATGAACGCGCCCTTCGCGCCATGCGCCCACTTCGTGACCTCGGCGTCGCCAGGTGCCGCAAGCGCCGCGATTGGCGCAACCAGTGCGAGTATCATCGTTGTCGCTTTCATAGTTTCCTCTTTTAAACTTTAAACATCAAACTTCAAACTTTCAACTTTTCAATTATTTCTCCGCCATTCAATTGGCGAAACGCCGGTCGCCTTTGCGAAGACGTACCTGAGGGAGCGCTCGTTGCCGTAGCCGCACTTCTCCGCGATGAGCGCAACCGGGAGGTCGGTGTCCGCGAGCAGACGCTTCGCCTCGCGTACGCGGACGGCGAGTATCTCGTCGCGGATGGAGTGCCCGCACGCGGATAGAAAGCGGTTCTCGCCCGTGCGCGCCTTGAGCCCCATCGTCTTCACCGCGTCCGCGACGGTCGCGCCGGAGCACGCATTCAGCCGGATATACTCCAACGCCTTCACGACGCGAGGGTCGTACACCGTCACCGTTCTGGTCGACTGGCGGCGGACAAGCGGCGCGCAGTCGTAGGTGATGACCTCTGGTCTTCGTCCGCCGTCCTTCAGGCACTGCGCGAGCAGCTTCACGGCGAGTCTTCCCGACTGCTCGAAATCCGGCGCGACGCTCGTGAGCGTCGGGAGCGCGTTCTCGCAGAGGAGCTCGTCGTCGTCGATTCCACTCACCGCGACATCCTCGGGGACGCGCAGCCCCGCCATCGCCGCCGCCTCTATAACATGCACGCCCATCTCGTCGTTCGCGGCGAGCACGGCGCAGGGACGCGGCAAGTCTGCGAGGAACCGCGAGAGGCTTGCGAAGAACGACTTCGCGTCCGACTTCCTGTACGCCTCACACGAATCGAAGACCTCGGCGCGGAGTCCCGCCGACCCTGTGCGGCGCAGGAACAGCCGCTCGCGGTCGTCCGACCAGTCCTGCGGAGTGAAGTAGTGGACGTAGCCGTAC
>JAEEOY010000069.1 GCA_016284515.1 Kiritimatiellia bacterium | reverse complement strand
TCTTCTCCTGAACCGAGAAGCGGATGCCCTTCAGCTCCTCGTGCGGCATCTCGTTCGCCCGCGCGAGGACCTCCTGGAACGCCGTCAGCAGGTCGTTGAGGTCGAGGTTCGCGAGCGCGCCGCGCGCGTCCGCGGCCGTCTTCTCGAACTTGGGCCGTCCCCCGCCGTAGTCGAAGCTGTTGGCCATGTACGCCTCCATTGTCTCGAGGCGTATCGCCGCGTCCTTGAACTTCTTGTACTCGATGAGCTGCCTCACGAGATCGAGACGCGGATCGACCCACTCCTCCGTCTCGTCCTCGTTCGCCGTGCGGCGTCCGACGGGGAGTAGCATGCGCGACTTGATCACCATCAGCGTCGCCGCCATCACGATGAACTCGCCCGCGATGTCGAGGTTGAGCCTCCTCGCGTCCTCGATGAACTTCATGTACTCGGCGGTGATGTGCTCGATCGGGATGTCGTATATGTCGAGCTCCTCGCGGCGGATCAGGTACAAAAGCAGGTCGAGCGGACCTTCGAAAACATCGAGGTTCACCTTGTACTCGTCTGCAAAGAGCTGATCCTGGGCCATAGGGAGTATATTATATCAAAATTACGCCCTCCCTGCCGTCGGCGGATCATCGATCCGCAGGCTGGGCGAAGACGGACAGCATGACGTTCCCCATTCCATCGGTGACGCCAACCGAGCCGACAGCGCGATACCTGACGACATAGTCGCCGACACGGACACTTATCTCGCGGGTGATGAAGTCGATTGCACTGGCGGAATCGCCACCTTCCGACTTGGACGCCCTTCTCTCCAGCTCCACGGAATACGCCGCCGCCGCGTCGGACTTCTCCCTGCCCGACACCTCCTCGGGCTTGACGCCAAGCCGCTTGCAAAGGTCCGCGGCAATCGCCGTCACGATGTCCCGGCAGTCGGGGAGCGTAAGCCCCTCGGCTCCGCCGTAAAACGTGCCGCGCGTGAGCGCGACCTGCGCGAGCCGCCTCTCCGCGCCCTTGAACGTCAGCGACGCGGTCTCGATTCCGTAGTACGGCCTCGCGAGGCGCACTATCGCAAAGCTCGTCGCTTCGTCAGGCTGCGAACCCGGAACCCACTCCGACACCTCCTTCCCGAGCTGGCGCGCGTACTCAGTCGACCCGATGCGCAGCTCGAACGGCGAGACGATCTCGAACGTCCCGTCCTTCTCGCGCAAGCTCTCCGCGAAGGCGAAGTCCTCCGGAAGCTCGAAGACGCGCGGCCCCCTGCCGCCGCGGAGCTCCAGCTTCGGAAACGACGCCGCCTGCGCCGGAAGCGCCTTCGAGACGACGAATCCGCTGAACGCAAAGGCCGCCGCGCCAAGGACTATAAGCAGCGCAAGCGCGGCGCGCTGAAGACGCGGATCCTCCGCCTCTGGAATGTCCCCGCGGTCTTCCGCGCGCATTATGAACACAAGCCCGGCAATGCAGATGTAGAGTCCCGCAAAGTCGCTCAGAAGCCCCGTCGCAAAACGGAGCACGGCGCGCGGCACCTCCCCGCCCAGCATCGGCTCGACGGCCCCGGGCACTCCTGTCGCGCCGTAGAATCCGACAACATTGGGAAGGAATCCCATCCCCGCCGCGGCGACATACGCAGCAACAATGAAGAGAAGGCTCTTCAGGAACCTGCCGGACACGAACCGCGCAGACGCCCGCATGGCGGACGGGCCTGCAAACGGATACAGCACGCTCATCGTCACGGAGAACATCCAGCGCACAAGCGCCCAGACGGCAAGAACGGCAAGCGCAATGATGCCGCATCCGACAATGAACACGACTGCCCCGAACGTCGCCCCGTCGACGCCAGCCGCCGGAGAGCCGATTTTGCGGGCAAGCACAAACGACGCAAGTCCCTCGACGAGCAGCGCTCCCGCAAAGGCAAGCGTGTAGAGCAGCGTCGTGCCGACGGCCCGCCCCCATGCGGCGAAAAGTCCGCCGGACTCGGAATCCCTCCTCCCGCAGCACAGTCTGCTCGTTCCGTCGATGGCGATCGTAGCAGCAAGGACGCCGAGC
>JAEEOY010000068.1 GCA_016284515.1 Kiritimatiellia bacterium | reverse complement strand
CCCGGCGCAAATACGCGTATATTATACCATATTTTTGCCGTCAGTTGTGGACGACCTTGTAAAAAGCCCTTGCAAATATCGCCGGTCAGGGGTACTTCCCAGCCCAGTCGCAGCGCGCGTCGAGGACGCGGCGCGGGATGAGGCGGAGGAACCTGAGCGGACTCCTTCCGGCGGACCATTCCACGCGCACGCCCTTCTCGCGCAGCTCTTTCCCGTCGACGGTACCTAGCCTTTCGCACGAGATAGGATCGTCCATGAAGAACGTGCCGTCCGGACAGTGCGGAGCAGTGACGCGGTATGACCCCGGCTTCTCCTGCCACGCCAGGAGATAGTGCCTCCCGAGCGCGGCGTTGCGCCCCTCCAGGCAGTACCTTAGCTCGCGGCGCTCGAGCGGATTGTCCACGCCCGCCCAACGCGCGGCGCGCTTCATGAACCCCTTCATGTTCTCACCGCATATGTCCGGCACGCCCCAGAACACCACGACCTCGCCCTTTCCGAAGCGGTGGCGCGTCACTGCGTCGCCTCCGTCAGCGAACGACGCGAGGACCTCTCCGCCGGCCTTCACGCCCGGATGGTAGCCGAAGTAGTCCGTCTCCGGTATGAAGCGCCAGCGGTACTTCCAGAACTCGCCCTGCACCGCCGGATCCAGCAGCTGCGCGCGCTGGCGGTCAGACGTCTCAACGGGGAAGGAGAAGCCCTCGGGGAAAAGATCCGACTCCTTCGCCGCCGTCGCGCGCACTTCCTCGCCCTTGCGGCAGAATTCGCCCTTCGGAGCGGGAATGCCGAAAGCCGTCAGCAGGCGGTACGGCTCCTCCGTGCCGAGCTCCGGGACATACGATCCCGTGCGCGCCGTCATAACGAGCTTCGCGCCGCCCTTCACGCATTCGACGAGCGCGTCGTAGGTGGACTTGAACATCACCTCGTCCAGGATGTTCGGAAGCGCAAGCTTCACGCCGGCGGCTTCGCCTTCCGCGCACTCGCGGTAAGGCAGGACGTCGTCCTCGATCAACTCTCGCCACCGGCGGAGGTCGGCAAGACGCGCCTGGAACGTCGTCCTGTGCTTTGCGAACAGCGTCGCCTCGTCCGTGAAGAACCCGATCTCGGGCCTCTCGCGGAACATCTCCATCTCGTGCAGCTCGTCGAGAACCGGCTTGAGCGCCTCCATCATGTCGTACGCCTGCGAGCCGCCGTACGCCGCAAGCGCGCAGTCACCTCCCCACGGATTGAAGTACACGTGCAGGTTCGCGCCCCCGCCTGCAGCCTGAGCCGTCATAACCCACACGGACCAGTGGAGCACCCATCCGGCCTGCCCGGGGTCGCCGTACGCGGCCCAGGCGTGCGGATGGTGCGGCTCGGTGATCCATCCGACGCGGAACTTCTCCCACGCCTCCACGAAGTCGCCGAGGTGGTCGCCGTAGTGGTTGCCGCCGTTGTGCGCGTAGTCGAGCCTGTCTCCGAGCAGCCGCGCCACCTCGTCCGGCGCGCAGTACGCTATCGTGACGCGTTCGTCGTCGTAGGACCGTATGTCGCCGACGCTCTGCTTCATCCACTCGCCGCCGAGCGACCGCTTGTACCGGCAGAAGTCCATCCACTCCTCGCGGAGGTCCGGCTTCGCGCCGAGCGCGAAGTCCGGCATCGGAGGCTTCACCGCCTTCCTGCCGCGCTCCTCGCGCCAGCGCGCGAAGCCCTCTGCCGTCGCCGCGTCGTATCCGGTGAAAGTCCCGTCCCACGGCTGGTCGACGACGGTCCACTCTCCGCCAGGCTGCATGACGTAGTATCCCTCGAACGCAGTGTGCCCCGCGTACCTCGCGTGCAGCGCGCGGTAGAAGCCGAGCCAGAGCGAAGTCGTGCGCGTATCGCTCACGGAATACGCGCCGTAGTACGGATGCCCGCTAGCGACCGTGCCGTCGTACGATATCTGCCGCTGGCACTCCTCCCACCTGTAGAGGTTGGTCCCGCCGAGGTCGCAGTGCGCCGCCCTCACCGTCACCTTGCACCCGCGATCCGCCGCAAGGTCGAGCACGCGGTCCAGCAAGACGGTGTCAAGCACGCCAGGCAGGACCTCGAAGTCCCTGAGGTCCACCATGTACGTGAAGTGACGCGAGAACTCGGACGACTCGTCGATGTGCCACGCAACTTCCGACAGAACCTCGTCCTCCGAATACGGCTGCGCCTCACGGCGCGGGAGGAACGTCGTGCGGTTGTACGGACGCTTCTTGAGCTCCCGCCTGTCCGTCGTCGCCCCAGCGCGGTCGTGCCGCTCGGAGGGATCGCTGCGGAATCCGAAGAAGTATTCGCCGCGCTCTATCTCGCGTCCGCGCGATCTCACGGAGACGGCGAGCCTGTAGGCGTCGCGACCCTCGAGGCGATGCACTGGAACCAAGACGGACGCGAACGGCTTCCCTTCCCCTGAAGCAGAAGCGGAGCCTTCGTAGAGGACATTGGTGCAGACGCACGGCATCACCTTCCACGCGACGTCGAAGCTCTCTCCCTGAGACGGGAAGAGGCGCACCTCGAGCGGACTCTCGTCGCCGCGCTCGCGCACCCCGCGCGCCTTCTCGCACGGACCAATCCTCATCACCCCTGCCGGGGGCTTCGTCGCGGCGTCGACGCGTCGCACGTCCGCCGCGCGGACGATCGGCGCGCGTGCGTCGTGCCGCCACGACCGCCTCAGCTCCTCCGAGCCGTCCGCCCCGAAGGCGACCGCCTCTATCGTGCATCCAGAGCCGAGCGGAAACTCCACGCGCATTTTGCGCTCCGCCTCGTAGGATGGCGCCCCGGCGTGGAACGAGCGCTTCTCCGTCCACTCCGCGAGCGGCAGCGCCTGGAACGCGTCGCGCACCGAGCACGCAAGGGTGAAGCGCCCCTCGCGCGGGAACACCGCGTCCGCATAGGCGAACGGCGGCTCGTCCGGGAACTCCACGCCCATCGCCTTCCACCCGCCGAGGAAGAACGTCCCGTCATAGCGCGGAACGTCGCCAGACTCGCGCCGCACGGCGACGCGGAAGCCGACGAGGCGCATCGCGCCGTCCGGCGTGAAGTCGACTCCGTCTCCGTCCATCTCGTAGACGTCCTGCGCCGCCGCGCCCGCCTCGCCCGCAAGGAAATCGGGCGTTGTGAAGAGCGTCCAGCATCCGTCGCCGCCCGCAAGGTGCGGCGCCTTCCTGTAGGCGTAGACGAAACGCTCGCCGTCGGAATCCTCGACGATCGGACTCATCGACGCCTTCGCCTCGCCGCGCCCGAGAGTGCCCTTCAGCTCGAACACGATGCGCCGCGCGTCCGACGCGAGAGGAGCGGGTTCGGCGAGAAGCACGTCCGCCCAGCCCCCCGTGTAGCGCGTGCATCCGGAAAGCCTTTCGTTGGACGCCGAAAGCGAATAGTCGACGCGGAGAACGCCGCCCTCGAGCTCGGCAAGCCGAAGGGAGTCGTCGGGCGAGAATGTCTTCGCGCGCCATCCGTCCGCATGCGCGGCCAACGCGCAGAGCGCCGCCGCAAGTGCAATCGTGTTCTTCATATGTCCCTCACTTTGCGCTTATGCGCCACATCCTCACTTCGTTTGCGCGCACTCCGCACGGAATGCCGCGTCCGCCCAGCGCCGCAGAGTCCATGTCGCACGGCTCGAACGGCGTGTCACCGAGAAGCTGCTCGACGCGGTAGCGTCCGTCCGGCAGCAAGAGCTTCGCCGAGCAGTCGCCGACCGCGACTCCGTCGCGCGCGCAGACGAGCAGGTAGCGCGTTCCGTCGTCCTTCGCGAGAAGGTTCACGGCGATGCGCCTGTCGTCGCAGTCTACTGGCAGCGCCGCGCCCGCAGCCGCGGCGAGTGAACGAAGAAAATGCGGGACGCGTGCCGTGCTGGCGTCGTTACCCGGGGGAACGACGGACGACGCCCACAGCACGGTTACGCGCCCGCAACCGAAATCGCGTTCTTCCAACGGAAGCTTTCCGCCCAGCCGAATGTTCCCCGGAAGATCCCATTCGCGCGGCTCGAAGCCGAAGTCTCGCAGAAGGCACCAGTCGTCCGACTCGCGCTCCACGACGCGTCGTCCTGCGTCCGCAGTCATGAACAGGTGCCCTCCCGCCTTGACGAACTCAACGAGCTCGCGCTCCTCCGCGGCAGAGACGACCGTCTCGCCGGGGGCCACGTACACGAACTTGGCGGACTTCCACACATCGGAGATGTTGAGCCCGGCCGGAATCTGCGCGTCCATCAGGAGCTGCCCCTCCCAGCCCTCGACCTGCGGGCCGCTGAAGTTGACGGTTCCGGTCCGGACCATCTGTCCTTCGCGCGACTGCCACGCGCGGACATCTCCGTACACAGCCTTCGCGCCACGGACCTCCTTCCAGAGCGGAAGAAACATCTCCCAGCGCGCGAGGTCGTTCGCCCCGCCGCGGATCGAGTCGAACGATGCTCCGCACGGGATGAACATCTTCACGTGGCTGCTCGCCCCGCCTCCCGAAAGGATCGTGAAGAAGCTGCGGTCGAGCTGGTACGGAAACGAACTCCACTGCGTGCACGATATCTCCTCGGTGCGCATCGGCACACCGGATTCCGCCCACACTGAATACGCAAGCAGGCGCGACGGCACGGCGCAGCCTCCGTTCGCCGACAGGCACTTGAGCCGCGCGACCTCGCCGAGGCGGTGCGAGAGGAGTCCGTCGCCGTAGCACATCAGGATGCGATGCGGATCGAGCCTGCGCGCAAGGCCGAGGCATCCGACGACGAACTCGTGCACGGTGTTCCTGCGCCAGACGAGCCAGTCGCGGCGGAACGCCATCGAGGACTTCTCGCCGACGGCCGGAGGACGCACCTTGTCAAACGAAGCAAACGTCGTCCCCCATGCCGCGTTCGCTGCGGAGACGTCGGCGAAGCGGCGTTTCATCGCCGCGCGGAACGCCTCGAGCGTATCGGGGTCGAAGCCCTCGTACCAGTCGGCCCACGGCGCCTCGCAGGAGTGCTCCGCGATGTAGAAGTAGCCGAGCGTCGCCGGATGGTCGCGCACGGCAAGCACGAGGTTCGCGAGATACGCCCTCGCGCACTGGCGGGCGTAACGCGAGAAAAAGAGGTTGAAGCGTCCGCCGTGGAAAAGATACATTGTATGCCCGAACCTATTGCCTTCGGCGTTCATCGTGAAGATGGACGGCATCCACTCCGGAGGGACGAGCGGGGCGAAGGTGACGAAGCACTTTATGCCACGCTTGTGCGCCTCGTCAAGAATCCTGCGCGTGCTCGAGAAGTCGTACTTTCCCGGGGCCGGCTCGCAGCGCGGCCAGCGGTTCTGTATCTCGACGACATCCGCGACGCCTTCCTTCTTCATCTCGTCGAAGAGCTTCACGTACGTCTCCACCTCGTCTATGTCCTCGCGAACCATAGGGCAGAAAATCCTGAGCGGATCAGGCCCGCCGAGTACCTCGTCCGCGGAGGGCACCCCTTCCGGGACCGTGAACTCGCCCGCCTTCGGCATCTCAATGCGGCGTTGGGCCGTCTTGCGCGCCGCGCCCCCAGCTGCGTCGTTCCTGAAGACGTCGTAGCGGAGGTCGAGCGTCTTGGCGAAGCCGAAGGACTTTCCGTCGAAGCCGCTTTTCAGCTCAGCCTTCACCCAGTACGTCCCCTCGGGGAGAAAAGGAAGGCGGAGGTATTCGTCGAAGCGGAGTTTGTACGGACGCGGATCGTCGTCCGCGAACTCGACCTTGACGACGCCGTTCGTGAACGGCTCGCCGTCGTACGCGTCGCGTATCGACCACGACATCTCGTGGCGATTCCCCCACACGTGTCCGAAGTCGGTGAGGCGCAGCGGAATCTCCGCGTCCGCCTCGCCGAAGTACTGTCCGTCCTTGAACACGGCCTGGAACGAATCGGTCTTGAACGAAGTCCTCGCGGCGCGGAAGTTCGACAGCCACAGTTCAGTCGCCCCCGCGCTCTTCTCCTCCTCGACAAGGAACTCGAAGCCCGTCATCGTGAAAGGCGGCTCGACCGGCCCGCGCGGATCGTACGACTCGCGCACAGGATCGGAAAAGCCCGGCACGTCGACCCGCACGGTTCCGAGCTCGTCGAGTCCGCCGCGGAACACCCCTCCGATGAGGTTGCATCCCCATCCTCCGATTCCGTTCGGAAGCGTCGCGAGCGAGCGCGTCTTGAACCTGAGCTCGCGCCCCTTCGCGTCCCGCGCCGTGACGAGCATCATCATCGGACATATCCGCGACATGCAGCAGTCGAAGAGCAGGTTCTCGCCCGCGGCGAGCCTCAGCGGCTCAGCGAGGGACATCCTGAACGCACCGTCGCTGCGCACGGCGGAGACCGACAGATCGAGAAAACCATGGGCCTTCGAGACGGATATCTTCCCGGGGGAGCCCGTCCAGGACGAGGGCTCCGCAAGCGCGTCGAGAGTCCGCGACGCATGCGCCGCGGCGACCGACGCAGCTACGGCGATGAGTAGAATACGCTTCATATGCGGATCTTCAGCGGATCATGATCCTCATGCCCATGCGGGGCACCGTGACCATTATCTTTGAGTGCGCCATGTCGAACTCAGGCCTGAGATACGACGGATAGCAGACTGTGCGCGCCTTCATGGCGGCGTTTAGCGCCTCATACTGCTCTGCCGTGAGCTCGCTGCCATCAGGCCTGCGGGTCGAGTGGCCCTGCTTCGCCTGCATCAAGGTGAATGTTCCGTTGCCCTGCATCTTCACGAAATTGCGCGCGTCGATGATAATCTTCGCCAGAGTCGGCGTGCCGTCTTCCTTTGCAAGAAACGTCTCCCATCTGGTCTCGAACGGCGCGATGCCCTCCTCGTCGAATACGAACTCCAGCTCCGAGCCCTCCGAGGCATGCAGCCACGGAGTGTCTGTGGCAAGGCGCGACCCGCCAACGGAAAGCCTGCATCCGCCGTTGATCTTTATGTCGTAGTTGACGGGCTGGCTGAGCGTGGCGTTGTATATGCGCAGGGTGTTGTTGGAGCATACCTCGAGCGCAGCCGCGCCCTCGACGCCTTCGCCGCCGCCGATGAAGATGTCGCGAAGGGTCTTGATCGTCGCACCGTTTTCGACAACAAGCTCGTTATGGTGTCCGCCGTTGCCGATGTTGAAGTCGAAGATGGTCGCCTCAATGACCGTTCCCTCGCCGGTCGCCTTGGCCTTGTTGTAGCAGGAAGCCGCTCCGCTGCCGATGAAGAGGTGACGGGACGACACCTTGCCGCCGTTGGACACGACAAGCGTGTTGCTGCATCCGCCGTTCACTCCAAGATAAATGTTAGCCTGGTCGACCTGAACTTTGGAACCCGCCCCCGTGACCGTGACGGCATTCTCGTCCGAGCCTGCGTCCCAGCCGATCATGAGCCCGGAGTAGCCATTAAGGTGAACAAGTCCGCCGTTTGTCACATTCATGGTATTCTTTTTGGAAGCGCCCGAGCCAAGCGCCAGCTGCCCGAACACAACGGCGGACGATCCAACGCCGTCGACGACAAGGCTGCTTTCGCTTGCCTGGTTGAAGCCGACACGAAGCTCTCCTCCCTCTGAAAGGTCTAGTTTTCCGCCGGTTAGCACGGACATGGAGTTTCCGACAGCCGTTGCTGCCATGCCTACGTATGTCGTACCGTACCAGTCGCCTTCGTTTTTGGAATTGCGAAGGACGCCGCCGTTCTCTATGATGACGCGATTGCCGTGTCCTGCCGTCGGCAGATACGCCGCGTCGCCGGTGGGACGCATTTCAAGGAGCGATCCCTCGCCCGAGATTCGTATTTCGTTGTTCTCCGCGCTGGCTGTTTCGCCGTTCCTGAGTCCGCGCCCGGCGAGCACGTATGCCCCGTTGAGAATCTCTAGCGTGCAGTCCGTCGCATTGTCGCCGCATGACACATCGCCCTTGACACCCTCGACGCGAGTGCCCTTGCCCGTAACGGTAACCCTGGCATGCCCCTCGTCAGTCCTGCCTTCGCTGGCTGCGCGCAAGAACGTGTTCACGCAGAACGTTCCGCCTGAGAGGACAAGCCAGCCGGTCTTCCATTCTCCGTTGACCTCTTTTCCGGCTGCAACGATGCCCTTGTTCCATTCGTTCCCCGTGTCGTCGACGTCAAATGTGAGCGTCTTGCCTGTCGCGTCGATCGTCACCTTGAAATCATTGTCGTTCGGATTGTCGTTCGGGACGATCTTGAGCGTATGCGCGGTCATGTTGCCCGACATCGTAACTGACCTCTCGCCCGCGCCGTAGAAGCGCAGGTCCGAATTGCGGTCGATCGCAGTCACAGGGTCGTCGAAATTCCAGTCTCCTGAATGGGTAATCCAGTTGCCGAGGACGGACATATCGCCGTCGCCCGCGTTCCAACGGACCTCTACGGCCCCATCAGCTCCCCTGGCGGATTCAGTCCCCAGCACTGCGGCTGCAAGTGTGGCCGAAAGCAGAATCATGTTCTTCATAGTGTTCCCCTAGCTTGTTTGCCAATTCAGTCAGACCCCCTGTCTGATTGTGCCACTATTATACCACGCCCCACGCAACCAAAATATTCCGTTTGCGCAAATAATTTTAACGGACTCAGCAGAGCCCAAGCCCTCGCACCTCGGGCTCTAGCGCAACGCCGAAGCGGAACAAGACACGGTTGCGCATGAGACGCGCGAGTGCAAGGAAATCACCCGCCTGCGCGCCTGGCTCGGACACAATGACGTTAGCGTGCTCCTCCCAGACCCGCGCGCCGCCGACGCGCATACCCTTCGCGCCCGCCTCCTCGAGAAGCCGTCCCGCGAAGTCGCCTTCCGGATTCTTGAACACGCTCCCCTTCGTTCCGGCGGGGAACTTCTTCCGCCGTGCGAGAAACGACGCCGCGTCGCCCTCATTGCAGCTGAAATCGAGCCATCTGACATCCTGTATCTCGCCGTCGATCGCGCTAGCTCTGTAGCCGAATCCGCAGGCGTCTTTCGGAATCCATTTCCCGTCGACCTTGACAGCCTCTATCACCTCGGAGATGGAATGTCCGAACGCCCCCGCGTTCATCTTCACCCAGCCGCCGATTGTGCCGGGGATTCCGGCCATCCACGGACACAGCCGCGGCCTTTCGGCAAGGAGCTTCGCGCCGCTCTCTCCCGCTGGGCCTTCCGTCTTCACGTACTCGACGGAAAGGTTGAGGTCGCTCTTCCACGTGTTGCTTCCCTGCCCGATGAGAATCCTCCGCGGCGGATGCGCCGCGCCGGACATGTCGGACTTCACCCGCGGCACCAGCGCGATGATGTCTCCCGCCCCGAGCAGAAGCGTTACGTCCCCTTCCGCCATCGAGTTGCGCGCGTGTTCCCACGCCTCGTCGCAGCTGCGCGCAAGCAGCACACGCGCGGCGTACTTTCCCGACTCGCGCATCTCCTTGTATAGGTCGGCTATGTCGCCTCCCTCGACCGGAGGCTCGAAGGCGGCGTATACCGGACACAGCACCACCTCGTCCGCTTCGGCGAACGCCGCGGGGAAATCGTGCAGCAGCGCCTTCGTGCGCGAGTAGCGGTGCGGCTGGAAAAGCACCCTCAGCTTTCCGCGGCAGATGTGCCGCGCCATGGAGACGGCGCACTTTATCTCCGTCGGATGGTGTGCGTAGTCCGTGAAGACCCCTTCCGCGACCTTCTCGAAGCGGCGGTCCGGAAGATCGGCGACTGCGCGCGGCAAAGCCGCCGCGATAGCCTCGGGCGAGTGTCCGCGCCTTAGCGCGACTTCGACTGCGGCGCGCGCGTTGGCCTTGTTGTGGTCCGCGAGCGCGGCAAATGCGCCGACGGACGAGAGGAAGGCGAGCGGCGCGAGCGAGGAGGATTCCACGACGGACTTCGCCCTTCCGCGCGCCTCATCGAAGCAGGCGAAGTAGTCCGCCGGCGTCTTGAAATGGTCCGGATGGTCGTACTCGCAGTTCGTTACGACGAGCGTCTTCGCGCTGTACCTTGCGAGAGTTCCGTCGCTTTCGTCCGCCTCTACGACTAGCGTTCCGCTTCCGCCTGCCACAGGAAACTCCCCCGTCTCGCCTCCTATCGCCCACTCGACGTCCTCGCCGAGAGCGAGGAGGAGCTTCGCGATGAATGTCGAGGTGGTGGTCTTGCCGTGGCTGCCGCAGACGGCGATCGAATCGGCGGCTGAGTTCACGAGCTCCGCGAGGACGTCGCCGCGGAAGCGCATCAGGCCCTTCG
>JAEEOY010000001.1 GCA_016284515.1 Kiritimatiellia bacterium | reverse complement strand
CGGAATGCCGTAGACCTCCTCGTTGCGCTTGCGCTGCTCGTCGTGGAGCTTCTCCATCTCCTCGTCGGAGATCGGCTCGGCGAGCGGCACGAGCTTGATGTAGCGGTGGAGCGGGAAGCCGGTGCCGCCGGGGATGAGGTGGCCGAGGATGACGTTCTCCTTGAAGCCGCGGAGCTCGTCGACCCTGCCCATCGTCGCGGCCTCGGTGAGGACGCGCGTCGTGTCCTGGAAGGACGCGGCGGAGATGAACGAGTCGGTCTCGAGCGCGGCCTTGGTGATGCCGAGGAGCGCGGGCTGGGCCTCCGCCGGACGGCGGCCTTCCTCCATCATCTGCTCGTTCACCTTGAGGAACGTCTGGCGCGTGACCTGCTCGCCCCAGAGGAAGTCCGTGTCGCCCGGGTTCGTGATGCGGACCTTGCGGAGCATCTGGCGGACGATAATCTCGATGTGCTTGTCGTTGATCTCGACGCCCTGGAGGCGGTAGACCTGCTGCACCTCGTTGACGAGGTACTTCTCGAGTTCCTGCGGACCGGAGACCTCGAGGATCTCCTGCGGGATGACCGGGCCTTCGGTGAGCTGCTGGCCCTTCTTCACGCGGTCGCCCTTGAACACGACGATCTGCTTGCCCATCGGGATGAGATGCTCCTCGACGAGTCCCGTCACATCGTCGACGACCTTCACGCAGCGCTTGCCGCGCACGTTCTCGCCGAACTCGATGACGCCCTCGATCTTCGCGATCTCGGCCGCGTCCTTGGGCTGGCGGGCCTCGAAGAGCTCGGCGACGCGCGGAAGACCGCCGGTGATGTCGCGCGTCTTCGCGGCTTCACGGGGCGTCTTCGCGAGGAGCATGCCGGCCGTGGCCTTCATGCCGTCGCGGACCATGACGATGGCCTTTTCAGGAACGTCGTGCGAGTCGACCATCGCGCCGCTCTCGTCGCGGATCTCGATGCGCGGGTGGAGGTTGGACTCGGAGGTCGGCAGGACGACGAGCGTCTTCGCGCCGGTGGCGCGGTCCGTCTCGGTCTTGACGCTGACGTCTTCCTCGAAGTCGACGAACTGGATCGTTCCGGCCGTCTCGGAGAGAACAGGCACGGAGTGCGGGTCCCACGTCGCGACCTTCTGTCCCTTCTTCACCTCCGAGCCGTCCTCGATGAGAAGCGTCGTGCCCATCTGGAGCTGGTAGGTGTCGAGCTTGTTGCCGCTCTTGGAGTAGATCTCGAGCGTGCCGTTCTTGTTGAGGACGACCTCGCGTCCCTCGTCGTTGCGCACGCGGCGCACGTCGACGAACTTCGCGACGCCGTCGTTCTTGAGGACGATCTCCGGGACCTTCGCGGTCGCGGAGGCGGTTCCGCCGATGTGGAACGTACGCATCGTCAGCTGCGTGCCGGGCTCGCCGATGGACTGCGCGGCGATGATGCCAACCGCCGTGCCGATCTCGACCTCCTTGCCGGTCGACAGGTCGCGTCCGTAGCACTTCGCGCACATGCCGTGCTCGGCGTCGCAGGTGAGGCCGGAGCGGATCCAGACCTTCTCGATGCCGGACTTGTTGATCTTCTCGCAAGCCTCCTCGTTGATGATCTCGTTCGCGGGGACGATCGTCTCGCCCGTCTTGGGGTCGCGGATCTCGTAGAGGGCGGTCCTGCCGAGCGCGCGGTCGCCGAGGGTAACCTTGACTTCGTCGCCTTCGACGATGGCCTCGACCTCGATGCCGTTCACCGTGTTGCAGTCCTCCTGCGTGATGATGACGTCCTGCGACACGTCGACGAGCTTACGCGTAAGGTAGCCCGCGTCGGCCGTCTTAAGAGCCGTGTCGGCGAGACCCTTGCGGGCGCCGTGCGACGAGATGAAGTACTCGAGAACCGACAGTCCCTCGCGGAACGACGCGGTGATCGGGCGCTCGATGATGTCGCCGTTAGGCGCGGCCATGAGTCCGCGCATACCCGCGAGCTGGCGGATCTGCAGCTTCGAACCACGGGCCTTCGAGTCGACGAACATGTAGACCGGGTTCAATTCGGTCGGGTTCTTGTTCTCGGGGCTGATGTTCTTGTCGATCGTCTTGTACAGCTCGTCGCCGACCTTCTCGGTCGTGGACGACCAGATGTCGACGATCTTGTTGTGGCGCTCGCCGTCGGTGATGATGCCCTGCTGGAACTGCTTCTGGACCTCGTCGGCGGCCTTGCGCGCCTTCGCGACCTCGGCGTCCTTCTCGGCCGGGCGGATCATGTCCTTGAGGCCCATCGACGCGCCGGAGATCGTCGCAAAGCTGTAGCCAAGCGTCTTGAGGCGGTCGATAGCAAGAACGGTCTCGTCATGCCCCGCCACCTTGTGGCAGTCGAGGATGAGGTTGCCGATCGTGGACTTGGAGCACTTGTCGTTCCAGAAGCCCATCTCCTTGGGCCACACGTTGTTGAACACGACGCGTCCGGCGGTCGTCTCGATGACGCGCTTCGAGGGGTCGCCGTGCGGACGGCCGACGGTGCCGAAGTCGGGGTTCCTGAAGCGGATCCTGGAGTGGTAGGAGATCGCGCCCTCGGCGATGCCGAACTCGACCTCGCCGATGTCGTTGAAGAGCGGCAGGTGCTCCTCGCCGGCCGGGAACTTGCCGGCGATCTTGCCGGCGAGCTTGTCCTGCTGCGAGGGGACCGTGAGGAAGTAGAGTCCGAGGCAGACGTCCTGCGTAGGCGTCATGACGGACTTTCCGCTCGCCGGCGAGAAGATCGACGTGGAGGCGAGCATCATGAGCTTCGACTCCATCTGGGCCTCGATCGAGAGCGGAACGTGCACAGCCATCTGGTCGCCGTCGAAGTCGGCGTTGAACGGCGTGCAGACCATCGGGTGCAGGCGGATCGCCTTGCCTTCGACGAGCACCGGCTCGAACGCCTGGATCGACAGACGGTGGAGCGTCGGCGCGCGGTTGAGGAACACGGTCTTGTCCTTCGTGACCTCCTCGAGGATCGCCCAGATCTGGTCGTCGTGGCGCTCGATCATCTTGCGCGCGGTGCGGACCGTGTGGCAGATGCCGCGCTCCTTGAGGACGCGGATGATGAACGGCTCGAACAGGCGGAGGGCCATCTCCTTCGGGATGCCGCACTGCGGGAACTTGAGGTCAGGTCCGACGCAGATCACGGAACGGCCGGAGTAGTCGACGCGCTTGCCGAGGAGGTTCTGGCGGAAGCGTCCCGTCTTGCCCTTGAGCACCTCGGAGAGGGACTTGAGCGGACGGTTGCCCGGGCCAGTGACGGCGCGCCCGTGGCGTCCGTTGTCGAACACAGCGTCAACGGCCTCCTGGAGCATGCGCTTCTCGTTGCGGATGATGACGTCCGGCGTCTTGAGCGCGAGGAGGTTCCTCAGGCGGTTGTTGCGGTTGATGACGCGGCGGTAGAGGTCGTTGAGGTCGCTCGTCGCGAAGCGGCCGCCCTCGAGCGGGACGAGAGGCCTGAGCTCCGGCGGGATGACCGGCAGCACGTCCAGGACCATCCACTCGGGCTTGGAGTTCGACACGCGGAAGCCCTCGACCACCTTCATGCGCTTGGCGATCTTCTTGCGGTTCTGCTTGGAGCGGGTGTTCTCCATCTGCTCCTCGAGCTCCTTCATGAGCTCGTCGAGGTCGAGCTTCTTGAGGAGCTTCCTGACCGCCTCCGCGCCCATCTCGGCCTTGAAGCCGTCGGGGTACTTCTCCTGCGCGTCGATGTACTCCTGCTCGGAGAGGATCTGGCCCTCCTTGAGGCCGGTGTCGCCCGCCTCGATGACCATCCAGTCCTGGTAGTAGAGCACGCGCTCGAGCTCGCTCGTCGTCTTGTCGAGGAGCAGGCCCATCCTGGAGGGCGAGCACTTGAAGAACCAGATGTGGCTCACGGGGACCGCGAGCTCGATGTGGCCCATGCGCTGGCGGCGCACCGACGCAAGCGTCACCTCGACGCCGCAGCGGTCGCAGACCATGCCCTTGTTCTTGATGCGCTTGTACTTGCCGCAGGCGCACTCCCAGTCCTTAGTAGGTCCGAAGATCTTCTCGCAGAAGAGTCCGTCCTTCTCGGGGCGGTACGTGCGGTAGTTAATCGTCTCGGGGTTCTTGACCTCTCCGTGAGACCAGCTGCGGATCGTCTCCGGCGAGGCGAGCTGCACCTTGACGGCGTCGTAGTGGGCGGACGCGTTGAACGAGCCGCCGAATATGTCTGAAGTGTTGTAAGGATTCATCTCAGTTTCCCTGTTGTACTATCCACTAATCACTAACCACTGACCACTGATCACTGGAGGTTGAGCGCACCCGAAAGGAGGTCGTCGGAGGCCTTCGCCTCGGGAACCTGCGCCGTCGGGGCCGCGGAAGGTCCGTCGGACTTGCGCCTTCCTTCCGCCTCGCCTCCCAGCAGCTGGGTGTCGAGGCACAGTCCGCGCAGTTCGTGGATGAGCACCGAGAACGACTCGGGCATTCCGGAGTCGAGGACGTTCGTGCCCTTGACGATGGACTCGTAGATCCTCGTGCGGCCCTGGACGTCGTCGGACTTGACGGTGAGGAGCTCCTGCAGTGCGTAGGCGACGCCGTACGCCTCGAGGGCCCACACCTCCATCTCGCCCATGCGCTGTCCGCCGAGCTGCGCCTTGCCGCCCAGCGGCTGCTGGGTGACGAGCGAGTAGGGACCGACCGCACGCGCGTGGATCTTGTCCGTGACGAGGTGGTGGAGCTTGAGCATGTAGATCACGCCGACCACGACCTTCTGCTCGAAGGGCTCGCCGGTGAATCCATCGTAGAGGATCGTCTTGCCCTCGGGGCAGATCCAGCTCTGAGCGCCCTCCTCCTTCTCCTGCACCTCGCGGGCCTTCTTGAGAAGGTCGTCGATCTCCGACTCCTGGACGCCGTCGAACACGGGCGTCGCGGCGTGGAAGCCGAGCGTGCGGCAGGCAAGGCCGAGATACGTCTCGAACAGCTGCCCGAGGTTCATTCGCGAAGGCACGCCGAGCGGGTTGAGGACGATGTCGACCGGACGCCCGTCGGGGAGGAACGGCATGTCGCACGACGGGAGGACGCGCGAGACGACGCCCTTGTTTCCGTGGCGGCCCGCCATCTTGTCGCCGGGCTGGAGGTTCTTCTTGTCGACGAGGAAGACGCGCACCTGCTTGACGACCTCGCCGTCTGCGCCGAACTCGCCGAACTCGTTGTCGTCGGCCTCCTCGGGATCCTCAAGGGCGGCGAACTCCGCCTCGAACGGATCCATGATGCCGAGGATGCGGTCCTTCGCAGGGCCTTCGTCCATATCCCAGTGCGCGTGCGCCTTGGCGAGCGTGGCGAGCTGGCCCTTCTTGATCTTCTTGTTCGCGGGGATGATGACGTCGCCCGTGGTCGTGTCCGTGACGTCGACCGGAACCTTCTCGTTCATGATCTCGGCGACGAGCTTCGCGACGAGGTCCTTCTCGAGCTTGGCGAGCTGGTTCTTGCGCTTCTTCTCCGCGTCCTTCTTGGCGCGCTTGGACTTCTTCTCGTCTCCGGCCTCGAGCTGGGAGCTGGACTGCACCTGCACGCCCATGACGACGCCGGTCGTTCCGGGCGGGACGACGAGCGAGGTGTCGCGGACGTCCGCGGCCTTCTCGCCGAAGATCGCCCTGAGGAGCCTCTCCTCGGGGGAGAGCTCGGTCTCGCCCTTCGGCGTGACCTTGCCGACGAGGATGTCGCCGGGCTTCACCTCGGCGCCGACGCGCACGATGCCGTCAGGGCCGAGGTTCTTGAGGGCGTCCTCGCTGACGTTCGGGATGTCGCGCGTGATCTCCTCGGGTCCGAGCTTCGTGTCCCTCGCGCCGCAGTCGAACGTGACGATGTGCAGCGACGTGAACATGTCCTCCCTCACGAGGCGCTCGTTCACGAGGATCGCGTCCTCGAAGTTGTATCCGCGCCAGCTCATGAACGCCACGAGCAGGTTCTTGCCGAGCGCGAGCTCGCCCTGGTCCGTCGCCGGGCCGTCCGCGAGGCAGTCGCCGACCTTGACCTTCTGGCCCTTCTTGACGATCGGCTTCTGGTTGAAGCACGTGCCGGAGTTGCAGCGGCGGAACTTCTGGAGGTCGTAGCGCCACACGCCGCGCGCGGGATCGTGCGCGAACGGGTCCTTGGAGGACGGGAGCTTCCCGTCGGACGTGACGACGATGAAGTCGGCCGAGACGTACGCGACCGTGCCGTCCGCGAGGGCCGTCAGGATGACGCGGCTGTCCTTCGCCGAGACGCCCTCGAGGCCGGTCCCGACGTACGGACGCTCCGTCGACATCAGCGGCACGCCCTGGCGCATCATGTTCGCGCCCATGAGCGCGCGGTTTGCGTCGTCGTGCTCGAGGAACGGAATGAGGCCGGCGGCGATCGAGATCACCTGCATCGGCGCGACGTCCATGTACTGCACCTCGCGCGCCGGCTTTTCGCAGAACTCAGTCTTGAAGCGGCACGTGACGCGCTCCTCGGCGAAGTGGCGCGCCGACGTGAGCGGGGCGTTCGCCTGCGCGATGACGTACTTCTCCTCCTCGTCCGCGGGGAGGTACTCGATCTCGTCCGTCACCTTTCCGCCGACGACCTTGCGGTACGGCGTCTCGATGAAGCCGAAGCGGTTGATCTGCGCGTAGATGCCGAGGGACGAGATGAGGCCGATGTTCGGGCCTTCAGGCGTCTCGATCGGGCAGATGCGGCCGTAGTGCGAGGGATGCACGTCGCGGACCTCGAAGCCCGCGCGCTCGCGGGAGAGGCCGCCGGGGCCGAGGGCCGAGAGACGGCGCTTGTGCGCAAGGGCCGAGAGCGGGTTCGTCTGGTCCATGAACTGCGAGAGCTGCGAACGCGCGAAGAAGTCCTGCACAACCGCGCTGAACGTCTTCGAGTTGACGAGGCGCTGCGTGGTGAGCGGACCCTGGTCGGGATTGTGCACCGTCATGCGCTCGCGGATGAGCCTCTCGGTGCGCGCGAGGCCCTTGCGGCACTCGTTCTCGAGAAGCTCGCCCGTCGTGCGGATGCGGCGGTTGCCGAGGTGGTCGATGTCGTCCACCACGTCCTTGCCCGTGTAGATCTTGAGAAGGAGGCGAATCGCCTCGATCACGTCGACTCCGCCCTCGGAAAGCGTGCGGAGGTTCTCGTCGACCTTGCCCGTGAGCTTCAGGCGCTTGTTGATCATGTGGCGCCCGACGAGGCTCAGGTCGTAGTGCTTCAGGTCGTGGAACATGCGGCGGAGCATCTGCTTCGCGTTCGTCGCCGTGGGCGGATCGCCCGGGCGCATGCGCTTGTAGACCTCCTTGAGAGCGTCCTCCTCGTTGTGGATGCCCGCCTTCGCGTCCTCGCGGAGCGTCTTGATGAGGATGCCGTTGTCGGACGACACGTCGACGACGTCAACCTGCTCGATGCCGGCCGCCGCGAGCTGCTCCATCATCGCAGGGGTGACGGGGTCGTAGCGACGGGCGATGACCGCCTGCGAAGCCGCGTCGACGAGGTCGTCCTTCATGACGAGGAGCCTCAGGTCCTTGTCGGCGTACTTCTTGTCCGTCGGAAGCTTCTTGAAGTAGTAGAAGAGCTGCATGAGCTGCTCGTCGGACCCGTGGCCGAAGGCCCTGAGGAGCGTCGTCGCGTAGAATTTCCGGCGGCGGCGGCGCTGGTCCATGAAGCACCACATGATGTCGTTCGTGTCGAACATGATCTCGATCCAGTTGCCGCGGTCGGGAATGATGCGGCACGAGACGAGAGGCTGCCCGTTCGCGTGCACCTGGCGCTCGGTCGAGATGCCGGGAGAGCGGTGCAGCTGCGAGACGATGACACGCTCCGCGCCGTTGATCACGAACGCGCCGTCGGGCGTCATCATCGGCATGTCGCCGAGGAAGACCTCCTCCTCGCGGACCTCGCCCGCATCGTTGAGGCGGAAGTTCGCGTAGAGCGGACGGGAGTAGGTCTCGCCGTCTATGAGCGCCTGGAGATACGACTTCTTCGGGGCCTCGAGCCTGTAGCTGACGAAGTCCAGCGAATAGCGCGCGTCTCCGGAGACGACGGGGAAGACCTCCTTGAATATCGCCTGAAGACCGCGGTCCTCGCGCGACTGCGGCTCGACGTCGGCCTGCAGGAAGTCCTGATACGATTTGGTCTGGATCTCAATGAGGTCCGGTGGAGTCTCGGCCATGCCCTGAAGACGGCCGAATACCTTGCGTTCTGCGCTCATTATGACACTTACCTTGTTTTGTCGTTTGTTAGAAAATTGCAATTTCTGCGTCCCCCAATGCGCCTGAAGTGTGGTAAGCGGCCACTTTGTTAACTGTGCACATTGCGGGTATTGAGTGGAAATTATATCAAAAACTCCCCCTTGCGCGCAAGGGGGCAAATTTGATATAATGTTCCGCAAGTGAATGGACCGGTAGCTCAGTCGGTCAGAGCAGGTGACTCATAATCTCCTGGTCGTGGGTTCAAGTCCCGCCCGGTCCACCATAAAAACCCCGAAAAAATCGGGGTTTTTGCTTTTTCAGGCCGTTACGCCAGCTCCTTGGACCTGCGCGCGGCTGCGGCGAGCGTCTCGGCGACGATCTTCTTGAACGCCGGGACGTCGAGCTTCTCCATTCCGGCGGCGGTCGTGCCGCCCTTCGTGCAGACGCCCTCGATGAAGGGACGCAGCTCCATGCCGCTCTCGCGCAGGAACTTCGCAGTCCCGTACATCGTCTGCTCCGCGAGGAGCCTCGCGACAGGCTTCTTGAGCCCGAGCTTCACGCCGGCCTCGGCCATAGCCTCCTCCATGTACGCGAAGTACGCGGGACCGGATCCCGAAAGCGCCGTCACGGCGTCGAAGTCCTTCTCCTTGAGGACGACCGTCTCGCCGGCCCCGCCGAGGATCTTCTCGACGAGCTTCACGTCCTTCTCCGGCGTCTTCGGCCCGGGGCATATCGCGCACATGCCGGCGTTGGCGCGCAGAGCGAGGTTGGGCATCACGCGCACGAGCCTCGCCTTCGATCCGAACGCCTTGCGGAGCTTCGCAAGGGTCTTGCCGGCGACGATGGAGACGAGCGTGTGGCGGTCGGTGAGGAGCGGCTTCACGTCCGCGGCAAGCGCGTCGACGTCCTGCGGCCTAACCGCGAGGAACACGAAGCGCGCCTTCCTTACGACCTCCTTCGCGTCTCCGGTCGTCGCAACGCCGTACTTGCGCGCAAGCTCCTTCGCGCGCGCCTCGACCTTCTCGGCCATCACGACGCCGCTCTTGTCCGCGATCGCGGAGAGTATGCCCTCCGCCATCTTGCCCGCCCCGAGAAATCCTATCTTCGCCATAAGTGTCTCCTTTGTTTGAGATTTGTTGGCGCAAATTATACCATGACACGCCGCCCTCGCGCAACCCGCACGGACTGCGGTTCACCGCGCCTCGACGCGATAGAACGTCCGCGGCACATTCGCCGCGCGCGGGACTACCACCGTCGCGGTGCCGTCGTCGTTGACCAAGACGCCGACGTCCGCCCGCGGCAAAAGCGCCGCGTCGCCGTCAGGCAGCGGAAGTTCCTCAGACACGCGCACGCGCAGCAACTGCGCAGTCATGTCCGTGATCCATCCGTCCGGCTCGGCCGAGACGACGAGCGCCACGGCGCCGGGAACAAGCTCGATGCTCTCGATGTGGAGAGAATCCAGGGCGACTGGATCGACAACGGCAACAGTGTCCGCACCGTCTACGGTGGCGGTGCAGCCGCGGCCGTTCACGGTGAAGCTGTAGTCGCCGTCCGGCAGCCAGAGGTAGACGTCGCCGTTTGCGTCGGCGTAGAGGTCCCGCGTGCCGTAGCCGTCCAGCCCGGAGAGTTCGGCCGTGGCGTCCGGCGTGCCGAGCGGAACGACGACGGCGTGCAGGACACGGCCGGAGGCGTCGTGGGCCATGTTCGTCACCGTGCACTTGCTTTGCGTGAAGCGCTCCCACTCCGAGTCGAAGTGCGCGAGCACGATGCTGCCGCCCGTGATGACGACGTCGTTGGCGTTTTCGTAGGCGGCGCTATAGCTCACGCCGTCGCCGATGTCGGCGCCGAAGATCTCCTCGCCCAGGAATCCGCCGCAGGCGTAGACCGTCCCGCCGGAGATTTCGATCCTGCCGTCGGAATCGGTGTACGTGGCGCCGCCGCCGATAGCCGCACCGGCCCGTTCGTAGTTCGCTCCGCCGTAGGCGAAGACCCGACCGCCCGTGATGCGGATCAGCCGACTGCTCTTCCCGTCCGCTCCGGCGCCGATGCCGGCGCCGTAGCCCTTGCCCCGTTCTCCGGAATACGCTTCGACGAAGCCGCCCGCGATGGTGATGGCGCCGGGCCGCGTACTGCCCCAATCGTTGCCGATGCCCGCGCCGTAGTCGCTGCCCTGGGCGAGGAGCCTGGCGTCGGCCGTCGCGTTCGTGATCGTCACCGACGCTCCATCCGGAACGTAAAGCGCGGCGCAGCTGGAATTGGATGCCACGAGCCGGTTGCCAGGGCCGGAGAGCAGGATGGTCGCCGTCACGCCCCGCCCGAGGGCGAGCGGCATTCTGGATTGGAGCGAGACGCCGACGAGCTCGACGGTCGTGTCCGCGGCGACGACGACGCAGACGCCGCCGAGCGTGTTCGTGCCGCGGAGCGTGTAGCGGTCGATTCCGGAGGCGCCGGAGATGGTGAGGATGTTCGTCGCGAAGTTCCAGCCGTCGCCGGCGAGCTCCGCGATGTTCACGCCGTTCACGGTGAAGTCGTCGTTCCACGCGACGACGGTCGTCTTGCCGTCCGGCCCCACGCGGATCGTCCATTTCGCGCCGTCGACGGCGTTCGTCGCGACGTAGGTGCCCTCCGGCAGCCAGAGGTGGACTTCGCCGGCGTCGTCCGCGTAGATTTCGTCCGTGTCGTAGTAGTCCGGCAGGCCCTGAAGCGGACCGACCGCCTCGCCGGGCGCGAAGCCGACGATGTCGGCTTGCCACACGCGGGCGCCGGCGGCGTTCGTGGGCGAACCATAGTAGGTGCCGATCCCGGACACCGAGCCGCCGAGGATGGCGAACGGATCGTAGTTGCCGAACTCGAACGTTCCGCCCGCGACGGCGAGGCTTGCGCCCTCCTCGAGGAAGTGCGAGTAGTAGATGGGGGCAATGACGTTGCGGCCGACGCCGCGGACGGCGGCGCTCGTGCCCGCCGCGACCTTCAGTCCCGTGCCGGAGCGGATGCAGGCGTTGGAGAAGAGGACTTCTTCGGACGTGTCGATCCGGATCGAAACGCCGTCGAGCGTGTTAGTGCCCGCGACGACGCACGGAGCGGTGATGATGACGCGCTTGTCGTCGTCCATCGTCCAGTTTGCCCCCGAGCGGTTGGCGACGTCCACGCCGTCCACGGTGACGCCGAGCGGAATGAAGACGGACGAACCGTCGACCTCCTCGTGGACGGCGGTGCCGTCGACCTCGAAGTCGTAGATGCCGTCGGGGAGCCAGAGGTGTATCTCGCCGTTCCCGTCGGGGTAGATGTCCGTGACGCCGTAGTCCGCGAGCCCGGCGACCGTGACGGCCCGCTCGGGATCGGGGTTCTGGACGGCCACGTCGACGCGCCACACCGACGCGCCCACCGCGTTCGTCGCGGCCGGCTTCACCTTGGCCTGGTCGGCGAGGATGGAGCCGCCGGTGAATGCGATGCCGCCGGCCACGCCGTCGGGACCGACAAAGCCGACGTCTATGCAGCGCTCGCCGCCGGCGCCGGCCGTGGCGGCCACGGTGCCGCCGGAAATTTCGACCTTGCCGTCGCCAGATTCGTAGCCGCCGCCGACGCCGCACGCGCCTTCGCCGCCGGTCGCCGAGACGATGCCGCCGGAAATCTTCACCGTTCCGGCGCTCGCGGCTCCCAAGTCGCCTTCGCCGCTGCCGATGCCGGCGCCGCGATCGCCTCCGGTCGCCGTCACGACGCCGCCGGAGATCGTCACGTCGGCCGAGCTAGAGAAGCTGCCGCCGATGCCGGCGCCGCCGCTCCCGCCCGTCGCCGTCACGACGCCGCCGGAGATGACCACCTTCGCCACCTTGCCCCAGTTGAAGGCGGTCATGTTGCCGCCGATGCCCGCGCCGCTCTCCCCGCCGCGGGCCGTCACGACGCCGCCGGAGATTTCGACCGTGCCGCAATGCGAGTAGGAATAGGTGTCAAAGTCGCCGTCGCCGATGCCGGGGGCGCCCCCGCCGCCGACGGCGACGATTTCGCCGCCCTCGATCCGGATCGTGCCGCAGCCGCGGCCCGCGCCGCCGCCGATGCCCGCGCCGAGGTGGCCGCCCTGCGCCTCGATGACGCCGCCTTCGATGGTTAGCGAGCCGCTGTGTGCGCTGCTCCCGCTGCCGATGCCGGCGCCGTTTTCGCCGCCGGTCGCGGAGAGGAAGCCGGTGCCGCGGATGACGAGCGAGGCGGTTTCCGCGATGGCGAGCCCGGCCTGGTTCCGTCCGCTCGCGAGGGAGTTGGTTCCGGCGAGCTCCAGCGTCGCCGTCACGCCGCCCGCGAAATCGAGGGCTGCGAGGCCCGCGGCGCCGGTCGCGAGCGTGACGTCCGAGAGGACGACCTGGCAGGAGTTTTCCACGGAGACGCTGGCGCCGGGCTCTTCGCCGGAAACCGTGAACGGCCCGGCGTTGGTGAGATGGACGGACATCGTCGCAAAGTCGAAGGTCCAGCCCTCGCCGGAGAAGGCGGAGATGCCGACGCCGTTGACGGTGAGCTGCGAGACCCACGGCTCGGCAGTCGTGCGATCATAGGTGACGGAGACCTTCCAATAGTCGCCGTTCACGGTCACGATGCTGTTGCCGAGGGGAAGCCAGAGGCGGATGACGCCGTTCGCATCGGTGCGGACGTCGTTCATCCCGTATTCGACTGTTGCGTCGCCGTTCTTGACCGGAATCGTCGCCGTGACGGGCGTGTCGGGGGTGCCGAGGTTGAAGTCCACCGGATACACCCCTGGATCCCGGTGGATCGTATTTCCCCGGGCGAGGACGGATCCGCCGGCGATCTGCACGCGAGTGTATCCCTTCGATCCGATGCCGCATTCGCGCTGGTAGATCGGAATGATGGTGCCGCCCGTAATCAGGACCTCGCCGAAACCGGTGTCCCATTCCTCGCTGCCGATGCCGGCGCCGATGGCGAAGGCGCCCTCGCCGCCCGACGTCGCGACGACATAGCCGCCGGAGATTTCGACAATGCCACCTGTAGAACGCCCGACTCCGCCGATGCCTGCCGCGCCTTCACCGCCGGTCGCGGACACGCTGCCGCCGCCGATGCGGACCGTACCGACGTTCCGCATGCCGCGATCGGCGCCGATGCCTGCCGCGCCTTCGCCGCCGACGGCGGCGAGGGTTGAAAGGTTGAGAGGCTGAAGGGTTGAAAGGTTGGATTTGTCGATCGTTAGCGTGGCGCCGCCTGGGACGGTGATGCCTGCGCGGCCGACGCCGCCCGTCGCGGCGTTTTCGCCGACGAGCGCAAACGTCGCGGCGACGCCGGAGGCAAGATTGATCGCGCCCGCGTTCGTGACGGACGAGGCGTCCACAACGGCGTTGGAGAGCGTGACGGCGCAGCCGGACTCGATGGCCACTGTTCCGTTTGTCAGCGAGCCGGAAAGAACGAACGGATTGGTGTCGTAGAGCGTCACAGTGCGATTGGTTCCGGTAAAGTACCAGCCGTCGCCCACGGTTTCGCCAACGTCCGTCCCGTTCACGAAGAATCCGACGGGACCGGTCGGCACATAGCGGAAGGCGACGATGTAGTCGCCGTCAACCACCGCGACCCACCGCTCCGTGTCGCCGCCCTCCAGCTTCAGATTGAGGAACCATTTGCCGTCCGGCAGCCACGCGCGCAGGACGCCGCTGGCGTCCGTGTAGAGGTCCTTCATGCCGTAGGCGAGCGGCGGAGTGTCGATGACGAGCGACTCGACCCTGGCGTCGGGCGTCCCGAGGTCGAAATCAACCGGTCGGGCCAAGGCGCCGACGGTGTCGTTGGTGGCAGCGGGGGAGACGCGCGCCGCCGTCGTGTAGATGGCGCCGCCCGTGAACGCGACGGAATCGACGGAGCCGTTGGCGCCGCGTCCGATCGCGGGCGCGTCGTAGTCGTCCATCCGCCGGGCGACAACGGTGCCGCCGCGGATCGCCACCGAGCCTCCATTGGCGCGACGGCCTCCGCCGATGCCCGCGCCGCCGTTTTGGCTCACTGCCGTCACCAGGCCGCCGGAGATCGTGATCGCGCCTGCCGAGGCGCCAGCGTTTTCGTAAACTCCGCCGCCGCCGATGCCGGCCGCATAGTAGCCGCCTGTCGCCGACACGACGCCGCCGGAAATCTCGATCGTGCCGCCGTCGCCGTCATAGCCGCCGCCAATGCCGGCGCCTAGATAGCCGCCCATGGCCGTCGCGCTGCCGCCGGAGATCGTGATCGCGCCGCCCGCGCCGTTATATCCACCGCCGATTCCGGCGCCTTGGTTGCCGGCCGTCGCCGTCACGTCGCCATCGGAGATCGTGATCGTGCCGCCGGCGCCATGATAGCCGCCACCGATGCCGGCTGCATTCAGGCCACCCGTCGCCGAAACGTCGCCGCCGGCGATCGTAATCGTGCCGCCCGCGCCATAATGTCCGCCGCCGATGCCGGCCGCGGATTCGCCGCCGATGGCAATCACTGCGCCTCCGGAAATCGTGATGTTTCCGCCGTCCCTCTCCGACGCACCGCCGATGCCGGCACTCAACAAGTCACCAACCGCGACGAGAACCGAGGGCTCGGCGCCGGACGGCCGGACGTCGTCGATCGTCAGCGACGCGCCGGTCGCAGCGCGGATGCCGGGCTCTCCCGAAACGGTGCCCGGAACGGCGGAGACGAGCCGGTTCGTCCCGGAAAGGGACATCGTCACGGTGTTGAAACCGCAGTCGAAGGGAGCCAGGGCCAACGTCGAGTTGGTGATGACGAGATCCGAGAGCTGCACGGCGCAGTCCGCGTCGGCGCGGATGGCGATGTCCTCCCTGCAGCCAGAAATCTCGAACGGCCCCGCACCGGAGAGCGAGATGACGCACGTATCCAGGGAAAAGGCCCAGCCGTCGCCGCTCCCGGCCGCAGCGTCCACGCCGTTGACCGTGATGCCAATCGGCAGGAGCTGCGCCGTCGTCGGAGCGTCTTCGACGATTGCGTAATAGCCCAGTCCGTTGACGACGAACTCATAATAGCCGTCCATCGCGTAGAAGAAATAGTCGCCGTTGCGATCGGCCTTGTCCGTGACGATGCTGACTGTGCCGCCACCGAGGTCACGCATGACGTGGCGGACGGGAACGTCGGGGCCCAGACCGTGCACGGTCACGCGCCAGAAGTCCTTGTTGCCATCCTTCTTGCCGTCCGGCGGCGTGTCGCTGCCGGAAGAGGCGCCGAATACGTTGTTCGTCGAGCCGCCGCCGGCGAAATACTGGCCATCCACGCGCAAGAACCGGACGCTGTTCGTGACCGGCAGCCACAGGCAGACGGAGCCCGTGGCATCCGCGACAATTCCGTTCGTCGAGTAGTTTTCCGGGATGTCGCCCTCGAAGACCGGCACCGAGCCAGGCTGCAAACCGGTGAAGAGCCAGTAGCGCAGCATTTCGGAATCGGAGTTCTTGGGATCGGGCTCGACGTCGAGCTTTGAACCGTGTACGCTGCCGCCGGTGATGATGAGCGCCGACGAGCCGCTGCTGGTCGATATCGTGTTCTTGCTTGAAATCATGTCGGACTCGGCATTGGTGCCGCTGACCGAAAGCACCGTTCCGCCCGAGACGGACACAGCCCCCGCCGGAAGCGTCTTGTCGCCCGAGCCGCCGCCGACGTAGCCGGAACCGATGCCCGCTGCGTACTGACCGCCCGTCGCAGTGACGATTCCGCCGGAGATCGAGATGTTGTCCGCGGACAGCGTGCACATCTGGCCTCCGCCGATGCCTGCGGCCTTCTCGCCGCCCTGCGCGACGACAGTGCCCGATTCTATGGCGATCTTCCCGGGCTTCACGGAGCCGGAGCCGCGCGAACCGATGCCCGCTCCGTATTTCCCGCCGACGGCGAGGAGCTGACCGTCGCCATTGATGGTTACGGAGGCGTCAGGTCCGACTTCTATGCCCGCCGCGTACTGTCCGCGCGCCGCGACGGTGTTGAGAAGCGTGCTCGCCAGCGCGATGGTGCAGGTGTTGGAGACGGACAGCGCCGACCAGTATTTATTGTCCCTCGCCATCAGCGTCACCGCTTCGAGCGTGACTTTAGTCGCCCCGTCCGCCGGAATGACGATGCGATGTCCGCCGTTGGTCGAAACACCCTGCACGTTAACATCACTGCCGCGCAAAAGCCTAAGTATCTTGGTGTCATTGGAATATTCAAAGGTCCAATCGTTCTTGTCTCTGCCTTCCGGCACGAACATTCCGTTTACGACAAGGCAGTCCAAGGGGCTCACTCTGCCGCTTCCGTCAATGGTGATGTAGAAATAGCGCATGGTGCCGTCCTCCATCATCACGGATATCTGCAACGCCTCGCCGGGGTTGGTGCTCGGCAGCCAAATCGTGAGCATTCCGTTTTCGTCCGTGTACATGTCCCTCTGCCCGTAGAATTTGAAGGTGCTCGAGCCGTCGGACGCCACGGTGTAGATGGCCAAGGACTGGACCCTGTTCGTCGGCACTCCGATGTTCAAGTCAACCGGAAACACCGGAATCAGGACACTGGTGTCCCCGATCGGCGCGCGATGGACCTTGTCAAGCGTTGTATAGATGGCGCCGCCGCTGAAGATGTTGTTGTCGGACGTGTCTCCTCCGTCCCTGCCGCTGCCGATCGCCCACGTGGAACGAGATTCCACCTGGACCGTTCCGCCGCTGATGTCGATGTTTCCGCCGTCCTTGCCGCCGCCACCGCCGATGGCCGCTCCGTTGGCTGATCCGACCGCCCAGATGCGGGCGCCGTAGATCATGATATCATT
This sequence comes from Kiritimatiellia bacterium, assembly GCA_016284515.1. Classification (GTDB taxonomy): domain Bacteria; phylum Verrucomicrobiota; class Kiritimatiellia; order RFP12; family UBA1067; genus UBA1067. The sequence continues at coordinate 10,773 of JAEEOY010000001.1, read as the reverse complement.
GCCGGGGCTGTTGGCGCCGCCGCCAATGCCAGCGGCGGAGCCGGAGACCGAGCCGGCCGTTGCCACGACAACGCCGCCCTCGATCGAGATTGCGCCGCCGTTAAGTCCGTCCTTTCCGCTGCCGATGCCGGCTCCGTCTTCACCGCCCGTCGCCTTGACGTTGGCGGTGCGGCTGATGCGGATGGTGCCGCCCACTCCCTCGAATCCGCCGCCTATGCCCGCGCCGTACTGTCCGCCGTTCGCCTCGACGGTTCCGCCGGAGATGCCGATGTTCGAGCCACCCCTCTTGCCGCCGCCTATGCCCGCTGCCGAACCGCCGCCGTTGGCGGTGACCGTGCCGCTGTATATCCTGATTTCGCCGGTGCTGCCTCCTCCGCCGCCGCCTATGCCCGCACCCTCGTAACCGCCTGTGGCGGTGACGGTGCCGCCCCAAATCGCGATGTCGCCGCTGCCGCCTCCTTCGCCGCCGCCGATGCCCGCGCCGCCGACGCCGCCATTGGCGGAGACGGTTCCGCCGTGAATCTCGACTCCGTTGCCGACGCCTTTGTAGCCTCCGCCGATGCCGGCGGCCAACACTCCGCCGGTCGCGGTGACGGTTCCGTCGTAGATAATGGTTCCGCCGCCGACGCCTCCCTGGTTGCCGCCGCCTATGCCGGCGGCACGACTGCCGCCCACTGCCGTCACCGTGCCGCTGTAGATGGCGACTTCGGCGCCCTTGCCTTCATCGCCGCCGCCGATGCCCGCGCCGCTGGCACCGCCCGTCGCCGTCACGACGGCGTTCTGGATGATGACGGTGCCGCCGCTTCCCCTGTAGCTGCTGCCAATGCCCGCGGCGTCCGTCCCGCCCTTTGCCTCGACCTTCCCGCCCTCGATGTGCACGGTGCCTCCGCTGCCGTCCTGTCCGCCGCCGATGCCTGCGCCGTTGTAGGCGCCGGTGGCGGTGACTGTTCCGCCCTTGATGCTCACGAAGCCGCCGGAAACGCCGTCTCCTCCGCCTATTCCCGCGGAATTCGTTCCGCCGCGCGCGACCACCGTGCCGCCGAGGATCGAGACATGCCCGTGCACCTCGGACGGGCATCCTATGCCCGGGGCGTACAGGCCGCCGACGGCTTCAAGCATGCCTTCGCCGTCGATGGATACCACCGCAGTCGGTAAAACATTGACGCCCGCACCGTTCTTCGCACCTTTGAGATAGTTGGTGCCGAAGAGTTCGACTGCGGCAGTGCAGTTCGAGGAGACGGCAAATGCGCTGCGCTTGTCGGGGACATTCGGAGACGACAAGTCGATCGTCACGGCCTGCAGCGGCACCCTGCAGTTCGCGTCGGCAAGGACCCAGAAGTTCGAGCTGACGCCGGAGAGAACGTAGTCCATCTCGTTCGTAAGGCTCACCCGCTTAGACTCCCAGTCCAACAGCCAGCCCTCGCCGGAGAAATACGCAACGTCGCGTCCGTTGACGGAGAAGCCCGCCCGCCAGACCTCCGCGGTCGTCGCAGCTCCCGCAACGTTGACGCGGTATGGCGAGCCGTTCGCGGTAAACGCCCAGTCGCCGTCAGGAAGCCACAGTCGCACGAGGCCGTTTGTCGTGGGATAGACGTCCTTCGTAACGTAGCTTCCCGGCAGGTTGTAGAACTCGACCTGTTCGTCTGCATTCCACGTCTCCAGCTGCGTGTCGACGGCCCATACCGGCTGGAAGGATAGGTTTTTCGGCGCAGGTATGACTTTCGCGGGTCCGGCGAGGATGTTGCCGCCCTGGAAGGTAACGACGTCCGCCTTGCCTCCGACGCCGCCGCTCGCGTCCGACCCCGCGCCGACGTCCGCCGGCGATGTGCCTGCAGTCGCCTCGACCGTGCCGCCCATGATCAGGATGACGCCCATGGTGCCGTCAGCCGCGGGACCGATGCCAGGACCGCGTCCGCCGCCCTCGGCCGTGATGCGTCCGCCCATGATCACAACCGACCCGCCCTGGCAGCCTGCGCCGCCGCCGATTCCCGAGCCCAGCCACGAGCCCTTCGCGGAGATCGTGCCGCCGAGGATTTCAACCGTGACGTCCCTTCCATACTGTCCCATGCCGATGCCGGTCGTGTAGTCCTTCGCGCTCCTGGGAATCGTTATCGTACCGCCCTCGATGTGAACAAAGACATCCTTGCCTTCGTATCCTCCGCCGATGCCCGCGCCGCCCGTCCCGGCCGTGCCCGTGAGGGTGCCGCCGGTGATCGTGACGGTACCGCCGGAACCACTCCGCCCGCCACCGATGCCCGCGCCGAACTCAAAGCCCTGGTCGAGATCCCGCCAGGAGGTAAACTCCACCGTGCCGCCCGAAATCGTGATCGACCCCGCCCCGCCGCCGGAACCTCCGCCGATTCCCGCGCCGCCCTGCGATCCGGTCGCGAGAACCGTGCCGCCCTCGATGGAGATCGTGCCCGCCGCAGCGCCGTCGTTGCCGCCTATGCCGGCGCCGCAGCGCCAGCTCGTCGCAGACAGCGGCGCCGCACCGCCCTTGATGCGGAGCGATGCATTGTTCGCATCGCATACGGCGATGCCCGCGTAGCCGTACGCCGAAATGAGCGTGTTTGTGCCTTCGCCCTCACTCCACAGCTCCACCGTCACGCCATTGCCTCCGACCTCGAACGCGGCGCGTTCCTTGGCGCGCAGGTAGAGGTTGCTCACCGCGACCGAGCAGTTCGCCCGCGCCGTCACGCCGTACACAGTCGAAGTGCCGCTCACCGTGAATGGCCCGGAAGCGGTGAGGTACACCGAGTTCGTCGCGTCGCTCCACCAGCCGTCGCCGCCGAGATAGGCAACGTCGCGTCCGTTGACGGTGAGCCCCGCCAGCTCGAAGACATACGCAATCGTGTCCGCATCCGCCACACGCGCCACGTACTCCACCGCATCGCCACCGTCCACCGCGAGAGTGAAGTTGTGGTTGCCGTTCGGCAGCCAGAGGTACACCTTGCCGTCGTCGTCGGCCCAGATGTCGTCGATGCCGTATCCGGAAAGATCAGGAGCGCCTGCGATGCTGGCGAAGCCTGTCACCTTGCCGCCCGGCGTGAGTCCGCCGATCTCCACGCGCCAGACGCGCGTGCCGCCGGCATTGACCGGACGCTCGGTCACGTTGGGGGAGAACGTCGACACCGAGCCGCCCGTGAATTTCACCTCCCACGGAAGAGACGACGTATCGTAGCCCGATCCCACGTCGTACTTCACTTCCGCCCCGTGCCTGGGCACCACCGTGCCGCCCGAGACGTAGACCTTCGAATTGGAACCGCCTCTGCCGCCGCCGATGCCCGCCGCCTGGTTGCCGCCAGTCGCGAAGACACGTCCGCCCGAAATCGTGGTTGTCCCGCCGTGCCCGCCGCCGCTTCCGAACACGGCATAACCGCCGCCGATGCCGGCGCCGCCTTCTCCGCCCGTCGCCGTCACCGTTCCGCCCGCGATGGTGCAGGTGCCGGCGGATCCATTGAAGCCACCGCCAATGCCCGCCCCGCGGTAGCCACCGCTCGCCGTGAGCGATCCGTCGCCGTCGATGACCAGTGTTTTATTGGCGGCGACCGAGACGCCCGCATAGTTGTCGGCACTGGTCAGCGCATTCGTTCCAGCGAGATGCAGCGTCACCGCATCGCCAGTGTCAATCGCAATAGGCGAACCTGATCTGGACGACACGTCGAGCACGAGGTTGGAGACGACCAGTTCGCCTCCGCACGCTGCAGATACCCGCACCTCCGCCGCCGTGTTCGTTCCGCTGACGACGTGGGGCATGTTCGTTCCGTCGATGTGGAGGTACGCATTGGTGACCGAGAGCGTGAAGTCCTTGTAGGTCCAGCCGTCGCCGCTTCCCAAAAAGACGTCGGTGCCGTCGATCGTGACGCCGCTCGACCACGGAGCCGCCTCAGTGTCCGCGCCGTTCACGGTCGCGCAGAAGCCAGCGCCGTTTACAGTTAAATAGTGCGTCCCGTCGGGAAGCCAGACGTAGAGCCGCCCTTCGGAGTCCGTGCGAATGTCGTGCTGTCCGTAGCCCGCGTCCGCCGACGTCAGCCAGGTTATTTCAAGCGCCGTGTCCGCCGGGAGCCCGGAAACCGTCACGCAGTGGACGGTCGCGCCAACGGCGTTCGTCGCGGCGGGCTTCAAGTTGTTGACCTTGTAGGTGTGTATCGAGCCGCCGGTGATTGTACACGACGCCAGATTGGGATCCGACATCCCGCCGATGTCCGGTCGGTCACCGACTCTCGCGCGCGCAAAGACCGTGCCGCCGGAAATCGCGATGTTGCCGCCGTTGGCTCCGTAACCGCCACCAATGCCCGACTGCCGTCCCTGGGCGGAGACGATGCCGCCGGAAATCGTGATTTTCCCGCCGCTTCCCCACGTTCCGCCGCCGATGCCAGCGCCGCTGAAGTAGGTTCGCGCCGTGACGGTTCCGCCATGAATTGCGATCGAGCCGGCATCCTCGCCAAAGTCGCCGCCAATGCCAGCGCCGCCGGCGGCCTCTGCTGTACCGGCAGTCGCCGTCAGGGCTCCCTCTCCGCCAATTGTCGCCGACGCCCCGGCGGGGACCGAGAGCGCGGCGCGCCCTTCGTTGGACTCTCCCGTTGCCGTTTGGAGCGTGCTGTCGCCGACGAGCGTGAAATCGACCGATGCGCCCGGGGCGACGCGGATCGCATGCACGCCCGGATAGGCGGAGAAGTCGATCGAGAGGTCCGAAAGCGTCACCGCGCAGTCGTTCGACGCCGTGATGCCGACGCCGGCGGTCGTGCTTCCGCTCACGGTGAACGGACCGGCGTTCGTGAGGAATACGGTGTGGCCTTCGTCCCAGTACCAGCCGGGCCCTGCGGCGTGGCCTGTGTCGACTTCGTTGATCAAGAGGCCCGTCAGAACGAGCGGCAGCGCATCGCGATGCGCGCCGTTGACGCGGACAACCCATTCCTTCGCGCCGGTCGAGGTGAGCGACGAGAAGGTGTAGGCGCCGTCGGGAAGCCAGAGGTAGGACTCGCCGTCCGATCCGGCTATCGTGTTCTGCGGAGAGTAGGCGTCGGGCAGGCCAGACCAGGAGACCGCCGAGCGCGGAGTGCCGCCTACAGGCACCTTCACGCGCCAGATGCGCGTGCCGCTTCCGTTCGCCGAGAATAACGCGGGCTGCTCGCCGAGAACGCCCGTCCCGAAATGGATGTCGGGGCCGCGCGTGTTGATCCACACCGAAGCGGACGACGCGCCGTCCGCGAGCGCGATGTCCGCCGCGCCCGCCCCGCCTGCGAGGTTTATTACGCCGTCGCCCGTGATGGCGAGGTTCGCGCCCTGTCCAAGCGAGACGGCTGGACATCCGGCCCTCGCCTTGAGCTGCGCGCCGCTTTGAACATCGAGCGTCACCGTCCGTCCGGCGGAGACCGTCAGCGGGATGACGTCCGGCTGCATGGAGCCGTCGAGACTGAAGCTATTCAACATGACCATGCAGTTCTGCTCGACGACGATGCGTATCTCACCGTTCGTCTCCGATCCGGAAATCTCGTATGTGGCACTCGCCTTCGAGAGCGCGAGAACGCCCGTGGTACCGTCGTAGCTGAAGTTTCCGTTCGGATCGCTCATGCTCACGCCGCCCGTAATCGCGTTCGTCACGCCTCCGACCACGACTGTTATCGAAGGCTGTGTTCCGCTTTCGAGCTGCCAGCCCGCGTAGAGCGTGAGGTTCCCGATGACGGAATACCACGGGAACTGAGGATTCGCAAGCGTTCCGTCGGCGTTGTAGTACTTCGTGCCGAGGGCGTTCTGACGGTCGAACCATCCGAGGAAGCGGTAGCTGCCGCGCGACATGACCGGCGCGGACGTCGGCAGCGCGTAGCCGAGCTTGACGTCGTGCACCTCGTTCGTGCGCCACTCGTCGTCGAACGTGAGCTTGTACTCGATTGCGGGGTGGGTGTCGGCGGAGAGGAAGTTGCCGGTGCCGGAAAACGACGCGCCAGGAGCGAGATAAGCCCTGCCATTGCTGCCGGACGCGCCGCCGCTACCGCCAGCGCCGCCGCCGCCGCCGGCCTTCCCCTTCCCGGAATAGCCCTTGCTGCGTGCCGACACGGTTCCGTTACCGCCATTGGCAGATCCGCCAGAGCCCGTTCCGCCCGTGGCGCCGTTCGGTTCGTCAAGATCTCGGCCGGCCGTCGTCCAGTCGATGCCGCCGCCGCCGCCACCGCCGCCACCACCACCGCCGCCAGCGCCGCCGCCGATGGCATATGCTACAGCGCCACCACCGCCGCCGCCAGCGCCGCCGCCACCGCCGCCAACTGCATACTTGTAGGGCGGCCAGGCGATATACTCGACCTCACCGCCGCCGGACGTGCCGCCGCTGCCGCCGGATCCCGCCGTTCCTCCGGTCGCGTTTAACTTTATGGCGCCGAGCACATAGAGCGTCCCCATCGCAGTGCCGCTGACGCCGTTGCCGCCTTTGCTTCCGTCGTTGCCGTCGACCTCGTTGTCGCTGCTGGCATGCTTTGTTTCCCTGCGGATGCCGTCACCGCCGGAGCCGCCGTTGCCGCCGTTGCCGCCGATGCCTCCGATAGCCGGCGACGCGCCTCCGCCACCATCGCCTCCATTGCCGCCGCCCATGGCGTCAAGGTGGCTGGATCCGACATCGGCGGGGGAGTAGTACCCGTTTGACCGCCAGGCACCGCCGTTGGCGCCGTTCGCCGCGTTTCCGCCGGACACGTTCAGTGTGCCTTCGCCTGTGACGACAAGCGTCGAGCCGGAATCTACGCGGATGCCCGCGCCGGCGCCCTCGGTTCCGCTCGCGTTGCCGCCGTTCACCGTGAGCGTGACACCGTAAGGAATATAGAGCACAGTAGTTGCGCCGGGCTCGACATAGAGCGCGGTGTACGGAGTTGTGCGGGTGATCGTCGCGCTGTGCGGCACTACGTAGACCGTGTTGTTCTTGAGCGTCTTGCCCACATCGCCGCTGCCGATGGTGTCGGACGTCGCGAGGCCCGCGCGCGCCGCGGCAGGAGAGAGAAGAGACAGCGCTGCCGCAAGGACCGCGGACACTCCGCGCCCCATCCACCCCCTCCTGATCGATGTGGTTTCCAGCCTACGCATTCTGTAGTGTATACACCTCAGATCTGAAAAGGTTTCATCATCATCCCGAATTTCCGCTGCCGCTCGGCAAGTTCGGCGTCGGGTGCAGAATCGGAAGACGGCAGACTCGAGACATAAGACGAGTCCAGATTCTCCTGCCTCATGCCAACGTCCGACTCCCACTCGGCAAGCGGATCGAGCCCGCGGCGCTTCAGCTCCTCGTTAACCGCCTCGCGCTGTGCCTGGGTGAAGTGGAAGTTCAGCACCTGCTCGCGCGTGAGGCCCTGGCTTTCGAGCATACGGTCGGTCTCCGCAATCCGGAGCTCCGCCTGCGAAACGAGGTTCTCGCTCTCCGCAATCGTCTTGCGGATGCGTGCAAGATACGCCTGGACGTCTCTGTCTTCGTTCAACATTTCGCTACTCCTTCCGGGCATGCGCGACAAAGGGCCGCAGATGCCGTCTGCGGTCCACCCAGCGGACTGCGCGCCGCGCATATCGCCGCCATAATCATAAGTCTGCTGTAATTATACCAAAATAATGGTTCTGCAATCAACAGAGACAATGGATTAGACGGCTGCCGCCGTTGTGTGTGTTTAGACACGATTTCCTTCCATTGCTTTCGCTTCTTGGAGTTTTGGAGTATTGGAGGTCTTGAAATTCCGACGCGTCCTCCCAAACTCCGAAACTCCCAATAGCGAAAGCAATCAAATGATGCGTCGACGCAACCCCCTGCAGCGCGGCGGGATGCCCGGCCCCTTCCATGGAGACGCGGCTTCCAGCCGCGTTGCCAAAGGGGGTCCGTCGCTCCGCGACGGACCAAGTTAAGCGACTATAGTATGATTCTCAAGCGCCTCTTCATTGCTCCGTCGCGGAGCGACGGAGCCTCCTAAAGCACCACACCCTTCTACACGTTCTACATGTTCTACACGGCTAAACCGCTCTGCGTACTCCGCGTCTCTGCGCCTCTGCGTTAAACATCAAACTTCAAACTTCAAACATCTACACGGCTAACCCTCTCTACTCCTCCAGCCTCACCCTGAAGAAGTTGGCCGACTTGCCGGCGGGGAGGGTCCAGTCATTGCCGTTCTGCTGCAGCGGCACAGGCGAGGCCCAGTCGCCGACCGACTCCGAGCCGACGACCTCTGCCGTGAAGTCCGTGTGCCCTTCAACGACCGGCGCAGTCGTGATGACGGGCTTTCCGTTCGTGTCGAAGGAAATCGCCATCAGCGGCGCATTTGTCGCCGCGTCGCCAAAGGCGTAGATGAAGGCGTTCGCGACCTTGTCGTCCAGCCCGTATCCGCCCATTGCAGCCTCAGTCCCCTTCCCGGCGAGTCCGACCGAGACGGCCCATGCGCCATATCCGCTCTCCGCGCCGCCGGTGTATTGAACCTTCCCTGCGGCAATCGTCGCCCAGTTGCCGGTCGCGCCGTTCTCGACGCCGTAGCCCGTGCCGTCGAAAGGCACCGTGAGGACGAGTCCTGCGGAGGTACCGTTAAATGCCCAGTCGCCGATGGCGGGCGCCGTCTCGCCCTGGAAGACGATGTTCGTGAGCGACGTGGCACCCTGGAAAGAGTAATTGCCGATCGTCTCGACACTCTCCGGCAGGACGAGTTCCCCGAGCGCCGAGCAGTTGTAGAACGCCCGGCTGCCGACCTCGACGAGTCCCGCGCCGAGGACGATGTTGGTCAGCGACGAGCAGCCCAAAAACGCGCCTTCGTTGCTCGACGATGTCCCCTCGATTCTCGCGACGCCGTTCAGGACGACGCTCCCCGCTTTCGTGTTTTTGAAGGCGTTGCAGTCGATCACGGTCGCGCCCGAGCCGTTCACCGTCACGGTGAAAGCGTTCGTGCTGGCGACCGGCACGAAGAACCGCGTCACTTCGGCGATTCCGCTTCCGATCGTCAAGTCCGTCAGCGACGTACATCCCGAGAAGATGGCGTTACTGTCATTCTCGTTGCCGGTGGCGACGAGCGAATCAGGGAGCGCCATCTCCGTCAGCGACGTGCAGTTGTTGAAGGCGTAGAAACCGATGGTGCGAAGCCCCTCGTTCAGCGTCGCCGTCCTCAGCGCCGAGCAGCCACTGAACGCGGAGGACCCGAGGTTGGTGACGCTGTTTGGAAACGCGACCGACTCGAGCGCGCTGCATCTCCTAAAGGCCTGACCGCCGATCTCGGCGAGTCCGTCGCCGAAGACTACCTCCGTGAGCGACGTGCAGTCGAGGAACGCGCCGTCGCCGCTAGACGATGTCCCCTCGATGCTCGCGACGCCGTTCAGGACGACGCGCCCCACCTTCGTGTTCTTGAAGGCGGTGCAGTCGATCACGGTCGCGCCCGAGCCGTTCACCGTCACGGTGAAAGCATTCGTGCTGTCGAACGGCAAATGGAACTTCTTCACGACGGGAATCCCGCTCCCGATCACGAGATTCGTCATAGACGTGCAGCCCGCGAAATAGCCGTCGGAATAGCTGTAAGAGGCGTAGTTTTCCGTCTCGCGGAGCGAATCCGGCAGCGTCGCCTCGCCGAGCGACGTGCAGTTGGCGAAACTTCCAAGCCCCATCGACCGCACCCCCGCGGGAAGCGTCGCCGATTTGAGCGCCGCGCAACCGCTGAAGGCGTAGTTGCCGATGTTCGTGACGGTGTTGGGAATCGCGAACGACGCAAGCGCGGCACAGTTCTGGAAGGCGCGATTGCCGATGTTCCGAAGCGGCGAGTCGATCAGTGTCACCTGCTCGAGATTCGCGCAACCGTTGAACGCGCCGGTGTTCCAAGAGCTTCCGTTCTCGATTTCCGCAACGCCCTGGAGTGTGGCCACCTGGAGGGACGCCTGCTCGTAGAATGCAGAGGAGCCGATCGTCATCGCGCCGTTGCCGCGCACCACGACGTTCGTGAGCTCCGGGACCTCACTCAGGCACTTGTTGCCGATCTTCACGGCGGAGGTTTCGTTCGTGAGGCAGAAGGCGACCTCGCCGAGCTTCGGACAGTCGTAGACGATCGCGTTCGGGATGTCATTCGTGACCGACGGCGGAATCTCAAGGTAAATGAGATTCGGACAACTATAAAAGGCATAGCTTCCGATATATCTCACGGAATTCGGAATCGTAATGCCGTAGCACTGCGCGCCGCGCACCGCATTGTAGGCGATCTGGGTCACTGGGGATACCGTCGACCGTCTTCTCGGGGATGGATAGCATCTCCGCGGCCTGGCCTGCGACGGTGAGACCGGTCAATCTCGCCTCGCCGTTCTCCACCGCATAGACGAACTGCTCGGTTTCGAGGGCGTACGCCGCAGTCAACAACCCCAGCGAAACCGCGAGCATGAGTTTCTTCATGGTTTGCTTCTCCTTCGTGTTTGAAATCCTGTCTCCCATGCGCGTTTCCTGCGATGCCGTCATGGAAGGTGATTGAGGCGCACCGCAAGGACCTGTCCGACTTGTGAATCAATGTGTTGACATACTTTTGTTTAATGCCGATATTATACCCTATTCCACGCACTATGTCTATGGCACCGCAAAAAACAAAACCGACCGGGGTGTTTTAGACAAGATTCACTTTCTTGGAGACGCGGCAAATCCGCCGCGTTACTTACCGACGCGGCGAGACGCCGCATCTCCTTGAGTCGTCACTTATTGCAATATGTGACCGGGCGAGCAACGGCAAACAGCACAATAAACTCCGACGGTTCACAAAACGCCTTCGCTACCGCTGCGGCATGAGCTTCGCGCTCCTC
>JAEEOY010000067.1 GCA_016284515.1 Kiritimatiellia bacterium | reverse complement strand
TCCCGGGGGTGGATTTCGAAGTCCGCTTCATCTTCGACTTCGAGGCGTCGCCCGCGGACGCGTCCGTGCAGAGCCTACTCGCCGAGCTGTCGCGCGATCCCGAGATCGAGCATTTCGCGTTCCTCGGCGCCTACGGCGAGCGCTAGCTCGTCCGGCGTGAGGTCGCGCCATTCGCCCGGAGCGAGCGAGGGGTCGAGGCGCAGACGCCCGACGGCGACGCGCTTGAGCGAGACGACGACAAGGTGCGCGGCGGAGCACATGTAGCGTATCTGGCGCTTGCGGCCCTCCCTGAGGCGGAACTCGAGCGTCGTCACGTTCGCGACGGGCCCGGCAAGCACAGTCACCGGGGCGGGGCGCGTGACGTATCCGTCCGGCATCTTGACCGGCCCGCGGAGCGTGCTAAGCTTCTCCTCGCTCCAGCGGCCCGCTGCGCGCACGACATAGGTCTTTTCGTGTTCGTAGCGGGGATGCGTGAGGCGCAGCGTGAGGTCTCCGTCGTTCGACATCAGGAGAAGCCCCTCCGAGTCCTTGTCGAGACGCCCGACGGGAACGAGACGCTCGGGCGTCTTGACGATGTCCGCGACGGTCTCGCCTCCGAACGGATCGGACATCGAGGAAAGCACGCCGACGGGCTTGTAGAGCATTATGGTCCTCTTCGCCTCCGGCGCTGCGAGGGGACGTCCGTCGACGGCGATTCTGGCCGACGCGGGATCGACGCGCGCGCCGGGTTCCTTCACCACAACGCCGTCGACTGTGACGCGCCCCTCCGATATCATGTCCGCGGCCTTGCGCCGTGACGCAACGCCCGCATGGCTCAGTATATTCTGAAGTCGTTCTTCCATGTTCAGTAGGATAGCATGTTTTAACGGACAAATCAAGGAGGCGATTCCCACGAACGGAAAAATTTTTGGTATAATATGCGGCCATTAGCAAAAATTACCAAATAACTGGGGAGTGAAAATGGTAGTTAAAAACATCGCGCTGGCGGTCGCCGCCGCGCTTTCCGTGTCCGCATTCGCCTTCGAGGACGAACCGGACGAACTGAACTGGGACCGGCTTGGAGGCACCCTTACGGGTTTCCGCCATTTCTCGTCATACTGCGTCCAGCACGAGGACTTCCGTGCAAGGCTCGCGGACGGACCGCGCTCCGATACGCTGGCCGATTCGCTCGAGACGGTGTGGATAACGCCGCAGGCCTTCGCGGGGGCGAAGATCAACCAGTGGGGATTCGGCGAGGTCGCTGGCGAGGCGTGCATCCAGTCCGGAGCTGGACATCTAGCCGGCATCACCCGCATCGGCGTAGACATTCCGGCGGACGGCTGGTACCGCGTCTGGGCGCGCTACTGGCACGACCAGGGTTCTGCCGCGTCGTTCTCCGTCACGCTTGAGGACGGACGCCTCGCCGACATGGCGGACGGGTCACTCACTTTCGTGCAGGACGCCTGGTCGTACCGCTTTGACTTCACCGAGCACGCGCGGCGCCAGAATCCCATTCCGGACTTCCGCGACGACCCCACTGGCTTCAAGTGGGAGTCCGCGCCGATGGTGTATCTCGAAAAAGGACGGCGCACGCTCACTCTTGGCGGACTCGTCCACGGCGGTCCGTTCGCGAACAGGAACGTCGCAGCAATCGTCCTTACGCGCGAGCCTCTCGCGGTGCCCGAGCGGCCTGCGGGCGATGGTCCGATACTCGTCGGTTCCGCCGCGCCTTCGGAGGAGGCTGCGGCGTCGCGCGACGTCTGGGAGCGCAGGCCCATGTGCAACTCTGAAGCGGCGGCGGCGCTTCGTCCGCTCTGGCGCGAGTGGAGGCGCGCGTTCTTCGCAGATCTTGTCGCGGGGACAGTCCCCGGCGTGGAAGCCGGCCGCATGGCGATGATGCCCGCCTTCGACGAGGAGACGAACCTCGTCGGCACGCCCGCCCAGATGGCCGCTGACCGCGGTTCCGTCGCCGTTCAGGCCGCGACATTCGACCGCACGCACTTCAAGGTCAAGATTGAGGCGGAGGAGTTTCCAGAGAACTCGGGCTGGTGGATTGTAGACAGTGCTGGCGCGTCGGGCGGAAGGCTCCTCCAGACGAACTGGGGCTGGTGGGGGGCGAATGCCGCCGCGCCGTTCCAGGTTCCGTCGAACGGCGTCTACAGCGTCTGGGTCCGCTACAACGAGCTGTACGGCTACCTCGCCCCGTACCAGATGTCCGTTGAGAATGCGGACGGCGAGACGCTTGCCTCGCGGACTCTCGCAGCTGATGCGGATTTCAACACGTCGCACGCCGGGCTGGTCTGGGTGAAGGTGGAGGCGCAGCTCGAGAAGGGCACTGCGCGGGTGCGCCTGTACAGTCCGCTTGACTTCGGGTACACGTACCGCAACGTCGACTGCGTGCTCATCACCGACGATGCGGACTATGTTCCAGAGGGAGAGGCAGGTGTCATGCCGGCGCTTGATCCGGACGACCTGATCACGGTGTGGCGCGCGAGGGATCCGTGGGTCGGCTACTCCCGCCTTTCGTATCCGCGGCTGGACGAGGGGCTCGACCCGTACAAGTTCACGCTGCGCGCTGGCGAGACGGAGACGGTGCTGATGCTCGTTCGCAACGACACGGACAAGCCAGTCGACGCAACGCCCGTGGTCGCCGGTGACAACGCGGGGATGGTCTCATGGCGCGTTCCGGCGTTCATGCTGACCCAGTGGGGCGACTGGCAGCCGATGCCGCTCTTCAGGCGCGACGACTTCATTATTCCGCCGGGGGAGACGCACGGGCTGTGGCTTACAGTCGACGGGACGAAGGCCTTCGAAAGCGGCGACGCGACGGTGACGGTCTGCGGAAAGACGCTGAGCCTCGTGATCGAGCATGAGGTGGCGCTTCCGAAGTCGACGCCTGTGCCGTACGTGTTCGGATGGGCGTCGCCGTATCCGATGGTCTCGTGCTGGGAGCTCTACAGGAGCATCGGCGTCAACGTCGTGAACGACGGGCTCATCCCGAAGGCGGAGGCGGACAGGTATGGGATCCGCCTCACGGTGCACCTCAACGACGGCGACATCAGCGAAGGCCACGCGAACTACCTTAAGCAGCGCTTCGCGTCGCAGGGGTATTCGCTTTCGGACTGGGCGTGGAGCTTCATGGACGAGCCGGGCAACTCGATGGCCGACTACTGGGTCTCGCTCGCGAAGCAGTTCCGCGCCGTCGCCCCGGAGGTCAAGATATGGGTCAACCCGGGGGAGTACGAGAACGCCGGCCCCGAGGCGTGCATGAAGATGACGCCGTACGCGAACGCATACTGTCCGTACTGCAACCACTTCCAGACGAATGGAGGCTGGAACGGCGACTACAACGCGCAGCTCATGCGGCAGGGCCCGAAGTTCGACATACTGATGGGCTACACCACCCCGTGCTTCGGCGAGAAGGCGTCGTCCGCTCCGCTCGACATGCTCTCGCTGTGCAACTTCGCGCTCGACTACAACCTCGACGGATGGGCGTTCTTCGCTCTGCAGCACGGCTTCACGTACTCCAACTCCGTGTGGGACGAGTGGAACTGCTACGTCTCCGACCAGTGCATCAACATCTACCCCGGCGCGGCCTACCAGGCGATATCGACGCGCAACGCGGAGGCGATACGCGAGGCCGTGAGGCGCTGGCGCGCCGCGAAGGCGCCGACGCTCGAGAACGACCCCGACTGCCATCCGTCCGCGCAGGCGCCTGCCGTCTACCCCGGCTACGCGATGGCGTGGAACGACGAGTTCAACGAGGAGGGCGC
>JAEEOY010000066.1 GCA_016284515.1 Kiritimatiellia bacterium | reverse complement strand
CATCCCGAGCGGGACTTCGAACTGGCCTTCGAAAAGATCGACGTCGTGGTCGTTGACGCCGACGTAGAGAATGTCATCGGTAATCTTCATGATGGATATATTATACCATATCCATGGCGCGTCAGACGTCGCGCCCCTCCCCGCTCCGGCGCGAGGCGAGGAGGAAGAGGAAGAACGGCGCTCCGAAGATGGCGCATACCACCCCTACGCCGATCCCATCCGGAAACAGCCTGCTGACGGCGTGCGCGAAAACGAGGAACGCCCCGCCGAACGCCGCGGAAAGAGGGACGAGGAGCTGCATCCTCGGGCCGAACACGCGCCGTACGAAGTGCGGAACGACGAGTCCAGCGAACCCGACCGCCCCCGCCAGCGACACAGAAACGGCCGTCGCGAGCGACACGGCGGCGATGGCCGCAAGCTTCACCTTGCGCGTGTCCACGCCAAGGCACTCCGCCTCGTCGTGTCCGAGCTCCATCACGTTCAGCTCCCTCCTGAGCCGCCAGAGGACAGCGAGCGAGACAGCAAGCGCCGCGGCGCCGAACGCTAGCGCGCGCCACGTCACGTGGTCGAGCGAACCGTAGAGCCACTTGCTGAGCTTGGCGAACTCCTCGGGCGGACAGTACGACAGGACGAGCCAGTCGAGCGACCCGGTGAAGCCTCCGACCACGAATCCCGCGACGACGATCGTCGATCCGCTCGAGCGCATCTGCGCGTCCGCGCCGTTCGCGTCCCTCGCCTTCGCCGCGAAGTACGCGACGAGAAGAAGCAGTAGAAGCGAAAAGCACGAGCCGAGGAAGCACGACACCGGAATCACCCAGTCTCCGGCGGCGACGAGTCCGAACTTCACGGCGATGGCGGAGAACAGCGCGCCTCCGCCGACTATGCCGAGGATGTACGGCTCGGCGAGCGGATTCCTGAGCACGCCCTGCAGCACCGCGCCCGAAACGGCGAGCGAAGCGCCGACGACCGTCGCGGCGAGGACTGCGAGGAGCACGCCCAAGCGCTACCTCCCGGCCTTGAGCGCGGACTTCAGCGCGCACATCCTTGCGTTGTCGTCAGAGCTGCGGAACTTGCCGTCCGGCCTGTCGCACTCGTGTTCTACGCTCCATCCCTGCCACTCGCGGAAGGCGTGGTACGTCCAGTCGAAGCCGCATTCCTCGAAGATGGACGCGACGTCGGCGATATAGCGGTCTGCGCCATCGGCCCACGCGATCGCGGAGAACTCGCCGAAGTAGATGCGCGCGCCGTGGCGCCTGCCGAACGCGACGACGGGCTCGATCTGGCGGCGCAGCCACGCGCGGTTCCAGCCCTTCTTCTCGTCAGGATACGCGCAGCGGTCCCATTTCCTTCCGCCGACGCCCTGGTGGGTGAACTCGTGCGGAATGTACATGTGCGCCTGGTAGATCACGTTGTCCATCGCGAGGGGCGAGAGGTACGCGAACGCGGACGGCGCGTCCCATCCGTTGGACTCGATGATGATCGTCGTCTCCGGGTCCGCCGCGCGCGCCGCCTCCGCCGCGCGCCGCTGGAGGTTCCAGTAGTCGCAGTTCTCGAGCGCGCGCCGCATCTGCTGCGGCTCGTTGATGAGGTCGTAGCCGTAGATGATGTCCGAGTTGCCCGCGAAGCGCTTCGCGATGCGGCTCCAGCAGGACACGAAGCAGTCCGCGAACGCCGCGTCGTGGAACATGTTCATCTCGCCATCCGAGTCGCGTCCCCCCGGCGGGACGTGGAGATCGACCACGATGCGTATCCCGAATTCGCGCGTGAGCGGAAGCACGACGCGCTCGAGGTGGTCGAGCCTTCCGTCGAGCCAATTGACGTACTCGCCGATGTCCTGGTTGTCGTTCTCCTTGCCCCAGCCGCGGATCATCTGGTAGCGCGCTAGCGTCGCGCCCCACTTGGAGAGAGTCTCGAAGTCGCCGCGCTTGACGTCTCCGCCCGGAAGCATCACGCCGCGCAGGCGCGGGAGCGATGAAACGCGCTTTGAATACTTCGCCTTCAATTCTCCGTTGACGCGCGGCCATATCGGGGCGGCCTCGCGCAGCTTGAGCGACGAGAGGTCGAACTCGAGGCGTCCGCTCGCAGACTGAAGACCCAGAACAAGCTCGCCCGTCCCGCCCTTCACGGATGTCGCCGTCATATCGTGCGTGATGCGCACGGTCTTCCAGCCGAACGTGCCTTGCTCCGCCTTCGCCTGCGGCCACGACTGAGCGCCGTCCTCGGTCTCGTAGTGGAGCATGAACTTCATTCCGAGCCAGCCGACGGACCCCTTCGTGACGTTTTCGCCGCGCACCCTAATCTCCGCCTCGAGCAGCTTGCCGGCGAACGGCGCGAGATCGACGCGCGCGCGGCCCGAGCCACCCTCTGCAGCGGACACCGCGGGAACGTCGACGATGAGAATGCCGTTGGTGACGGACGCGTGGCGCGAAAGCCTCCACGCCGACGGCTCGGCAAAGTCCGCCGCGCACGCCGCGGCAAATGCGCCGAGCGCCGCCACTACGGACAGGAAGGCGGCCAATTTCTTCATGCTCCGACGACCTTCGGGAGCTTCTCGAGGCTCGCCGCGATGTCGGCGTCTGAGGGAACGGAGTCGGTCATCTTTCCGTCGTTGAACGCCTGGTAGGCGGTCATGTCGAAGTATCCGGTGCCGGTGAGCCCGAAGAGGATCGTCTCCTCGCGTCCCTCGGCCTTGCACTTGAGCGCCTCGTCGATCGCCGCGCGGATGGCGTGGCTCGACTCAGGCGCGGGGAGGATTCCCTCCGTGCGCGCGAACTGCTGGGCCGCCGCGAAGACGTCCGTCTGCTTCACGCTCACCGCCTCCATGAGGCCCTGGTCGTAGAGCTCGGAGATGGTCGAGCTCATGCCGTGGAACCTAAGGCCGCCGGCGTGGCTGGCGGACGGGATGTAGTCCGCGCCGATCGTGTACATCTTCGCGAGCGGGCAGATGCGCCCAGTGTCGCAGTAGTCGTAGGCGTACTTTCCGCGCGTGAGGGACGGACAGCTCGCGGGCTCGACGGCGACGAAGCGGTAGTCAGCCTCGCCGCGCAGCTTCTCGCCCATGAACGGCGCGATGAGTCCGCCGAGGTTCGACCCTCCTCCCGCGCAGCCGATGATGACGTCGGGCTTCGTGCCGAGCTTTTTGAACGCCGCGCGCGCCTCGAGTCCGATGATCGACTGGTGGAGAAGCACCTGGTTGAGGACTGATCCGAGCACATAGCGGTAGCCCGGCGTCTTGACGGCCGCCTCGACGGCCTCGGAGATCGCGCAGCCGAGCGAGCCCGTCGTGCCGGGGTGCTCTGCGTTGATGAGCCGTCCGACGTCCGTCGTCATCGAGGGCGAAGGCGTGACGTCCGCGCCGTACGTGCGCATGACCTCGCGGCGGAACGGCTTCTGCTCGTAGGAGCACTTCACCATGAAGACGTGGCAGTCGAGCCCGAAGAACGCGCACGCCATCGAGAGCGCCGTTCCCCACTGGCCCGCGCCAGTCTCGGTCGTGACGCCCTTGAGGCCCTGCGCATTCGCGTAGTACGCCTGCGCGACGGCGGAGTTGAGCTTGTGCGAGCCGGACGTGTTGTTGCCCTCGAACTTGTAGTAGATCTTCGCCGGTGTGCCGAGCGCCTCCTCGAGGAAGTACGCGCGCACGAGGGGCGAGGGGCGGAACATGCGGTAGAAGTCGCGGATCTGCTTGGGGATCTTGAACAGCGGGGTCTTGTCGTCGAGCTCCTGGCGGATGAGCTCCTCGCAGAACACGGGCGCGAGATCGGCCTCGGTGCAGGGCTTTCCGGTTGCGGGAACGAGAAGCGGGGCGGGCTTCTTCGCCATGTCGGCGCGCAGGTTGTACCAGCACTCGGGAAGCTCGCTCTCGTCGAGATACGTCTTGTATGGAATCGTTTGCATAGTGTAAAGTATACCAAAAAACCGCGCGTGCGGCGCGGCGAAATCTGAATTTGGTGCGACTGACTGGGATCGAACCAGCAACCTTCGGCTTCGGAGGCCAACGCTCTATCCAATTGAGCTACAGTCGCGCGAAAACGGCTGATATTATACCACCAGCCGCGCTTCTCCGTCAACCAGGCACCACGCCTATGAAATGCGGTCGCGCCTGAAGGTGAAGAAAAACGAAACGGACATCAGAAGCGCGGCGAGCGCGTAGGTTCCGCCCATCAATGCGAACGCGACGGAGTAGGCGCGCTCGCCGAACGACGAGAACACCCATCCCATCAGCTCGCCCGAGAAGAGCGCGCCGAGCCCCATGGCGAGGAGCAGCATGAACCCGACGACGGACGCGCGGTGGCGCGCAGGGACGACGTCGAAGACGGACGCGTGCGTGTTGACCTCGAAGAGCCCGCGGAAGAGTCCGTACGCCGCGGTCATCGCCATCGCCGCCGCGAACGTCCCGCACCTCCCGATGAGCAGAAGCGCGGGTGCGCCGAGAAGAAGCGCGCATATCTGGAAGCCGAGCCGGAAGCGCGGGAAGCGCGCCACGAAGCGGTCCGTGAGCCACCCGCCTGCGAGTATCGCGCCAAACGCGACGAGGTGGTGGTAGAACATCGCGTGCGCGCCCGCCGTGGCGCCGTCGAGCCCGAAGCGCTCGTGGAACATCTTAGGCGCCCAGGTTATGTAGGTGTTGTTGACGCAGCAGATGGCGATGAAGCCCGTCGTCGCGAGGAGCGCCGAGGGGCAGGCGAAGAACGCGCGGAACGACTCCGCGAGGCTAGCGCCTTCCGACTTCCCCTCCACGGACGGCGCGTCGCCGCGCGCGTCGGGGTGCATCAGGAAGATGTATGCGACGCCGAGGATGAGCCCCGCAGCGCCGAAGGCGACGAAGACGCGCCGCCACGTGCCGACCACGTCCAGCACGCGCAGCGCCAGCACGCCGCTCAGCATGAGTCCGAGGTAGAGCGCGGCCTGGTGGATGGAGAACGCGAGCGAGCGCGTCTCGCGGTGGTGCGAGGCGAG
>JAEEOY010000065.1 GCA_016284515.1 Kiritimatiellia bacterium | reverse complement strand
GCACATGCTGGAAAACGAATTTGCCTTTGTCTATTCGTTTTCGACATCGGTGAGCAATCTGGAATCCGTCGCCGCTGGAAAGGTTTCCGGCGACGTTTCCGTCTATGTGTTTCAGCCGCGCGTGTTCAGCAGGTTCAATATCGTGCCGGATCCGCCGCGCGTCATGATTGGGCTGAGGCGTACGGATCCTGCCGAATATGTCGTTCTTTCCAAGACGGACGGGCGCTGTTACGACCGCTTGACCGACGACGAGCCGACGCGCGAGGGCCAACCGCTTCCCTTCAAAAATCGCAAGCTCGAGACGGATGTCCGCGTTCCGGCATCGGATGCTGATGACAAGAGCGATAAAGCGGAGCCGGCAGCTGTCGTCGTTGCGGATGTCGAAGGCGCTTTCTTCGATACCGTCCGCAACATGAACCCTTCATGTGTCAAGGGGGTGACGCCGACTTCATATGTCTCGATCTCGCCTGTGGCGACCTATCGCGTGGAGCTCCTCGTCAGGAGGGTGGAAGAAGGGGCGTTCCCGTACGAGCGGCTGGCGTTTACCGTTGATCCGGAGCGGGATCGGGCGCTCTACGAGGCCTGGCCGTTCTATCGCGGAATGACGCTGGGTGTCGCGCTGTGCCGGATTGACGGCGCGCTGCGTGTCCGGCGCGTCTGGCCAGTTCTCCCCTATCCGCCGTTCACGCGGAGTACGGAGATTTTTACGGATTCTCCGAGTGTCTGCCGAAGTATGTCCAGGGACTCACGTTTCGCGCTCAACAAGCGCGCGGCGGATTTGCGGCCCGGCGAGGCCGCTGCGGGGTTGGCCGTCCAGTATGGCGAGCACACGCTTGCCAAATTCATAGCGACGCGCAATGGAATTACGGGGCTGTACGGAGATTTCCCCGATTATTCGAGCGGCATCAAGGTCGAGGTCTGGACGGCGTCCGAGGGGGCCAATCCGGACTATTGGCGCGATGCCTGGTTTGCGAGTCCAGGGGATCGTTTGCCGGAGCCGTCGAACACTAATGAATTCTGCACGGTCCAGAATGCCGAAGAAGGTCTCGACGACCTGACTCTGCTGAAGTTCAAGTGGATGCCGTGCCGTGTCGACAACCGGATTCTCAAGGTGAAGACATTCGAGGACTTCGCAAAGTATCTGGATGCGGCGGCAGTCTGCGCCGCATGCGGACGGCGGCACTACAAGGTGTCGGTCGATTCGACAGTTGCCTCGCGGAAGGTGAACTTCCCGCATGCTTTCCGAAATGTTTTCGATGCGCTGGCGGATGCGTGCGAAAGGAACGGATGCGAATTTAAGGTGGACGGAACAAACGTTGTCGTTTCGGCGTATCTCTCGGATGCCGAGCTCGCCGACGATTCGCTTCAGGGGCGGCTTCGTGTTCTTGAAAAGGTCGGATTCGCCTCTGTCGCCGGCGCGCAGTACGCCGACGTTTCCTTTTGGCGAGGCGACACAAAGTCCGGAACGGAGTCGCCGGTCGGCAAGTTGCCTTTCGAATTTTCCATTGGCGATTATGTCCTGACTGGCGACGGGTGGATCCGCACGACAGCGGACGGCCGCCGCGAGACGCTTGCGTTTGACTGCTCCTGGTGGCCGAGCGACGGCTCTGAAGGATTCCACGAGCCCCAAAAGGCGCGGCTGGCGCGCGACATTGCGAAGGTGCGCGCCTATCTGCGCGATGCCGCGGCAGATTCAGAAGATTCGGGTCCGCGCTGGGACTCGGAACAATACGACCGCCTCGCGCTGGCATTCGCACTTCATGTCTACCAGGCCGGGTATGCCGAAGAGGCTCAGTCGCTGTTCGACGCGCTTAAGCTTCGCCCCGGTGCCGAGCCGCAGGCTTTCAATTCGCTTCTGTCCAAGATAAAGCGGGATAGGAAGGAATATCCGGATTTCCAGACTTGGCTTGAGAAGTCTGTTGATCCAACGAAGAAAGGGGGTTCCGACGATGGTGAATAAAGTTACGCCTGCGCGAGGACTGCATGTGCCGCGCTATCCCACGATCCACGAGATCGGAATTGCGGAACTGTCGCGAGCTCCTTCTCGCTGGGCGAACCTGAAGTCTGTAGTCGCCTCAATAGGAACGGCGGCGATGGCTCTGAAGTCGCTCGCGCTTGAGGCGAATGCGACAGCCGAGCCCGTCGCGCCAAGCGCCGAAGCTCCGAAGCGCGGCGCAGAGTCCGCGCGGCATGCGGTCGACAATGTGTCTTCAACGGATGTCTGTCCGCTTGCCGCCGTTGCCATCGGCGGAAAAGGGAGGGGCGGATTCGGCTGCGTGGCCATCAATCCGCCGGTTATGCTTGCGGAGGCTGAGGCGCTTGAGATTATCGAAAAGGAGTTCTTCAAGCACGGCATCAAGCTGAAGGACTGTCCCGAGCTTGACGGCGTGACTTTGCCGTCCGCCCCCGAAAAGAAGCGCCCCGTGATGCTCGACCTCGGCACGGAAAAGGGAGACGTCATGGTGGAGTTCATATCGCACGACGACGTCCGCCGCTGGTCGGAGCGCGGCGACGCCATGTTCGTTTCTTCCTTCAACGTCTACGACACCCGCGCGGCGGCGACGAATGCCGTGAACGCAATCGCGGCGCGGAAAGGCGGAGAGCCTGTGACCGTCGGCGTCTTCTACGACCCCTTCGCCTACGTTCCGGAAGACTGGAAGTCTTCTGATGCATCCGCCGACTCCAGTGAATGGTGGCGGGAGCGCTGCACGGAAGGAAAGCGCATTGCCGTTGAAAAGCTGAAGGCGCAGATCGATTCGTTTTTTGAGTACCTCGCCAGGAGGGGCAGATTGCCCGCACGGGACGATGCACCTGACTTTTCATCTAACTGACCGCTGCAACCTCGCGTGCCGGTACTGCTACGCGAGGCACGGGACGAGCGACATGGCGCTCGCGACCGCCCTCGCGGCAATCGACGAGTGCACGCGCGGCGAGGAGAACCCGGGGATCATCTTCTTCGGCGGGGAGCCGCTTCTGCGCGAAGACCTCATCTTCGACGTGATCGACGAGTGCGAACGCCGCGAGCCGCACCGTTTCCACTACAAGGTGACGACGAACGGGACGCTCGTGACGGATGCGTTTCTGGCGCGTGCGGAGTCTGTGAGGCTGCACGTGGCGGTGAGCTGCGACGGCGCCCCAAAGACGCAGGACGCCCATCGCGTGGCGGCGTCGGGCGAAGGCTCGTCCGCGGCGCTTCTGCCGCGGCTGAAGGCCGTGCTGGCGTCCCAGCCGTACGCGCCGGTTATGATGACGGTGAATCCCGACACGGCCGCGGACTTCGCCGGGAACGTCCGCTACCTGCGCGCGCTTGGCGCATCGTACCTTATTTCCAGCGTGAACTTCCAGGCGGACTGGGACGCGTCCGCCTGGCGCGCCCTCCGGCGTTCGTACAAGGAGCTTGCGGAGTGGTATCTAGACGCATACCGCCGCGAGGAGAAGGTCTACTTCGCCGCGTTCGACAAGCGCATCGCGACGCGCATCTGGCCTGGACGCGGCGCGTCGTGCCAGCTCGGACGCCGCCAGATATCGGTTTCGCCGGACGGAACATACTATCCGTGCGTCCAGTTCGTCGGCCATCCGGAATACGCGATCGGACGCGTCGGCGAAGGGCTCGACGCGGTGCGGCGCGGATGCATCTTCGAGCGCAACGAGCGCGCGAGGCCGTCGTGCGAGGGATGCGCGCTTCTCGGACGGTGCAACAACAGGTGCGGATGCCTCAACTTCTCGACGACCGGCTCGCTCGACGAAGTGCCGGCGTTCTTCTGCGAGCACGAGCGGTTCCTCATCCCGCTCGCGGACTCGCTCGCAGAGCGTCTCTATGCCGAGCGCAACGCGATGTTCATCCAGCGCCACTACAATCCGGCGTTTCCCGTCGCGTCCATCCTCGAGGACATGACGGGCTGACGAAGGGGTGGCGTTTGACGCCGGCGCGGCTGATAGGGTATAATATCTGAAAATGGCACAGGAACAACACATTGCGCTCCCGCTCAAGTACCGGCCGATGACGTTCGAGGACGTCGTCGGGCAGGAGCACGTCGTGCGCACTCTTCGGCACGCGATAGAGTCCGGACGCATCGCGAACGCATACCTTTTCGTCGGACCGCGCGGCATCGGCAAGACGACGACGAGCCGAATCTTTGCGAAGGCGCTCAACTGCACGTCCCCGAACGGCGTGGAGCCGTGCGGGAAGTGCGTCAACTGCGTGGAGATCGCGGCCGGACGTTCTCTAGACGTCGTGGAGCTGGACGCCGCCTCGCACAACAAGGTCGAGGACGTCAAGCCGATCATGGAGTCCGTCCAGTTCAAGCCCGTCTCCTCGAAGTTCAAGGTCTTCATCATCGACGAGTGCCACATGCTCTCCAACGCGGCGTGGAACGCGCTCCTCAAGACGCTCGAGGAGCCGCCGCCGCACGTCAGGTTCATCTTCGCGACGACCGAGGGCGACAAGGTGCTCGCGACGATCGTCTCGCGGTGCCAGCGCTTCGACCTGAGGCGCATCCAGACGAACGACATCGTCTCGCGCCTGCGGCACGTGTGCGAGCTCGAGAAGATAGAGGCCGAGGAGGACGCGCTTCTCGCCATTGCGCGCGGAGCGGAAGGCGGCATGCGCGACGCGCTCTCGTCCCTTGACCAGCTCATCTCCTTCAGGGGCGACAAGGTGCGCGAGGAGGACGCGCTCGGCGTGTTCGGGCTTGTCAGCCGCTCGGCGCTCGAGAGTCTCGCGGGCGCGATACTCAAAGGCGACGTCGGCGCCATTCTCGAGCAGATCGACATGTTCTACTCCGCCGGAAAGAACATGCGCCGTCTGTCGGCGGAGCTTCTTATGCACTTCCGCAACCTAGTCGCGGTGCAGGCGCTTGGTCCGGACTCGAAGACCCTCGCCGTCACGCCCGACCAGGCGAAGTCGCTCGCCGAGCAGGCGAAGGGGATTGACCCCTCGCGCGTGTTCAGGATCTGCGACATTCTTGCCGACATGGAGGACAAGCTGCGGTATGTCCTTTCGGCGCGCACCCTCATCGAGATGTCCCTTATCCGCGCCTCGCGCGTCGCCTCGACAGCGACGATTGAGGAGCTCATGAAGGCGGTGCGCGAGCTCAAGTCTGGCGTTGGCGTCAGCGCGGCGCCGGCAGCGGGCGAGAGGGTAGAGACGCGAGTCGAGAGGGATCAGCCGGCGGCCGCCAGCCGGCAGCCTGAAGCGAAACGCGAGCCGCCAGCCGTGACTTTAGAGCCGCGAGCCGCCGCCCCGGAGCCGCGAGCCGCGAGCCCTGTCTCGCGCTCGGCGATTCTGGAAGACCCGAAGCTTAATTCAGTGCTGAGCAGTCTGCCCGGCGCGATAGTAACCGACATAAAGGAGAAACGCAAATGACTGGATGCGCATGGATATGGATGTACATCGGGGCGTTCCTGATGCTCGCGGAGCTTCTGCTTCCGGGGTTCGTGATATTCTTCTTCGGACTCTCCGCGGCGACCGTCGCTCTCATAAGGTTCGCGCTGGGCGATTCGTTCTCGCTAATGTGGCAGCTTGCCGCGTTCTCGTTCTTCGCGATTCTGTACCTCGCCCTGCTGAGGCGTCTGATGAAGCGGCTCTTCGCCGGCGACACGGAGACTTCTCCGCTCGACTTCGGACAGGAGGCGGTCGGACGCATTGGGCGCGTCGTCGAGGCTATTGAACCTCCGAAGACCGGACGCGCCATGATCGGCGACGCCGAGTGGACCGCCGCGTCCGCGACGCCCATCGAGGCCGGGGCGGACGTGCGCGTCGTGGCGCAGGAGAATCTTACGATGCGCGTGGAGCGCATCTGACGCCGGTCTTAAAACCTGGGGAGACTAGATGAATACTGTAGCAATACTCACCGCAATAGCAGTCGTGTTCTTCATCGTGCTGGGCATTCTCGTGCTCCTGGCCGTCCTTGCGGCGGTCTACTACGCGAGGCTCACGTATCTTGAGACCGTGAAGGCATCGGCCGCGCGCAAGGCGGAGGCGTCCGTCATACTGGACGCGCTCAACGCGATCGTCGACGCGTCTGAGGCGACTGCCTCCACCGTGCAGGATGCGGCGAAGGAAGACAAGGAAGACGAAGAGTGAGCGATTTTCTGCTTTCCCTCAAGGACGTTTCGCTCGCCTTCGGCGGGCCGCCTGTGCTGGACCGCGTGTCGCTTTCCGTCTCGCGCGGACTCAGGGCCGCGCTCACGGGCAGGAACGGCGAGGGGAAGTCTACGCTCATGAAGGTCATCGCCGGGATGCGCGAGCCTGACACGGGCGAGATAGTCCGCGCGCCCGGACTCAAGGTCGCGTACGTCGGGCAGGATGTCTCCGCCCTCGCGGGGAAAAGCGGGGGACAGTCCCGCAAGGCAAGGCTCGAGGAGGCGCTTCTCTCGCAGCCGGACCTCCTTCTCCTTGACGAGCCAACGAACCACCTCGACACCGAGACGATAGACTGGCTTGAGGCGATGCTGAAGCGCATGCGCGACAGCGCCGTGCTGCTCGTGACGCACGACAGGCGCTTCCTCAGGCGCGTCGCGACGTCCATCTTCGACCTCGACCGCGGCGAGCTCGCCGGATGGCCGTGCGACTACACGACGTTCGTGAAGCGCAAGGCAGACCTTCTTGCGGACGAGGCGGTGTACTGGGAGAGGAAGTCGAAGAAGCTGCGCGAGGAGGAGGCGTGGATCCGCCGCGGCGTCAAGGCGCGCACTACG
>JAEEOY010000064.1 GCA_016284515.1 Kiritimatiellia bacterium | reverse complement strand
ATCTCGTCGATGAAGAGGATGATCTTCCCCTCCGACTCCTTGATCTTCTTGAGGACCGCCTTCAATCGCTCCTCGAACTGTCCGCGGTACATCGCGCCGGCCATCAGCGCCGTCATGTCGAGCGAAAAGACCGTGCGGTCCTTAAGACCCTCCGGCACGTCGCCCCTCACTATTCGCTGCGCCAGTCCCTCGACTATCGCGGTCTTGCCGACGCCCGGCTCTCCGATGAGGACGGGGTTGTTCTTCGTCTTCCTCGAAAGGATGCGGATGACGTCGCGTATCTCGGTGTCCCGTCCGATGACGGGATCGAGCTTGCCCGACCGCGCGAGCGCGGTCAGGTCCGTGCCGAACTTCTCCAGGCACTTCTCGTTGTCTTCTGCTGGTTCAAAGCTTGCATTCATGGCATTATACCTCCGCCACTAGTCAAGCACACGCCGTGCCACCGCGCAAAAGCCGCCCCGCGCACGCGGAACGTGCGCAATTTTGTCCCACGTGCGACTTACCGTCACACTGGGGCGCCCGCCGTCAGCCCCGCAGGCGGTCGATCATGAAACTATGTTGACTATCCCTACCGATTCCAACTGGGAACGTTCAGCGTATCCTTCCCCTCTGGAAAGATGTCTTTCGCCAGACCCGAATGCAATCTTCACCAAACGACCTGCTCTGACAAAGCCAGCACTATTTATGCGAGAATTCTGGCTCTTCGGAGTTTTTACTCATGTTCTACCCGGATAAGCCTCTCTGCGCTCTCAGCTTCTCCGCGCCTCTGCGTGAGATATCTTGAAGCGGCGAGACGCCGCTTCCCCCAGTCAAACGGCGTCTCCACCCCCTTCTACATGCTCTACATGTTCTTGCCTATAACTTAACTATATTTTCCTGTTATTGCTTTCGCTGCTGGGAGTTTTGGAGTTTTGGAGAATCGTATTTTTGAGATTTTCTCCCTAACTCCGAAACTCCCCGCAGCGAAAGCAATCAAATGCTGCGGCGACGGAACCCCCTATGGGCAACGGAGCGGCTGGGACGCATAAAGGGGGTCCGTCGCTCCGCGACGGACATTCACAACTCTCGCACAAACCAAAACAATCGGGAGCATGCGAGGGTGGCGAATGGAATGTGGCTTTGGGTGAACTGCTCCACGCCCTTTCTACCCGCCCTACCCAGCTAAACCTCTCTGCGCTCTCAGCTTCTCCGCGCCTCTGCGTGAGATATCTTGAAGCGGCGAGACGCCGCTTCCCCCAGTCAAACGGCCACCATGACGGCCGAGCGACGGACATTCACAATACTCGCACAAAATCAAATCATCGGGAGCATGCGAGGGTGGCGAATGGAAAGTGGCTTCCCAGTCAACTGCTCCACGCCCTTTCTCGTTGCGTCGCGGAGCGACGCAACCCCCTGGTGCCGCAGCGGATGTTTCTTCGTTGGCACAATCGCACGAGACGCCCTCCTCAGCACATGTGCCGCTTTCTTCCTTGCGCGATTCACGTGCTTCCAGCTCCTTGATGCGGGTGCGGTAGGCGCGGACGTCGAGGGCGTGCTTGATCTTGCGGAACTGCTCGAGGGTGGCGATTCCGGCGGACTCCAGCAGGCGGCGGGAGTACTCAAACACGCCACACAGTGTCCTGCGTGTGTTTTCGCTGTTGCGCGCTACTGAGCTCTCCTCATGGCGCACCATCGCCTCGCGCACCGCGTCGACCTTCGCGTCCGCGTACTGCGCGCCGTGCCGCCGCCTCTTCTGCGGCTTCAGCCGCGCCATTTCGGCGCCGATGGCCGCCATCTTCCCGACAACGGCGTCGATCTTCCCGCCGAGAGCGCTGATCTTCCCGCCGAAACACGACACAATATTCTCAAACATTTGCATGCAATGCCTGCATGCGTCCGCCCCTGTGACAGCGGTCGTCTGTAGCAAATTCATTAAAACTCCCCATACAATCCCCCCAGTATCCCCTATTTGCCGCACTCGGGTCTGTCCCCCACATGCCCTCGCGCACAACGGGCGGATATGATACCAAATTCAGGAGCAAATTTGAGACACGAGTTATGAACAGATATCAACATCGGGGGCGTATTGATTAAGACGCGGCGAGACGCCGCATCTCCTTGGAGTGTGGCACACCGAGACGCCGCATCTCCTTGGGTTGTGACGCGGCGAGACGCCGCATCTCCTTGGTTCAGCCGCCCGATGTCGCAACCCATGGAGACGCGGCTTCCAGCCGCGTCATCTCACGTCACGATTGAAACATGTAAAGTGATTTGTCGATGAATTTGGGGGCGTGTTTTCAGGGGCGCTGCGGAATCTCGCGTCACGATACCCGCTAAAGTGACTTAACGCCTGAGAAACTTTCCGGCGCCGTGGAGGAACAAAAGTTCCAAGAGCGGCGCAAAGTGAAAGACAACAACCAACAAACGGAAAACAGCCTCGCGTGCGCGCGCGTGGTATGTCATACGGAACATACGCATACGGGTATTAGTAATACTTACAGTGTCTCAGACCACGCACGCGTGCGCGCCCGCGCGATCCCCGCGAACTTCGTCGCCGCGTGGAGGGAGAGGATCTTCGCCGACGGAGTCGAGGATCCCGTGAAGGCCGCCGTCGAGGAGGCAGTGAAGGACTTCGGCGAAGCGGAGGACTTCACGATCTGGGCGTGGTACGCGAACCGCATCGGCGTGAACAGCTTCCTCGAACTCTACTTCGAGCAGAAGTCCGTCATGCGCGCCTGCGCCCTGCGTAGCCCTGCCGCGGCGTTCCACATGCGCCTGAAGCGCTTCTACGCAGCCCTCGCCGGAAAGGAGGCCGCGCGATGAACTACCGCAACGAACGCATGGCGAGGGGCTTCCGCTCGCTGGACGCCCTTCTCGAGGGATTCGACGCGTCGAAGCTGCCCGCCCTCTCCGACGGAGGGGACGGAGCGCGGCAGATACGCCGCGCAGCATGGGGGGACGCGGCGCGCTCGGTGATCGCGCCCTACCGTGAACGGTGCGTCGCCGAAGCAAGGAACCGCCTCGCCGAAGCCGGGCTCGCAAGGCTTCTGCCAGTCCTGGACCAGGTGGTCCTCAACGGCAAGAACCGCAGGGAGTCGATCTGCAGGCTGGCAATGAAATGGCGGATTCCGACCCAGTCTGCGAGGGTAAAATACTACAGGGGGGTTGCCGAGATGACGAAGCTGCTTTCACCCAATAAAATCAAGGGTGAAACGCTTCCCGTAAAGTGCTGATGATACAACACTGCACATGGATATATAGAGGGGCATGCGGCGTGTGGAGCGCGAAACCCGCGCCACGTACGCATCGCCCCCTCTTCACTCAAACCGAAACAAACAAAAGGAAACCGAACCATGATTCTGCAGGAGGCCCTCAAGGGCATGAAGATCAAGAACTGGGAGATGCGCATCGACGACAAGGGCCGCAAGGTCGTGTACGTCCGCTTCACCGAGAAGGAGCCCGTGATGTCCGTCGACGTCAAGGAAGGCTGAGGACTTGAAGTAAACACCAAAACACGAAAGGCAAACACACATGGCAAAGCAAACAATGAAGGCCCTCCGCGAGACGGCGGAGGCGATGCTCGAGGCGGGCATCTCGAACAAGCAGCAGCTCCTCGCGGCCGTTCCGGCCGTCGTGGCGCTTCAGGACGCGACGCGGCGGTTGGGCTACACGCTCAACGCAGCGAAGGATGTTGTGCGCAGGCTTGTGGAGGCGTGCTCCGACTACGCGCATGAACATCCAGAGCACGTCTTCGACGAGACCTTCTCCGTAACGCCCGTCGGCGTGGAGTCGGGGGACCTCGCGATCGAGGGTCGCATCTACCACTACTCGCGCGGATTCGACGGATTCGTCCGCACCGAGCCAGGGGTGCTCCTGACGCAGGAGTTCATCCGCGGCCTTCCCGAGGGCTGGACAAAGGAGAAGGCAGAGCTCGACCTTGCCGGGATCAAGTCCGCAGCGCCGGATGCGGAAGCGCTTGAGGCTGCTGGCCTTAGGCGCAAGATCAAGTGCTGCTGGAGCCTTCTCCAGCAGCACTGAGCACCTTGTAAAAACAAATGCGAAAGGAAAACAAAAATGAAAATCAAGATAGACTGGAAGAAAGCGGCGCAAATCACGCTGAGTTTCGTGAAGCCGCTCGTGAAGCCGTTCATTGCCGCGCTCGTCGGCGGAGGGGTGGTGAGCGGACTTTCCGGATGCAGCTCGCTCAAGCCGAGCGACAAAACGCAGACGATGGGCGTGTATGCCTTCGGGATACCGGGCATTGCCGTCATCACGCAGTCAACGCAGACGGCGGACAACGCGGGAGACGACGCAAACGTCCCAGTTCAGACCGTTCCCGTCTCCGTTACGGAGCAATAGTCGTCATCCCCGGGGGTGCGGCGACGACACCCCTACGGGTAGCGGCCCGCGATCCCCTGGGGTAGCGGAAACGCCCCACCCCCCAGGGTGCGCAACCACCGGAACGCGCCGCTTCGCCTCTATTCAATAGCCGCTTTCAGTGTCGACGAAGGCGTTTCAGG
>JAEEOY010000063.1 GCA_016284515.1 Kiritimatiellia bacterium | reverse complement strand
CTATCGCACAGAATCAAAGAAAATCGGGAGCGCGCGAGAAAAGCGAATGGAAAATGACTTTCTAGTCAACTGCTCCACGCCCTTCCTTGTTGCGTCGCGGAGCGACGCAACCCCCTGCCAAGATTTGTGGTCCCGCGAAGCGCAAAACATGACAACATAGACTATGCAGCGATGTTTGGCACTACATAAATATCTCGTTGCACCCTTATCTGGCCCGCAGTAAATTCAAGGCGGCTTGAAAACGCGAAGCACAAGGCGAAACGTTAGTGAAGCCCTTTTGTCAGCCATCGGAGTTAAATCTCAAACCTCGAAGGCAAAGGAATGCGCATGTGACGAAAGAAAAGTCCTCCCAAGCTGCATAGCGGATACCTCCCGAGGTACATGGCAGGTACCTAGCGAGGTAGGCATAGGGTACCTCGCGAGGTAGGCATAGGGCACCTCGCGAGGTGGGCATAGGGTACCTCGCGAGGTGGGTGGCGTGTACCTCGCGAGCTAATTTTCGATGTGATTACCCGTAGACGAACGGCGCTTTCGGGATTGCCGCTAGGTCGAAGCGCGGCAGAAGCGCCGCGAGCGAAAGCTCCTCGCCCTTCTCCGCCCAGCCGCAGCTCGCCGCGAGAAGGCCGAGGATGCGCCCCGCGCTCCATCCGGCCTCGCGGAACGACGCGACGCGCGTGTCGCCGTGCCTCTTCGCGAGGCGGCGTCCGTCGGGCCCCACGACAAGCGGAAGATGGCAGTAGGACGGCGCGTCTCTTCCGAGCGCGCGGGCGATGAGAATCTGCGCCGGCGTCGCGGGGAGAAGGTCGTCTCCCCTCACGACCTCGGTTATCCCCATGTCGAGATCGTCCACGACGCACGCGAGCGTGTAGCCCGCGCCGAACTCGTCGCGTGCGAGCGGAAAATCCCCGAGCGTCTTCGAGACATCCTGTTCATACCGCCCGGCGAACGCGTCGTCGAACGAGACAACGGTATCGTCCGGAACCTTAAACCGCCAGCAGGGGGAACGGGAAGTGGGGGAGTGGAGGAGTTGAGGAGTGGAGGAGTTGAGACAGGTGTATGCCTCGCGCCATGACGCGAAGCGTCCGCGGCATGTTCCCGGATAGTGCAGCTGCTCGCCGGCGTGGGGTGCGGACTGCGCGGACTCCACGTCGCGGCGCGAGCAGACGCACGGATACGCGAGCCCCATCTCCACAAGCTTTTCAAGCGCCTCACGGTAGAAATCCTTTCGCTCGGACTGCACATATTCCTCGTCCCAGTCGAAGCCGAGCCATCTGAGGTCGCGCACCGCCTCCGCCGCCGCGCCTGGCTTGTCCTTCGGATGGTCAAGGTCCTCCATGCGGAAGACCACCTTCCCACCGAGCGAACGGGCGCGAAGCCACGCGACCATGAAAGTGCGGACATTGCCGAGGTGAAGTGCGCCGGTCGGACTCGGCGCAAGCCTGCCGACGTAGCTCATTTCTCTTTCCAGTACTTTGTCCACTCCCGCACGAAAAGGTCGAGGGTGTCCTTGTCCTTGAACGCGATCGACGTCGCCTGGCGCATGTCCTTGGTGGCGATGAGCGACTTTACGTAGTCGCGCTTGACGTTCTTGAACGGATCAAACCGCACCTTCGGAGCGCCTCGCTCGAGGAACACGGCGATCGAAAGAGCGAGACGGTACTTGAGCCGCCGTTCCTCGTCAGTCCCGGCGTAGAACTCGTCGTAGTCCATCATCATGACCGCGGGAAGCGCCTCCGCACAGGCGACGAGCCCCTCCGTGTCGACCGAGGCGGGTCCGTCGGGCCCTCCCTCGAAATACTGCGCATAGCCCTCGTTGATCCACGGAGAGGTCGAGATCATCGAGGCCGCGTAGGAGAAATACTGGTGGAACGCCTCGTGGCGGATCGTCTCGATCAGCTTGTCTGATCCATCCGGCGGGAGGTACGCGACGAGCTCGCGGCGCTGCGGACTCCAGTACGCCGCGCTCCACTCCATGTCGCCGTGGTCGTTCTGCCCGAGCGCGTCGAGATACTCCTCGCGCGACGCGAATATGCGTGCGACGGCAAGGACGTTGGACCCGTCTATCGGCGACGGCATCACCGCGGCATATGCGCCGCGCATCTGCTTGAGGTCGTTCGTGAGCGCAACCGTGAAGGCGCGAGAGTTCTGGATGTCGTCCAGAACGGTGAACTCGTCTCCGTCCGTGACGCGCCAGCTGTCGTACAGCGCGACCGAGTGGCGCGCGTCGGCGCGCAGCAGCTCGCGCTCGCCAGGCGGCGGCGGATCCTTCGCGCGGCCCTTCTTCTCCTTGGGCTCCTCGGCCCAGCCCTTCGGCCACGTGTCGCGCTTCTCGAGGAACTCCCCTTCGAAGAGCTTCACGCAGTCGTCGTATGAGTCGCCCTGCGCGAGGGTCCAAGAGGCGAGGTACCAGCGTTCCGACTTCTCCCGGATGAACGCGCAGACGATCGCCGTCTCGTTCGTGCCCTGGTAGTAGCGGACGTCCCTGTAGCCGCGCGGCGTCTGGTGCGGACGCGCGAACTCCTCAGTAGGCGCGACCGGCGAAAGCTTGTCGATCGCCGTGAAAAGCTCCTTCTCGTCCTTGCGCAGGAGCGGCGCGGAAGACGCGACGTAGTCCTCGCGCGTGACCGACTTGTCGCCCGTGAGCGGCGGCGCGATCGTGCCGAGCGTGGCGAGCATGAACTCGCGTCCGTCGTCGTCGCGCCACATCCCGTCCACCGAGCGCGAGATCCAGAGGTCTGTCCTGTCGAAGCGATCCTCAAGGCGCATCGTCTGGCGCGCCTTGCGGTCCGCGCGCTCCTTCACGAGAAAAGCCTGCGCCCTCGGCATCTCCATAGGTGCCGGGTTCGTGAAGAACAGACTGGCCGCAAGCAGAATCAACATTAATCCTCCGTTTCCTCCAAATTATACCAAAAACCGCGGCGGAATTTTGGTATAATTGTGGAAAATGACGAAGACGACGATACTCACCGCCCTCGTTGCCGCCACTTCACTTCAGGCGCGGTCCGGCGACGCGCAGTCCGCGCGCGCCGGGAACTTCCGCCCGCCGCCCGGCTGGGTGCGGACCGCGCACGTGCACGATCCGTCCGTCTTCAAAGACCTCGACGGAAAGTTCCGCATCTTCGGAACCCACCTCGCGAGCGCGCAGAGCGACAACCTCATCAGCTGGCGGCAGACGGACTCCCTGAGACGCGCCGTCTCGCCGGAAACAGCGGAGAAGATCCGCGCATGGAACAACGACGACTCGACGAGGAACTGGTTCGACTACCTCTGGGCGCCGGATGTCGTCTACAACAGGAAGATGCGCAAATACTGCGTCTACCTCTCCGCAAACGGCGACGACTGGAAGTCGAACATCGTCCTTCTCGCGGCGGACAAGGCGGAGGGTCCATATGAGTACGCAGGCAGCGTCGTCTACGGGGGCTTCTCGCCATCCGACTGGAAGGAGACGGACGTTCCCGCCGTGCTCGGAGCGAAGACGCTTCCGGAGCGCTACGTCACGTTCGGCGTCGGAAACAAAAAGTGGGGGCTCGCCTTTCCGAACTGCATCGACCCGTGCGTGTTCTACGACGAGGCGGGGAAGCTCTGGATGTCGTACGGTTCGTGGTCGGGCGGAATCTTCATGCTCGCCCTCGACGAGAAGACGGGCCTGAGGGACGCAAGGGCGAAATATCCTGCGAACGCGCATTCCGACCCGTACTTCGGGAAGAAGATCGCCGGCGGCTCCTATGCATCGGGCGAGGGATCGTACATATTCCGCTTCGGCGGATGGTACTGGCTCTTCGTCTCGTACGGGAAGCTCGAGGCGAAGGGCGGATACAACATCCGCGTCTTCAGGGCGAAGAACCCCGACGGACCCTACCTCGACAAGGCCGGCAACACGCCCTTCTACGACAAGTACGAGATGAACTTCAACGGTCCGAAGGGCGTGAGGCTCTTCGGCGCATACAAATGGCCGGGCGACAGGAGCGGAATGGTCGCGCAGGGACACAACTCCGCGATCGTTAACGACGACGGACGCGCCTACATCGTCTTCCACACGCGCACCGACGAGGGACACGAAGGCCACTATCTGCGCACGCACCAGCTGTTCCTGAACAAGGACGGATGGCTCCTCGCGGCGCCGTACCGCACGCGCGGCGAAAGGCTGGACAGAAAGGGGCTTCCGCGCAAGGCGCTCGCCGGATCGTGGGACGTCATCCTGCACAGGCTCGATGTCGACTACGCGCACGGCGGGGGCGCGAGGGCGGAGCGCATCGAGCTGAGGGCCGACAGGACGGTCGGCGGCGCGCGCACCGGACGCTGGGACGTCGAGACGGGAACGCCCTACATCACCGTCACGCTAGACGGAGTCGACGTCTTCCGCGGCGTCGCGCTGACGATGGCGATAGACGGGACGAACGACAAGACCGCCGCCTTCACGGCGATAGGCGACCGCACGCAGCTCACGCTCTGGGGCTCGCGCCTTCCCTGACGCCGCGATGCGGGCGGATTAGGACGACCGAGAGAACGCACGCGACGCACGCGACGCAGAACGCCGCGAGGTAGGCCGCGGTCCACGCGCGCGAACCGTCCGCGCGCGGCGCAAGCACCGCGTTGAAGATTCCGTTGGATAGGAACACTCCGACACCCGCGGTCATAAGGTTGACGAGTCCCTGCGCCTGGTTGCGGAGTTCCTTCGGCGCGTTGTCGTCGATGTACATCTGGCTGCCGACGACGAGGAGTCCGAAGATGAGACCGTGAACGAGTATGCCAGCGAAGTCGCCCGGCGCGAAGCCGAGGGCGCACGACGACGCGAACGCCGCGTTCCTGAACGCGAGCGCGCCGATGCCGATGGCGAACGCCGCCCTGTAGCCCCATTTCGACACGATCAGCGGGACGAGCAGCATGAAGCCGATCTCGCCGACCTGTCCGAGACTCAGGGTTATCGTGAGGAACTTGAAGCCCGACTCCTTGAGGTACGCCGCGCAGTAGACGTTGTACCACATGAACGGAATCATCGCGAGCAGAAGCACCGCGGCGAACGCGCAGAACTCGGGACGCTTGAACAGGACGAGCGCCTTGAGTCCGAGCGCGTCGGCGACTGACACAGGCGTGCCCTTCGCCGCCGGTGGAGTGGGGGGAAGCGCGAGCGATAGCAGCCCGCCCACGGCGGACGCACCGGCGCCGCACGCAAATATCCACGCCGTCGTGTCGAAGTTTTCTACGCCGAACCACCTGACGCCGATGTAGGAGAAGACGCCGGACGCAATCCAGCCGAGCGTGCCGAAGACCCGAACCTTAGGGAACTCCCCGCTCGGCAGATGCGCCATGGCTATCGACGCCGACAGAGCCCACGTCGGCATGTAGAAGCACATCGCAAGCAGCAGGAGCACGAACAGAAGCCCGGGGCTGCGCACGAAGAACGCGGCGGAGAGCATTGCGGCTCCGGCGAAGTCGCAGAGGGCCATCACCTTCTCCGCGTTGAGGAACCTGTCGGCGAACATCCCGACGAGCGGAGAAGTGAAGGTGCCGAAGCCCATGATGAGTCCGCACCAGAGCACCCATTCCCCTCCTCCGTCGAGCGACTGAACGTACGGCACGATCGGGACGAACCATACCGGCAGCATGAGGAACTGCAGGAACATCATCCCGGAGAGGAGAATGCGCTTTCTGATCATTTCGCGTCCTTACGCGAGCTTTGCGAGCTTCTCGGCGATGCCGATGTACGACGCGGGGGTGAGCTTGAGAAGACGCGCCTTGTCGTCCTTCGGGAGCGGGAGCGCCTTCACGAAGTCCTGCATGATCTGCGCGTTGACGCGGCGTCCGCGGGTGAGCTCCTTGAGCCTTTCGTACGGACGGTCCATGCCGACTTTGCGCATCACGGTCTGGATCGGCTCGGCGAGGACCTCCCAGTTGCGGTCTAGGTCCTCCGCGAGACGGTCGGCGTTGAGCTCCAGCTTGCCGAGCCCCTTCTGCGTGGAGCGTATCGCGATGAGGGTGTAGCCGAATCCGACGCCCATGTTGCGCAGCGTGGTGGAATCCGTAAGGTCGCGCTGCATCCTGGAGATCGCGAGCTTCCTCGCCATGAAGCCCATCACGGCGTTCGCGAGGCCGAGGTTGCCCTCGGAGTTCTCGAAGTCGATGGGGTTCACCTTGTGAGGCATCGTCGAGGAGCCGATCTCGCCCTTGATCGTGCGCTGCTTGAAGTAGCCCATCGAGACGTACATCCACACGTCGCGGTCGAAGTCCAGGAGAACCGAGTTCCAGCGGCATATCGCGTCGAAGAGCTCGGCGATTCCGTCATGCGACTCGATCTGCGTCGTGAGGCGGTTCTGCCTGAGGCCCAGCGACTCGATGACCTTGCGCGCGAGCTTCTCCCAGTCCACCTTCGGATACGCGGAAAGGTGCGCGTTGAAGTTTCCGACGGCGCCGTTCATCTTCGCGGGCATCACGAGGCGGTCGATTTCGCCGGCCTGGCGCTTCAGGCGCGCCGTCACGACCGCGAGCTCCTTGCCGACTGTCGTCGGGGAGGCCGGCTGCCCGTGCGTGTGCGCGAGCATCGGGACCTTCGCCCACTCCTTCGCCATCGCCGCGACCTTCGCCGTCATCTCGTCCATCGCCGCGCGGAGAACCTTCTTGCCGTCGCGCAGCATAAGCGCGTGGGACATGTTGTTGATGTCCTCGCTCGTGCAGGCGAAGTGGACGAACTCGAGCGTCTTCGCGCCCTTCGCGCCGAACGCCGGGGCGAGCTTCTCCTTGAGGAAGTACTCAACTGCCTTGACATCGTGGTTCGTCGTCTTCTCGATGTCCTTAACGCGCTGCGCGTCCGCAAGCGAGAACTCCGCCGCAACGCGGTCGACGGCTTTCGCCTGCGCGGCGGTGAGGCGGCACTCGGCGACGCCCTTCTCGGCGGCGAGCGCCTTGAGCCACGTGCACTCCACGAGGACGCGCCGCTTGACGAGTCCGTATTCCGAGAATATCTCCTGCAGCTCGGAGCACTTGTTTGCATACCGCCCGTCGATCGGGCTGACGGCCATAAGGTTGTCGAAGTTCATAGTCTTACTATTATACCAAAAACGGCGGCCCTGCGTCGGCGCGGTCACTGCTGGTGCGGACGCGTCCAGGCGACTATGTGGTCGCGTCCGTCGGGGGCGAACACGCGGTGGAAGACGCGGTCTCCCTCGGACGCGCACTCGACGCGCACCTCGTCGCCGGCGAGCGTCTCGGACCTGAAGACGATCTCCGCCTCCCCCGGGCACGCGTCCTCGGCAGGCTCGAGCATCCACTCGACGTAGTGGACGTTGTTCACGTGTCCGTTGAGGTCGATGTGCGACTTCTGCGCGCGGAAGGTGCACGAGCCGGACGGCGCGCCGTCCGGAAATCGAAACTTCGAGAACGGCGACTCCCCGAGCACCGGCGCGTCCGCAGGGTCCGCCGCCGCGAACACAGACTCCGGCACGGGCACGATCTTGCGCGTCGCGAGGTCGATGAGCATCCACTCGCTCGACGCGACGCCAAGCCGCGCCCCCGACGCGTCCTTCAGCTCGAAGTCGCGCCACGCGACGATCTTGCGTCCGCCGCGCGGGAAGGTCTCGACGACGACTTCGTCCTCCCACTTTGGATACCGTTCCATCTTCACGACAAGCCGTGTAAGGACCCACGATATGTTCTGCCCGGCGGACGCGAAATCGGACTTCGAAAACCCGAGGTCCTCCGCGTTTACGCTCGCCGCCTCCTGCAGATAGTTGCATATCGTCGGCAGCGTGGCGAAGCCGTCCGCGCCGCACTCGTATGTCCGCACCCTGAAAACACTCTTGCCTCTCATCTACTCAGTCTCCTTGCCCTTGAATTCCTCCATAGTCTCCGTCGCGGAGCTGTTTATCCCCTCACGGCGGACCGTGCGCCACACGGTCAGGAAAAGTATCTTCGCATCGAGCAGAAGCGAGCGGTTGTCGACGTACCACACGTCAAGCCGGAACTTCTCGTCCCACGAAATCGCGTTCCGCCCGTTCACCTGCGCCCACCCGGTTATGCCTGGGCGCACCTCGTGCCTTCGCGCCTGCTCCGGAGAGTAGCGCGGCAGATACGCCGTCGGCAGCGGACGCGGCCCGACGAGCGCCATCTTCCCCGATAGGACGTGCAGCAGCTGCGGCAGCTCGTCGAGCGACGTCGAGCGCAGGAAGCGCCCAAGCCGCGTCGTCCTCTCCGCGTCGCTTCCATCCCCGCCCCTCATCGTGCGGAACTTCATCATCGAGAAAGGCCGTCCGCCGAGACCCGCCCTTTCCTGCCGGAACACGACAGGCGATCCGTCCGCAATGCGCACCGCAAGCGCGACCAGCGCGGCAAGCGGCGCCCACAGCGGAGCGAACGCGACGACGATCAAGGTGTCTATGAACCTCTTCATGCCACCTATTATACCAAAATATGCTATAATGGGCGGACGATGAAGACTTACGATTTTCCAGGTTTTTTAGACGTCCACGTCCACTTCCGCGATCCGGGGGTTCCTGAGGCCGAAACAACGGAGTCAGGCCTCTCCGCCGCCGCGCGCGGCGGATTCGCCGCGGTCGTCACGATGCCGAACACGACGCCGGCCTGCGACTCGCCGGAGGCGATTGCCTACCAGCGCTCGCAAACTCCTCCAATCCTTCACTCCTCCACTCCCCCACTGCTTCTCCCCTCCGCGTGCATCACGAAGGGGCGGCTCGGACACGAAGTCGCCGATCTCGAGGCGCTCGCGGAGGCGGGCGCGGCGTTCTTCACGGACGACGGCTCGTATGTCGCGGATGACAAGGTGATGGAAGAGGCGATGCGCCGCGCGGCGAAACTCGGAATGTGCATCTGCGAACACGCGATGGATCCGAAAGAGGTCAAGGACGGAGTGATCCGCGACTGCGACCTCGCGCGCAGGCTCCATCTGCCGATCATCCCGGTTTCCGCGGAGACGGTCGCGATACGCCGCGACCTCTCGATCTGCCGCGTCACGGGATGCAGGCTGCACATACAGCACATCTCGACCGCCGAAGGCGTGGAGCTCGTGCGCGCCGCGCAGAAGGAGGGGCTTCCCGTTACCGCCGAGGCGACGCCGCACCATCTCGCGCTCTCGTGCGAGGAGATTCCGGCGAACGACGCAAACTACAAGATGGCCCCGCCGCTCGGGAACGACGAAGACCGCGCGGAGCTGCGCCGCGCCGTGAAGGAAGGCGCGCTCATGTTCGCGACGGACCACGCGCCTCATCCGGCGGCGAAGAAGTCGCTCGGATTCGAGGCGAGCGCGAATGGAATCATCGGACTAGAGGCGGCGATTCCGCTCACCTGGAACGCGATGGTCGAAGAGGAGGGAATGTCGCCCGAGGCATGGGCGGAGGCGTGGTGGAAGATGCCCCGCTCGATTCTTTCCCCGCTTGCGGCGAAGAAGCTCGAGTCTGCGCGCCACACGACGATCGAAGTCGGCGAGCGCCGCGCGATCGAAGTCGCGAAGTTCGCATCCCTCTCCCGCAACTGCCCATACGACGGCATGGAATCCGCCTGCTGGCCCGCTCCGTAACATCCATTTCAAAATCCGGTGGATATTCAACAACGGATACATACGCCAAAATGAAGATCGACATTCACCCACCCTACAGAGTCGTGTTCCTCGACTACCTCCGCGTTGTCGCGGTGTTCATGGTGCTGCTTGTGCACGCCTGCGAGCAGTTCTACTTCGGGGAGGACGGAGGGTTCTACGTCCAGTCGCTCTCGGACGCGTCATGGGTCGCCGGAATCGACTCCGCCTGCCGCGCGGCAGTTCCGCTCTTCGTCATGGCGAGCGGCTACCTGCTCCTTCCGGTGAGGCGTCCGACCGGCGAGTTTCTGGCCCACCGCATTTTCCGCGTCGGCGTCCCGTTCGCGATATGGTGCTGCGTTTACAACTGGTGGAACGGCGGAAGCTGGGGGCAGATGCTGTTCAACTTCCCGGCGGCGACCGGCGGACACCTCTGGTTCGTTCCGATGCTCATCGGACTCTACCTTCTCATGCCGCTTCTCTCCCCTTGGGCTGACCGCGCGTCGGAGAAGGAGGTTCGCGGATGGCTGATCCTCTGGCTCTTCACGACGACGTTCCCCTTCCTGCGCAAGCTCTGGGGATATTTCTACGGCGCGCCCGACTTCGGCGCGGTTCCGTTCCTGTACGGAGAGTGTCCGTGGAATTCGTTCGGAACCTTCCACTACGTCAGCGGATTCTTCGGCTACATGCTCCTCGGCTTCTACGTCCGCAAGTTCCTCCCCAAACTCGACAGGCGCCAGACGATGTCCGTCGCCGTTCCGCTGCTGGCCGTCGGCTGGCTCATCGTCTCGCGGTTCTTCTACTGCTGCATATCGAACTACGGGACGGAGTTCCCCGTCTCCGCACCGTACGCCGCGGCCGTGGACCTCGAGATGAGCTGGGAGTTCTGCTCGACCGGCGTCGCGATGACCGTCGCCGCGTACTTCCTACTCCTGCGCAGGCTCACGGGCGAAGGCGCGTTCTACATGAAGGTTGTGCGTCCGCTCTCTGAGGCGAGCTTCGGCGTGTACCTCGTCCACATACTCATCCTCTGCCCCGTAGTCGCCGCGCTGCGTCCGCACATGTCGACGCCTGCGACGATCGCCGCGTCCGCAGCGGCGACGTTTGTCGCCTCCTCGCTCGTGTGCGTGCTCGGAAGGAAGATTCCGTACGCCGGGAAGCTCGTCTTCGGCTAGCGCCGCGCAACTATTTCGCCGCGTCCTTCGCGGCGTCGAACTTGCGAACGCCTATGACCTTGAAGAAGGTCGCGGACCGGTCTTCGGGCCTGTCGAACGTGAAGCCATCCTCGTCCGCCTCGGCGTCCATCGCCTGCGCGAAGCTGCCGGGGGTGCTGCCGGGCACGACGAAGTACTCCGCCGCCGGACTCATTCCCTTGACCTGAAGCCTTATCTTCGCACCGCGAATCTCGATCGCGGTGATCTGCGGCGACTCTATCTGCGTGTAGACGCCTACGTCGCCAAGCCTTATCGCCGCCGACGCGCCGATTCCGCCGGCGACTCCCGCCGCGGACGTCGCGTCCTTCTCCGCGCCCGACGCGCCGAAAGAGTTTACGACCCTGGGAAGTCCGTTCGCGTAGGCCGCAAGCGTAACCTTGCCGTCCGCGCCCTTCACGCGCGTGTCGAGGAGGTAGACCGCAAATGTTCCGCCCTCGTAGCTCTTCGCGTCCTCCGCGTTGATCTCCACGACCGTCACGGGGCAGCGTCCGCGCTTCGCGAGCGGAGCGACCATCACGACCTTGTCGGTCTGCGCAAGCGGAGTGCAGTCGGCGGACAGTCCGCCGAACGTCGCGCCGTCAGCGGTCCACACGAGCGCATACGACTCCCCCTGCATAACGCGCGTGCCGTCCGCATACCTGTCCACGCCCGGGGTCGAGAAGGAAACGACCGTGTCGTTCGCCGCCGCAAGCGCCGCGCCGCACATCGCCGCGGCGGCAAGGAACGCCGCAGCGCGGCGGCGCCTGAGCGCGAGGAGCCCAAGTCCCAGCGCGAGGAGCATTCCGCTCGTCGGCTCGGGAACCGCCGCGGCAGTGTATACAAACGGGGCAAGAATTCCTGCCGTCCCTTTGTCGTCATACAGCGCGAAGGAATCCCTGAGCTGCGCGTATGTGGCGGGCTTCGTCATGCCGACGACCTCGCCGAGCTGGTTGTACAGCTCGACGTAGTACGAAAAGGACTCGGGGCTCGAGGGCAGAAGCGAATACGTCTCCGCAAGGCTCGTCGTATTCGGGATTGTCGACTGGTCAAAGACAATCGTCGAGGACGTATTCCCCACGGTGAGGTAGGTGATTGCGCCGTTTCCGTCGTCTGCCGCGACCTGCGCGTACGCGAACTCGACGGGCGAGGAGGCGTCCTCCGGCTCGAGCAGCCAGTACATGTAGCCGCCGTGCGCCGCGAAGATTCCGCAGAGGAGGAATGCCAGGAATGTAGATGCTTTTTTCATATCCGTATCTCCCTGTATGTGTTTTCGCCTTACTGCTGTGCCGTGGGCCATGCCAGCTCGGACGACCCGCTGCCGGCGCTGTAGTACCAGAAGCCGAGTCCGACCGGAAGCTCCAGACCCTCCGTCGTCCATACCGAAGTGACGCCGACGAGAGGCTCATGCGTGACCGGATGCAGGATCGGGTTGTTGTTCTTGTCCTTCAGCACGGCTTCGACGCTCTTGTACCAGCCCCACTCGTGCTTAGTCGCGTCGTACGTGCAGTTGATCGGCGCGCCGCCCGTCGGGATGACGATGCGGTCGCCGGACGCGGCGGGCGTGAGCGTGCTGACGTCGAACGGAGCGGACCACGGAGAGCCGACGAGGTTGAAGCCTTGCTCTAGAGTCGTTTTCGCAAGAGTCGGGTCGTACTGCCCGTAGAGGTAGATCGGCTTCGTCGGATCCTTGCGCTCGAGCCACGCGCCCGCTCCGCGCGGAAGCGAATTCGTGCGCGTCGCGTCCGCCCCGCCGACATAGCTCACCGCCCCGTTGACGATGAGGTACGTGTCGAGCGCGGCCCAGGTTCCGTTCTCCTGGACGGACCACGCGAGGTAGTTGGAGTTCTCCTTGTCGTAGACGTACAGCACGTCGCCTACGGAGAGGCACGACGCCTTGACGTAGTCCGTCGCCGCGACCGCGGGGTTCGACGACGGCGAGAAGCCAGCCCACGGCGTGGAGACGATCTCGACCGCCTTCTCCGACGCAACCCTCAGCACGCCCGCGGTGTTGACCGTCGTCACGTACTCGCAGGAAGTCTGGTATCCGTCGGGGACGAAGATCATGTCGATCACGCGGTGGACGCGCTGGTCGGAGGTGATGTTCTCGACGAACGTGCCGCTGCTGGCGTAGGCGCCCTCGCGGTTGTAGTCCGCGTCGACGCCGGGAGTCATCGCGAGGAGGCGGTACTTGACGTCGAAGCCGCAGCCCTGCGTCTTGGCGAGCTCCTGCATGCGGAAGCGGAGCGTCGCCTTGTCGGCGGTCTGGTCGGCGCGGATCCAGATGCGTCCGTGCTCGTCGCCCGGGAGCATTCCGCCGAGCACGTAGTCCTGCCAGACGTGGTTGAGTCCGTTGGCGGAGTCGGGCGCGTTGAGCGCGGCCTCTACCGCCGACTTCGTCTCCGTCGTCACGGCGCCGTTCGGGCAGATCGTCGGGAACGCCTTCCCGAGCCAGTCGGTCGTCACCTTGATCGGGAACTTAGTGTGTGTGCCCTTCTCCGCCTGCTCGCAGTCGACATCGAGCGTGACGGTGGACGACGGACCCGAGAACTGCGCATAGAGGTGCTTGTCCGAGTCCATCGTGAAGACGTACGCCGCCTTGTCCGAGACAAGCTGGTCGTTCTCGTCGTACCAGCCGAGGAAGGTGCAGGCGAACTCAGGCGTCGCGACGACGGTCACCTCCGAGCCTTCCGGATAGCTCATGCCGTTGAGCGTCAGGTTCTTGCTGACCGTGCCGTTCTGCGGGTTGCGGACAAGGTACAGCGTGTAGCTCCTCACGTCCGCGCCGAAGCCCGACGCGCCCACGATGCCGATCTCGCGGTCGTCGACGCCGTAGGCGAACGACGATTCGTAGAACGTCGTCACGATATCCGCCTCGGACGCCGCGGCGCATTTGCCGAGCGCCGTCATCGTTCCCTCGATGGTCTTGTAGGACATCTTGACGACCTCGTGCCTCCAGTCGGAGGCGTCGAAGTACGTGTAGACGCCATCCGTGCCAACGTCGGCGAGGCTTCCGTCGAAGATAGGCGCGTAGCGCGCGAGCGGCTGGTCCGCGTCGCTCTCAAGCGCGGCGCCCGTTATCGGCGCTGTCGTCTTGCTCTGCTCGTAGACGCGCGCGTTCTGCGTGTAGCCCTTGAAGACGGACTGAGCAGACGGATCGGACAGCTGCCAGCACTCGGTGACGTGCGGCGAGACGGAGCTGGACGCGTTGATCCTTCC
This sequence comes from Kiritimatiellia bacterium, assembly GCA_016284515.1. GTDB lineage: Bacteria > Verrucomicrobiota > Kiritimatiellia > RFP12 > UBA1067 > UBA1067. The sequence continues at coordinate 13,574 of JAEEOY010000063.1, read as the reverse complement.
GTAGACGGAGTAGAGGAGGTTGTTGTCCGCCATCGTTGTGCCGTCCTTCACGAAGAAGTCGCTGTCGGTGAGCGTCTGGTTAGCCGTGTTGTAGTAGTAGTTGTTGCAGAGAAGAACGTTGACTGCGTAGATGTCGAGATTCGTGCACGTGGTGTTTGCATGAGAGCCGATGCCGCCGCCGCCGTCGCTGGTGTAGGACGAGAAGTTGCCCGTCAGCGTCGAGTTCATGAGGTACAGGCGCGTGATGCGTCCGTTGCCAGTCTGGATGTTTCCGCTGTTGAACTGGTTGATCGCGCCGCCGACCTCGGTGGAGCCGTTGTTGCATATGACGCAGTTGTTCATGTACATGTCGCCCTGGTTTTCCGCGGCAGCTCCGCCGCCGGCGCTGCTGAGCGAGCGGTTCTCGGAAAGCGACGAGCCGACCATCACGAGGAAGCCGCGGTTGTAGAGTCCGCCGCCGCAGTAGCGCGCGTTTCGCACGAGGTTGCAGTTCTCCGCGTAGACCTTCGTGCCGAAAGCCGTGAAGAGTCCGCCCTGCGAGCGCGTGATCGTCACATGCCGCATCTCGAGCACGCCGGTGGAAGCCGTCTGGTAGATGGTGTTGTTGCCCGACATCTCATGCGCGACCACCACCGCATAGGTGTGCACGTCGTGCGTTCCGGCGCCGGTTCCGCTGCCGACATTCTGTCCGCCGCCCATGATCGTCATGTCCTCGAGGAGAACGTCTCCGCCGTTGTCGATCTGGAAGATGGTCTTCACGTCCGTGGTGCAGTTCAGGTCGACATAGCCGGAGTCGTCGGTGAACGGCTCATCTACCTTGACCACGTATCCGTTGCCGCGTATCGTCAGCCTCGTCGAGATCGTCATCAGCTCCCCGACGGCGTAGTTGTTGCGCAGGAGCTCGATCGTGTCGCCTTCCGCCGAGGCGTCGACCGCGTCGGAGAGGAAGAGGTAGTAGGTGTTGCCGATGCGGGCGGAGGCGTTGTACCTGAAGTCCGCCTCGTTGCGGAACACGTAGTCCGCGCCGGAACCCACCGTCGAATGGTAGACGTACGTGTAGCCCGCCGCATCCACGACGCAGTAGGGCTGGCCGGGCTCAAGCGTCACGGGGTCGCCCGCGGCGTCCGCATCGTAGGTGACGGCCTTGCCTTCTGCGACGCTGGACGGATAGCCCTTCGACCTCGCAGCGGACTCGAGCGCGGGGCCGCCGGTCATGAAGCTGCCGGACACGGAAACTACTTCGGGAGTCTCCGCGTCGCTTGTCGCCTCGAACGAGAAGTAGTAGAGGGTGTTCGCCGTAAGTCCGTTCAGCGTCTCGACAAGCGCCGCGCCCTCGAGCGCCGCGGGATCAAGCACCTTGCTCTGGGAAAGCGCGTTCGGGTCCGTCCCCCACTTGAGGACCACCCTAGCCGAGTTCACGTGTTCGCCGAGTGTGACAACGCCGACGCCGAGCTTTGCGGACGTCTCCGCGACTTCCGTCACCGTCGGAGACGAGAGGGCGAGATACTCGTGCGAGAGCGTCGTGAACTCTCCGTCGCGGGTGCACGACCTGTGCTGATCGTTCTCTGCCGACAGTCGGAAGACATAGTGCGTCGTGTTCTCGAGATTGTCTATCGAATAGGCAACGCGCTGCTTTGCGACGACATTTTCGGCGACGAGAACAGGCGTGCAGAGGTGGTCGTAGTCTGTTCCCCACGCGATGTAGACGTCCGCAACCGTCGCGCCCTGTCCGACATGCGCCAGCGTGACGCGAATGTCCGCGCCGAGCGAATTCGGCTCGACATGCGGCGTGTAGAACGAGAGCTCCTCGGGGATACTGTGCGTGTAGGTAGCGGAGGCGACGGCGCTCAGGCCCTTGCCCGCCGTATAGGCGCGCGCCTTGACCGTCGTCGTTGCGGAAATCTCTATCGGACCCTCGTAGAGAGAGCTCGAGGTCGTCGGAACCGTTCCGTCCGTCGTGTAGTAGATCACTGCTCCCGAATTGGTGCACGCGATCTCCACGTCGAGCGTATAGTAGAATATCTCCCCGGACGCAGGCGTGAAAGTCGGCGTCGCGGTGAGGTCGCCGTATTCATAGCAACCCATTGACGGCGGCTCTGCGAACGCAACATTGTCTAGGTCGACGCCGATGCCTTCGTATGTCGTGCCAACGCCAACGGCCGCCGAACCGCTGCCAAGGCGATAGTCACCATCCGTCGGATTGACGAACACAGGATCACCGACCAGGCTATTCACGCCGACCTTGTCATCAGCAATGTCAAACAGGCAGTAGTCGACGTCTGCACCGGAGACGATGTTGACTGTAGTATTTGCATTCAGTGTTGTATTTCCCGAAATCACGCAGTCCATCATCACAAATGTACTCGGCTTTTCACTGCCAGACGGATAGGCGACATACACGGCGCCACCTATGGAACTGTTCGCAGTCTCACCATCGCCGACAGTATTCCCGACGATTGTCACATTACGCACCGTTACAACATTGATGTTGTTGGCGTTGTATTCAACGCCTATGCCGCCGCCCTTTCCAATGTGGCCGCTTGTGGAGGAGGCGCGGTTTCCAGCGATGAGGCACGAATCGATTATGACGGAACCGGTTGGATTTCGAATAGCGACGCCGCCGCCTACGGCAACATCAGCAGCCGTGGTCCTAACGGCGTTGTCCGCTATGATGCAGTGGTCAATCTGTCCACGGGCGATAAAGACGCCGCCACCATATTTGTTGTTGCCGGTATCCGCTGCATTGTTGGTTATGCAGCACCAGGAAAGGGTGCCGTTGTCAACGTCTGCTCCGCCACCCATTGCCCAGTTGCCGCTCACAGAACCTCCGGTCAACGTGACATTTCTGACCGTAGCGCCTTCTTTGACTGACATCACGCGCGTGTTGCCGTTATGGGTCGTCGCCGTCTGCTTGATTATCGTATCGTCCATGCTCTGGCCGACGAGAGTGACGCCGCCTGTCACCATCAGCTGCGAGTCGATCTCGAAGAGTCCGTCACCGAGCGTGACAGTGCCTGGAACGGCGAGATTCGCCGCCATGTCGATCGCGTCCTGTATCGTCTGCCTGGTCGCGGCAGGCGTCTCGCCCGGCTGGAGTACGTACGGATAGTATGCGCTGGCGACGCCGCTACGACCAAGCCCGTCGGCATAGGCGCGGGCATTGATCGTCGTGGTGGCGGAAATCAGCAGAGGTGTGGTGTATTCCGTGCTGGATTCCGTCGGAAGCGATCCGTCGGTCGTGTAATATATCTTGGCGCCCTCCGTGGCACAGGAGAGAGCCACGCTGGCAGCTGAATCAAGAAGCGTGCCGGATTCAATGCTGAATGTCGGGTTCGCGGTCAAGGCGGTGTACTGGTAGCACCCGATCGACGGCGTTGCGGCAAACGCAACGTTGTCGATATCGCTTCCGATTCCGGTGTAGGCCACCCCGCCTGCCGCAGCCTGCGAGTCCTGATAAAGGCGATAGTCGCCGCTTTCCGCGTTGACGAACCCAGGGGCGCCGAACAGGGAACTTGACGCCATACCGGTTTCCGATTCCAGTCCGAAGAGGCAGTTCCTTGAGTTGGTCTTGTCGAAAACGAAATTGTCCGCTATGTTCATCTCGCTGCCGTCAGAACTGTGCATGTTCCCTACGGCGATGGTGTTGATCAGCAACCCCTTTGCAGTTGAATTCCCTGATGCTCTATTTTCAAGCCGAATGCCGGCCGTATGCGTGTTGGCCGTGTTGCCGACGACCGTGCAGTTGCGGACAATGCAGTCTCCGCCGAGATTCTTGATACCTATGCCGCCACCCGAGCCGCCGCCCTTGATAAGGTTGTGAGTGATGAGGCATGTATCGATCGTCACGGGGCCAGCTGTGTCGAGTCCGCCTATGCCACAGCCGTAGACGGTCTGGCCCGACAGCGCAATGTTGTCCGTTACAATCGAGTGATCAATCACGCCCAGTCCGCCCGAGAAAGAAACTCCGCAGCCAGACACATAGTTTGCCGTGCTGGTGTTGTTGCTGATGCAGCACCAGGAAATCGTGCCACTCTTGACCCACGCGCCTGCGCCGGCACCATTTGCCGCGGTCTCTTGACCACCAGTTATCGTGACGCCCTCGACTTTCGCCTCGTCGTCAATAATCATGCAGCGGGTGGCGGCCGTCGACTGCTTGACGACCGTGTTCGTCCAGCCCTGGCCGACGAGAGTGACGCCGCCTGTCACCATCAGCTGCGCGTCGATTTCGAAGAGTCCGTCGCCGAGCGTGACCGTGCCGGGCACGGCGAGATTCGCCGCCGCGTCGATCGCGTCCTGTATCGTCTGCCTGGTCGCTGCAGGCGTCTCGCCGGGAACGATCACTCCAGACGGCGGTTGAGGTGTCACCTCGGTGCTCTGCGCCTCGCCATACTCGAATATATCCGTTTCGGCCGTGTTCATGGCCGTGTATTCCGCCGCAAGATAATTGTAGTCATAGGGGCCCTTGCGAATGCGAAGTTCGTCAAATATGCCCTTCCACGACACATCGTTGTTGTCGGAATCTGTTCCGAAGGCAATTGCCTTGCCATTGTCAGATGCTGCAGCAGTAAGGGTGTGGGATACAGCCGCTCCGCCATCGGCAACCGTATACCCGGTTGTCCCGCTGTATACAAGTGACAAATGTTTCCAGACCCCCTTGGTGGTATTGATGAGGAATTGTTTCCCGCCTTTTGCTCCCCCGTCGACATTAATGGTATTGTGTGAGCCTCCGTTAATCTCAGACCACCACCCCGCCGAGTTGTCGTTCGAGACATCTCTCCTATAGAAGACGTGATCGTAGTGATAGTCTTGGTTTTTATGCCACATCCAGGCAGAAACGGTGAACTCCGAGCCAAGCGTGACACTTGTCATCGAATTCATCAGAATGCCGCCTGCCGTGTCATCTGCGGTCGAAGAATCTGAAATCCGCCATCCAGACCCGATCTTTCCTGGTGCCGAACCACTTGTGGCAATTCCAATCGCCGTGCCGGTGTAGCCATGTTCCGTTGAGTCTTGGACTGTTACATCAGTGTTTGCTTCACCAACTTCACTTAAATGCCAAACGCCGACATAATCGCTCCAGACGTCCGTCGAAGAAGCAGTCGAGGTCGTGCCCTTCCCGTAGTACATGGTGATCTTTGTGCTCGCAGCGGTCGAGGGGAGCTTGACCCAGACAAGCGATTCGCCGGTTGTATCCCAGGTGTCGACCTCGTGCGGCAGCGGATTTCCGCTTGCGTCAACGAACATCATGTCCCCGCCTTTGGCAAGAGTGAAGTCGTCGTAGTCAAAGCCGACAATGCCGCCGTTGGACCCTTCTTTGAGCCTGACAAGAGCAGGGACCCCCGTAGTTATTTCGGTCGACGCCAGCGCAGTTGTGAGCGTGATTTCAATCGACTTCGCAAATTCAGTGGGCTGAGGCGTGGGCCTCTGGTAAGTATACGTCGCGGAGACGATGGCGCTCGGACCCTTCCCCGTCGCATAGGCGCGGGCCTTGATAGTCGTCGTCGCGGAGAGCGCAATCGCTCCGGAATACGCCGTGCTGGAATCTGTCGGCGTGGAGCCGTCGGTCGTATAGTAAATCGTCGCATTTTCCGTCGCACAAGTAAGAGTCACGTTTGTCGTCGGATAGAACGCGACGCCCGACTCTGGATTGAACACGGGATCCGCGACGCGATTGGCATACTCATAGCAGCCCACTGCAGGCGAATTGGCAAATGTAACGTTGTCGAGATCAACACCAATTCCCGTATATGTCGTGCCCGCGCCGATGGCGGGAGAGTTCGCGCTCAGGTGGTAGTCGCCGTTCGCCGCGTCGACGAACCACGCAGAACCGCTGCCGGCGACACTCTGCGAATCAGTTCCAAGCGCTGCGGTTTCGTTGGCGAACCGATTGTTGGAGGACTGAGCAGCGTAGCCAGAAACTATTCTCTCGTCAGAAGGTAGATTGAGATTTTGATCGGCCCCTTCGCTTCCAGAAGTGTTGTCCACAAGGATGCTGTTTACAAGCGCAAAGCTGAATTTATTCGCGGCATAATACTCCGTCGCAAACACGCCGCCGCCGCTGCCGGAAGCAACATTGCCAGCAACTGTCGTATTTCGAACAGTCAGAAGATTGTGATTGTTGCCAAAACTGGCATATATTCCGCCGCCATCACCGGTCGCACTGTTCCCGAAAATTAGACTTGCTTCAACCGTAATAACTCCGGATGGATTGTTAATGCCAATGCCGCCGCCATGGCAATACCCACTCACCGATCCTCCCACGTTGGAATCGATAATCGAGTGGTCGATTTTGCCTCTCCCTTCATAAAAGCTGACGCCACAACCATAAAGATTATTTGCAGTCGCAATACCCACACCCGTTGCATTGTCGGTAACGCGGCACCATGAGATTGTCCCGTTCTTGACATATGCGCCCGCTCCAGAGCCATTTGCCCAAGTGGCCGAGGTTCGTCCGCCTGTCAGTGTCACATGCAAGACCGTTGAGTTGTCATCAAGCGTCATCACGCGCGTATTCGCACCTGGCGTCGCCGTCTGCTTGATGATTGTGTTCTCCCAGCCCTGGCCGACGAGCGTGACGCCGCCGGTGACCATAAGCTGCGAATCGATCAGGAACGTGCCCGCGCCAAGCGTTACCGTGCCTGCAGGCGACACGTTCGCCGCCGCGTCGATCGCTGCCTGAATAGTGGATGTGTCCATCCCTCCCGAAGGAGTGATTTCCGCTCTACAAGCTGCGTAGACAGCTGCAACCATCGAAGCGAGAGTTATGATTCTTGCTTTCATAGTCGGCATCTCCAATTAGTATAGTCCCTTACGCCATATATTATGCCAAAAATGTGGTGCATTTGTCACCTATACAAAAGTATAGGGATGCCATCATCTCACAAAGCGAAAAAAACAGGCCCTCAAACGAGGGCCTGAGGGGAAAATGTTGTCGATGCAAATCCTCAACGGACCCCGGACCAGGCGGCGAAGCGCTGCTCGGCGAGGCGGCGGTACTTCGCGCCGCTGCCGCCGTTCACGAACGGATCGATCGTGATGCCGCCGCGCGCGGCGAACTTGCCGTACACCTCGAGGTACTTCGGCTTCAGGAGCTTGCGGATGTCGTCGTAGATCACGTTGACTACGTCTTCGTGGAAGTCGCCGTGGTTGCGGAATCCGAAGAGGTACAGCTTCAGCGACTTTGACTCGACGAGCCGCTTCGCGGGAATGTAGCGGATCGTCAGCGTGGCGAAGTCCGGCTGGCCCGTCTTCGGGCACAGCGTGGTGAACTCGGGCGCCGTGAACGTCACCCAGTAGTCGCGGTCCGGATGCGCGTTGGAGAACGCGTCCAGCACGGACGGATCGTAGTCGTTCGGGGCCTCGGTCGTCCTGCCGAGCGTCTTCAGCTTCTCAAGGTCGTTTCTCATGCGGGATATTATACCATTTCCGAGAGAGTCGCGCGGCCCTCCCGCCACCTCATTTGCCGACCGAGATGGTGTAAAATCCGGACTCCCCGCCGCAGACGGTTATGGTGGGCTCCCACGCGCCGCCGTCGCCTATCTTAGAATCGCCGTCTTCGCAGTCGAACATCTCGCCAAGCGTCTCGCCCTCCTTCAACTGGTACACAAGCCCCGCACGCGTCGGAGCGGTTACAAGCCGCACGCTCTCGGGCGACAATTCAATCACCGCGCCCTTCTCGGGGTCAAGCGGCTCCTTGACGAACTCGTCCTTCACCGCCGCGTCGGCTATGCTGACGACACCATCCACCGCTGCCGGAATATCGAGATAGTCCGTTATGTCGCTCTCGCCGCGCACAACGCGCACGTTCGCCCCGTTGGGCGTCACCGTCGCGGAATCGACGTGTGCGCGCACCGTTACTGTCGAAGGCTGAACCCCGGTCGGAATGCACACGACGGCATTCGCAAGCCCCACGCTCGGGGTGAGCACCCATCCCGAGTCCTCGTCGCCGCTAAGCGTCGCGCCGTCGTCGTTCGCGATGTACGGCTTCCCCGTCTCCGCAATCGACGCGACCACGTTGTCGAGGCAGGTGTAGCGATCCCATGGATATCGCGTTATAATTGAAATCAGGTTAATTTTGTCGATGGTGTCGTATGTATCCGACAACTTGTATGCGACGACATTTTCAACCGTTACGCCATTCACTCGGGTGACACTCAAATAGACGCCCGCCCTGGCTCCGGACGGAACACCTACAATTGCGAAATGGTTCCAGTAGGGACGCGCCTCTTCTGAAGCTGGATCGGTCCCTCGACCCCAGCTGCGGAGCGTTGCGATTTTATCATCCGAGGAATTTGAATCTCCCTTGAAAATGCCGCCATTGCTATTCTCGGCCTTATCTGCACCTGCGCCACCGTAGATTGTGGCAAGAACACCGTTTACCCCCTTTATCACCATTCCCGAACACACGTCGGTTACATTTTGGGATAAATAGTAGTCGAATTCGACCCTGTAGCCCTCTGTTGCTCCAGACACTTTGGCGGGCATTGAAAGCACTGCGCCGTTTGTGTCATTCTTCGTTGTTGTGTATATTCTGAAGAACTTCGACGTCATTTCGGTGCCGTAGATGGTGCGCTCAGCCTGCGTCACGGTTCCCTTGAGGTCGTAGCTCGACTCGCTGGTTCCAAACGCCGTGCTCGCGACCGTTCCGCCGGAGAACTGCGCAGTGTATGTCTCCGCGTTCTCGAAGTCCTGGCTCCAGCGCGGATGGATGCAGATTCCGTCCTTCGTCGATATCTTCGTGTTGTCGTACTGCCGTGCGTACGCGGCGAGCGTCGTCCCTGCGCCGACCTTTATGATCTCCGCGTCCGTCGTCTCGGTGGTGGACGCATTTGCGCCGTCCCAAGTGCCGAAGTAGTATCCGTCCTCCCAGAAAGAGTCGCCCTTCGACCCCACCTCGATCTTGACGCCCATGTTCTTCATGACGTAGCAGAAGTACCAGACGTCGCGCGTGAGGTTCAGCGCGCCGAAACGGAACGTCTCGCCGTATTCGCTTGGGATGATGAACATGTCGCCCTTGATGTTCACAGTGCCGTTTACGGGCGCGGAAGCTCCGCCTATGAACCGCGGAACGTTGCTGTAGAGTTCCTGGTTTATCGTCCCCGTGAAACCGCTGTTGTCGCCAGTGAAATAGGTGATGCCCGCATCAACCTCGAGATACAGGTTCCCCGCGCCCGTCAGGTTGCATGCAATCGTGTTCGTACCGCGAATGCTGTTCCATTTCGTAGACTCGACGGCGAATCCGCCGCGCAGGTACATGCCGCTGTAGGCGATGAGCCGCGCGCCGGAGAGAACCGTGACCGGACGGAAGAAGTTGATGACGTGATCGTTCAGCCCCTGGAAGAAAATGTCCTGATCTATGTCCGTAGAGCCAGCGCGCTCGAGCACAACCGGCACCTCGACGAGCATATCCGCGGCCTCCTGCGTAACGAGTCCGACCGAAGTGGTGTAGGTGTTGTCCTTGTTTCTGTCTGACTGCAGATACATCGTTCCCGTTCCGGTGACGCTCTTCGGGGAGAGTCGCGGCCAGTTAAGTCTCGAATGGAACTTTACGTCGGCGCCGTTCAGTTCGATTGCCTCGCAGACGCACGCATCGTTGTTCCAGGGCATGTTAACCGTGAGCGTTGCCGTGTTCGTAAACACCGCCGTCACGCCCGCCTCGGGAACGCCGTTGTCCCAGCTCGTGCCCTGATCCCAGTAATCGCCATTCCCGCCGATGAAGTAAGTCCTGATCGGCTCGTAGCTGTACACCCTGAGGTATCCGTCCGAATAAAGCGTGGATGTGTCCCACGCGAGGCCGTTGCCGGGTGACGCGGGCTCGATCGATTCGAACGTCCCGCTCGTGGTGAACCTGTCGTTCGTTCCCTTGAAGACGCGTATCTCCGTTCCCGCCTTGAGCGTCTTCACGGACGTATCGACCGCAAGCGTCACGCCTGAGTTGATGTAGACCGTTCCGTTCGCCCATAGCGCGGCATTGCCGACTTTCATCTTGGAGCCCCCCTTCAGCGTCACGGAGCTGTCCGCCGTCATCGAGGAGGATTCCGCCTCGTCGCCTGGATACAGAGTCGCGCCAGAATTCACGGTGATCGCCGTCTTGATCGTGCCTTTTCCGCGGAGCATCGCGCCGGAGTTCACTGTAACGCCGCTTTCCGTGTGCGTCGCGTTCATGATCAGCGTTCCCCCGTTGACCGTGGTGCCTGAGCGGTTCTCGGTGTTGCCGTTCAGACGCCAATACCCTGTGCCAACTTTAGTGATGGAGACGTTTGCCTTATACTTGCTCGCACCGTATCCCCACGTGTAGTTGTTGATGACGCCATTGAAGGTTTCATCGGTGTTGGCATATCCGACAATCCAATTGCAGGGCGTCTGCGCACTTCCTTCAGAGCAGCCGATTAGGTATGTCCCCGAATCGCCCGAAAGTCCGCCGAGCTTGTTTGTCGTGTTGGCGGGATACGCGCTCATGTATGTCGTTGCACCAGAAACGGACGACCTCTCGAGGTAAAATCGGGTCGTCGGCGCATTCCACGATCCGTTCTTCATGAAGCGTCCGTCCTTGTGCGTGCAGTTCGCGATGATAGTGCCGTGGAACTGGCTGAAGTCGTTCGCAATGTATCCGCGGGAGTACGGGACGTAAATTCTAAGGCTACCCTCACTTCCATTGTAGACGTATGTCTCATCGTCATTGACCCCGCCGGCCTCGTCTTCGTCATCGTCGCCAGCTTCACCTGCGGCATTGGATATCGTCCCGCGAAAAATTCCACGCCCTGGGATTGTAATAGAAGAGGTGGTGTTGTCCGCCACCTCTATGTCAAGCGTCATGTTCTGGTCCTGCTGGTAGCCGCTGTCCGAGGCGATGAACAGCGAGCCTCCCGCCATGACAAGCTGGGTCGGATGAAAGTTCATTGCGGAGCCCGTAGACGCATTCGCATCGGAAAGCTTGAGCGTGCCTCCGCGCAGGATCGTCGCGCCCGTGTAGCCGAAGAAGCTGCCGTTCGGGACATCGAGCGTTCCGTTGCCCTGCAGGGCAAAATCGCCCTCGCCCTCGAAGATTCCGTACATCGTCAGGTAATTGCTATTCAGCTCCAGCGCAGACGCGCTTCTCAGAAGCGCGTCTCGGTCCGTGGAAGCGTTTGCGCCGGTGTAACGGTACGTTCCGCCGTCGAACACCCAGTTGTCCGCGAACGCCAGCGACTGGCCGAGCGCCGAGGCGCTTCCTCCGTTCGCGATGGAGTCGAACTCTATGACGCCGCCATGGTTGACTACGGGGCCGGTGTAGGTGGCGAGGCTGTTTTTGTCGGACGCTGTGCTTTCCGCCTTGAGAACAAGCGTGCCTGTATTGCCTTTGTTTAGTGACATGGATCCCGAAAGCCGCCCCGCTCTGTTCAACGTCACCTTGCCGGTTCCATTCGCCACGACCGACGCCGGGGCAACTTGATTCTGAAGTGTCACATACTCTTCGTCGTCAGTGTTCAGCAGCACTTTGTCGCCATCCTGGTAAACGCGCGTGTTGTTGTTCCACTGCCTGTATTTCGTATTCCAGTACTGCTGCCCGACGGAAAGCCAACTATCTGGCTCGTAGCTATCGATATCTACCTCCACGCCATCTCCAGCGCTCGTATAGAGCTTGGCCGTCTTGGAATAGGGACCGTAGACCTTGGTGCCGTTGCGGGTGACGAATGCGCGTATGCGCACCCAGTGGTATGCGCCGGAGCCGAGTCCGCTTATCGTATAGCTCGTGGCATTCGCCGCCGTAGTGCCGGCCACTGTCCATCCGCTCGACCCGTTAAGGCTGTACGACACCTCGAAGCCATCCTCCCCTTCGGTATAGTCGCGCCATTCGACGGAAATCGACGAAGCCGTCTTGCCCGCCGACTTCGGGAGGAGCGGAGCGCGAAGATAGAACTGGCTGTCGGCGGCGGTAATCGAGTTGATGTAGTTTTCGATGTTCAGGTAGCCGTTTGCCGCCACCGTGGTTGCATCCGCGCTGTTCGGATTCGTCCCGTTTGCCGATTCCCACGCGTCAGGCATTCCGTCGCCGTCCGTGTCCGTACGCGCATCGCCGCCCCAGACGCTCCATGTGGAAGGAGCTCCGATCGGGAGCGCCGTCTCGTATGTGATGAGCTTGCCGTCCGTTCCATAGCTCATAACCTCGTCGACCATGTAGCAGTCGGCGGGGTCACGGTACGGAAGCGACGCGCCGACCGTGGGAAGGTTTCTCGTGAGGAGTTCGCGAGCGGAATACTGTTCAAGTTCCGGATAGTTGTACGGCGTGGAAACGAGACTCCCGCCGCCCGATCCGGTGAACTGCGATGGGTCGAAGGTTCCATCGCGGTCAGCATCGACCCAGTTGTCCTCCGCATAGTAGCGGAAGCCGCTGTTGCCTCCGCCGATGCAGTCCACTCCGCCGGCCGGACCCTTTATAAAGAGGTTCCCGGTTATGTTGCATTCGCTGGTGCCGGAGGAGCCTCCGCCGAGGATGACGCATCCGCTGCGCCAGTTGTAGACGGTGTTGTTGACGTACTGTATCTTGCCCTTGAGCTTGTTGTTGCGCGTTCCGTTGTCGCAGTAGAAGTTGCGGTAGAGCGTTATGTAGTCCGCCTGCATGAGGCCGCCTGCCGAGTGCGTCATCAGGCCCTGTCCGAAGATGCAGTTCTGGAGCGTGATGTTTCCGAGCGAGCCCTTCCCGTCGGGATTGATGGAGAACGTCTCGTCGCGCCCCCACGAGAACGAGCAGTGGTCGAAGATCATGTTCTGGCCGTTTGCGATGCCGGCGCAGTCCTTGCCCTTTGGCCCTATATGGCCCATGCGCCAGCGGAGGTAGCGGCAGATCAGATTGTCCGAGCCGGAAAACGAGCAGCGGTTCCCGTACACGGTGATCCCCTCTCCGGGGGCGGTCTGTCCAGCAATATAGAGGTTCTTGCCGAAGACTATCGTGCTCTTGGGTATGATGACTCCCGCGACATCGAAGACGACAATCGCGTTCGACTGCGTCACCGCCCAGCGGAGGGACCCCGTCCCAGAGTCGTTGAGGTTGGTGACATGGAGGACCTTTGGAGAACTGGATGCGCGCGCGCCCTTCGCGAAGCGCCCCCAGCCCGCCGCTCCCGGGAACGCGATCTGCGAATCCGCCTCCGCGCACTGCGCGAGGCAAAGCGCGAACACCGCTGCGGCAAGCGCCGCGCGGTTCTGTCTGATCAAGCCGATCGTGAACTTCATGACCACAGTCCTTCCTCTAAATCCATTCAGCTCAGGCAAAACTGCGAATTTTTTCACCCTTTGCCCCATTATGAAAACATGACAAAGTGTATTTTACCCCAATTAGGGTAAAAAGTAAAGCCTCAGCATATCAAAACCACGGGGACAGTCCCTCCAAAAATGGGGGACTGTCCCTCCAAAATCTTCCAAACTTCCGAGACTTGTGCGCAGCCGCAGTCAGCGCATCTTCTTCATCTCGAACTTTTCGCCCGAAAGCGCGCGGCGCGCGAATTCGCCCCAGTAGGGCGTCGCATCGTAGTCCCAGCTCTTGATCATGCACGGACCCGCCTTCGGATGGAAGCACCAGCCAGTCCAGTTGATGC